>JALTCA010000031.1:0-2842 GCA_027008245.1 Desulfurellales bacterium
ACACCATAGTTTTTGATGGCAAGAGGATCAGGGTTTATGCCATAAAAGAGCCTGAGAAACTACCGTGGAAGGATTTGGGTGTTGACATTGCCCTTGAATCCACGGGTCTTTTTAGGTCTCGCGATAAAGCCCAAGGCCATCTTAAAGCTGGGGCAAAAAAGGTTGTAATATCGGCACCGGCGCGTGGCGGTGATGTGCCTACAGTGGTGTTGGGTGTTAATGATAAAGGCTTTGACTTTAAAAATAACGACATCATTTCCAACGCATCATGTACGACAAACTGTGTATCGCCTATAGCAAAGATTCTCCACGATAATTTCAAGATTATACATGGCTTTATGACGACAGTTCACTCATACACAAATGACCAGAGGCTCTTGGATTTGCCCCACAACGATTTGAGAAGGGCACGTGCCGCTGCAGAGAACATAATCCCAACAACTACTGGTGCTGCAATTGCCGTTGGGCTGGTTGTTCCAGAGCTTAAAGGAAAGCTTGATGGAATTTCCATAAGGGTGCCTACGTCTAACGTGTCCATAGTTGACTTAGTGGTGGAAGTGGAGAAAGCCACAACGATTGAAAAAGTAAATGAAGCTGTTAAAAAAGCATCAGAAACAGAGATGAAGGGTATTGTTCAATACATAGATGAGCCTGTTGTATCAAAGGATTTAAATGGCAATCCGCATTCGAGCATATTTGATAGCCTTGAAACGATGGTCATTGATGGAACCCTCGTTAAGATTTTAACGTGGTACGATAACGAGTGGGGATATTCTTCAAGGTTGAGAGATTTGATGTTGAGAATGGCTAAAGAGGGCTTATGAGATATTTAAGCGATTTAGATATAACTGGTAAAAGGGTTTTCATACGGTGTGATTTCAACGTGCCGATGGATGAAAACGGCAATATCACAGATGACAACAGGATCAGAGCCGCTCTGCCAACTATTCAGTATGCAATAGACAATAAGGCAAAGGTAATCTTGGCAAGCCATTTGGGGAGACCAAAAGGCAAAAGAGTAGAAAAATACTCATTAAGACCTGTAGCGAAAAGGCTGTCGACACTTTTGGGAAAGAATGTTGTGTTCGTTGAAGATTTTGAGAGCGAAGAAGCAAAAGAGCTTGTAAATAGTCTGAAAGAGGGCGATGTTGCCTTGCTTGAGAATTTGAGATTTTGGGAAGGTGAGGAGAAGAATTCTCAAGAATTTGCCGAAAAACTCCTTAAACTATTTGATGTGTATGTAAATGATGCGTTTGGCGTGTGTCATAGAAAGCATGCATCTGTTTATGCCTTGCCAGAGATAGCAAAAATTGCTGTTGGAGGTTTTTTACTTAAAAAAGAACTCGATTACTTTAAAAAGATATTTACCATCGAGGAGAAACCGTTTGTCGCCGTTATTGGCGGGGCTAAAGTTTCTGGAAAATTGGATTGCTTGATAAATCTTTTAAATAAAGCTGATAAAATTATTATTGGCGGTGCTCAGGCTTTCACATTCTTGAGGGCATTGGGTTATAAGACAGGCAATAGCCTTGTTGAAGAAGATTTGGTTGATGAGGCCAAAAGAGTTATGGATAAGGCAAAAGAGAGGGGCGTTAAGTTCTACCTACCCGTTGATTTTGTCTGTTCGACATCCATTGAAGATACAGTCGATTACCATGTCGTACCATACCAAGAGATACCTAAAGGCATGATGGGCTTGGATATTGGACCAGCGTCCATCGAGCTTTTTAAAGAAGTGCTACAGGATGCGAAGGTTGTTGTTTGGAATGGACCGATGGGTGTTTTTGAGGTAAAAGCTTTTACTAATGGCACAAATAAGATTGCGGAAGCCATAGGTTCACTGAACGCCTTGACCGTTGTTGGTGGTGGTGATACAGCAGATGCAGTTGAGAGGGCTGGACAGTCGACAAATATGAGTTACATTTCAACAGGCGGTGGTGCATCGTTAAAGTTATTGGAAGGTAAAACGCTGCCTGCAATTGAAGTTTTGGAGAGGAAACAATGAGAAGGAATATTGTTACTGCCAATTGGAAGATGTACTTTGGCATAGATGAGGCTAAAAGCGTGGCAGAAAGGATGACAGAGATTATAAAGAACAAGACAGAGGTGATCGTTTGCCCATCTTTTGTTTTTCTGGATAGGTTATCAAGGGTGTTTTCAGATAGCTTGATTAAACTCGGCGCTCAAAATATGTACTTTGAAGAGAATGGCGCTTTTACAGGCGAGGTTTCACCGATTATGCTTAAAAGTGTGGGCTGTGAGTATGTGATTCTTGGTCATTCGGAGAGAAGGCACATATTTGGCGAGAATGACATTGATATACATAAGAAAGTTATAAGTGCAATAGAGCATGGTTTAAAACCTATACTGTGCATTGGCGAGACACTTGCACAAAGGAAGGATGGTAAGACAAAGGATGTTGTGGAGAGGCAGATTATCGCCGCTTTGGATGGCGTGGATTTAAACAGCGTTGTGATAGCCTATGAGCCTGTTTGGGCTATAGGCACAGGTGTCCCTGCGGATTTGGATACGGTAAGCGAGATGCACTCTTTTATTAGAGGCTTAGTTGAAGGTGTACCAATATTGTATGGCGGCAGTGTTAAGGATAAAAACGCCTATGAATTGGCACAAATCAACGATGTTGATGGTTTTCTTGTTGGATCTGCAAGCTTGGATGCTGGTACGTTTAAAAAGATTATAGATGAGTTTGAAAGGGCTAAGGGGGTAAGTTGATGCTTACGATATTGATAGTTACTCAAGTTATCTTGGGTTTTATACTTGTCGGTTTAATCCTAATTCAAAAGGGTAAGGGTGCAGAAATGGGTGTATCTTTTGGCGCAGG
>JALTCA010000032.1:0-2839 GCA_027008245.1 Desulfurellales bacterium
CGATTATCATCATGCCCATAAGGAGCAAAATGACGTTGAAATCGATAGCCCTAACAGCTTCATCGAACGAGATAACAAAGTAATTCTCGTTAAAAATACCAATTGTATAGGAAACAAACAACAAAATACCCGCTCCTATAATTGCCGCAACCGTTCTATGTAACACTTCAAAAGAAATAATGGCAAATGTCATTACCAAAACAATCAAAGCTATCCAGAAAGCCGGCGTAGTTACACGCCCCATTACTTCATTGACAGAAGATATATAGATAGTACTACCGTCGGGCAATTTAGAAACCAAAATATTTCTAATAGGCTCATGTATAGTTTGATAAGTACTCTTTTTGAATTCTATATCTATATCAGCAGGTTTTAGTTGTTTTATTGGAATCTCCACAAAGTAACTACCGTTTCTTGTAGTTTCCGTTGTTGCTAAAACTTTTCCATTACACAAAATAGCAACTTCAACACCATCAATAGCCGAGCCGTGTTCGTTTTTTATAACACCTCCTACCCTTAACGTTGAAGACTCAGATACACCCACAAAAACCAAGAAAAATAAGGCAAACAAAGCAAACAACACTCTTCTCATAAGCTTACCCCTACCATTCCTTAGATTTCAATCACTAATCTTATTTGCAAAGTCTCTTAAATCATCTAAATTATCAAAAACAAATTCTAATTTAAGTTTTTTACTTGTTATTTTAACCTTCATATTTTCAAATTTCTCTTTTAAAAGCTCTATCTCTTCCGGAATATCAATAACGATTCGTGTTTTTGCTGCCTTTTCTGCTTCTCTAACACTCAGTTTTCTTTTAATTATCTCATCAGCCAATCTTTTTTGATCAGCCTCATCCCTTAATGATAGTATAGCTCTTGCATGACCTGCTGAGATTAAACCCCTCTTCAGCTTTTCTTTAATATCATCAGGCAAATTAAGTAATCTTAAACCGTTAGCAATAGTAGCCCTATCCTTACCAATTTTCTTTGCAAGCTCTTCTTGAGTGTAACCAAAGTTATCAATTAATCTCTTATAAGCTAAGGCTTCTTCAACAGGATTTAAATCCTTTCTTTGTATATTTTCTATCAAAGCTATTTCTGCTGATTCTTCATCCGATATATCTTTTACAATAGCTGGTATAGACTTTAGTCCAGCCATACGTGCTGCAATAAACCTTCTCTCCCCAGCAACAATTTGGTACTTATCCCCGTTTTCCCTAACGATAATAGGTTGAATTATACCCTTTTCCTTTATAGACTCAGCTAACTCCTTAACCCCTTTTTCATCAAAATCTTCCCTTGGCTGGAAAGGATTTTTATCTATTAACTCCAAAGATATTGCAACAACTTTATTGTCTTTTTCCAGCTCATCCAACTCGCCAAAGATGGCCTCCAATCCCTTACCCAAGCCACCCTTTTTAGGCATATTTAAGTACCTCTTTAGCTAATGATAAATAACTTTGACTACCAGGACATTTAAGGTCATAGGATATAACTGATTTTCCAAAACTTGGAGCTTCAGACAATCTAACATTGCGCGGGATTAAGGTTTTAAAAATATATTTGGGGAAGTGTCTCTTGAGTTCCATTTCAACCTGTTTAGACAGATTGTTTCTTTTATCGTGCATAGTTAACAATATTCCTTCTATTTTCAATGATGGGTTAAAGGTTCTTTTTACCAAATTAACCGTATGTAATAGCTGGGCTAATCCTTCCATAGCAAAATACTCACATTGAACAGGCACTAAAACAGAATTCGAGGCAACCAGAGCATTTATGGTTAAAAAACCGAGCGATGGCGGACAATCTATTAAAACATAGTCAAAGCCGTTCAAATCTTTCAATAAATTTTTAAGAATTTTCTCTTTATTATCTAAGTTCCTTAACTCAATCTCGGCTCCAATTAAAGATATATTTGATGGAATTATAAAAAGATTGTCCATTTCCGTTGGTGTTATAAGAGACTTTAAACTCTTCTTTCCAATTAATGCATGGTAGATACACATTTCCCTTTCTGCATTTAGGCCACTTGTAGCGTTGGCTTGAGGGTCTATATCAATTATCAAAATTCTTTTCCCAAAAACAGCGAGGGACGCACCGAGATTAATAGCAGTTGTGGTTTTTCCAACCCCACCCTTTTGATTTGTAATCGCAATTACTTTCATATCCTACCTTACTGTCAGTACTCCAAACATCTTTTCGCAGGCATCGGGTTTACATAATCTTTTAGCTTTAATAGACATCTCAAAAATTTTATCGACCGTCAGTAATGATATAATACTCAAAAATTTTTTTCCAGTTAAATCTCTATCCTCCAAAATGATGGCAGCATTGGCATCCGCAAAAGCTTTGGCATTGAAGTATTGATGGTTATAGATCGCATAGGGGTAAGGAACGAGTATTGAACCCAAAGCAGCACATGATATCTCGCTCAAAGTGCTTGCCCCCGCTCGACATACAATAAAGTCTATAGATTTGTAGAAACCCTCCATATCATCGATAAACTTATGCACTTCCCAATCCTTTTTGTTTTTTTCATACGCAGACCTCACCCTCTCATAATCCTCATCACCCGTCTGGTGAATAACTTTAAAATTGGTTTCAAAAGCCGAAAGTTCTATCATGGCGTTGTTTATACTCCTTGCACCCCTCGATCCACCTATAACTCCGACAACAAAAGGCTCCTTTATCGTCCTTTTAAAGTTTTCAAGTTTTATCCTCGTGGGATTGCCCACAACAATGGCATTTTTAAAAAAACGCTTTGTAACTTCAAAATTCACAAACGTAAAATTGCATAGCTTAGACAAAACTCTATTTGCCTTACCGGGATACGAATTCT
>JALTCA010000033.1:0-2830 GCA_027008245.1 Desulfurellales bacterium
CAAAGAAAATATTTTTACCTCATAAAAAATTGCATTATATTAAAAATTTATATAGAATTAATGAAGATTTAGGAGTTCTACGAGGAGATAGTGAAAAACTTACTTATCTATGTGTTATTTTTAGTTACTCTTTTTAGTTGCTATCCCAACAGTAAAAATTCCTGCACTATAGAAACAGCCAGCTTCAATACCAAAAACAATTACGCGTATATCACCATAAAAACGAATAAGAATTGCAACGGGGTTACAACAAGACTAACTTACAATAACAGAATTTATATTCTATACACAAATATGAAACCAGAAATAATAAACAATGCTCCTCCATGTGGTTTCTCTATAAAAGCGCCCAATGGAGATTTTATATCTTTAGGTGTCGACAAGAACATAATAGAAAGAAACCTACCCATAAACTTAAGCAATGAAAGTAAAATAGAGCTCACAAAAAATAGTTTAGTAATTAGGTGGGTTATAAAAACCAAAAACATAAATAAATTGTCTAACATATCTATTGGAGACATAACCATTAAACACCCTTCTTATAAAGACTGCAGATTAACATACAATAACTACCTATCAACGCCCAAAAGATACAAAACGCCTGCTTATCCTTTTGAACAATTCTTAAGCTTCTGCAAATCCACATGGAAAATAGAAAAGAAAAACGGAGCAGTAAAAGAGATTTTCAGACTAAGCAATGATGATTTAGAAAAGTTAAAACGAGAACACAAAGAAAAGTTACTTGATTTCTTGGGTTTTAAAAAGATTGAAGGTCGTAAAACAGGCAATTCATGCGTACTCCATATATCAATAGTAGATTCAAAAAGTTACAGACAAATGCCAATAAAAAACTTTAAGCTATCAATAGAAAAGTTAAACAAAGAAACGTTCAAAAGCGATTTCAGAGGAAACTCAATAAAGGTTTTTAGGGGATTATATGTAATTAAAGTAAAATCAAGTAAATACAGCGGCAAGAGTGCTGTAGTTAATTGTGATAAAGGAGACTATTATGTGTATATTTTGGTCAGAAGCGGCAGTTAATGTTTCACTAATTAATAGAGTGAAGGAGTAGAAATGAAAAGATATATTACTTTAATATTTATAATTTTTACACTATTTCTATCAATATCTCACGCCGAAAATTTAAACGAAGTCAAGGAAAAATTAACGATTACAAAGCAAGATTTGAGCAACACACCTTTTAAGCTTTACAACCGTAATGATGTCAGCGAGATAGGGAATCAATTCTGCCACCTGGGTAATCAAGGCTTAATTCTAACACTCAAGAACAGCCATTATACATCAGCTTATGCTGCCAGTGTTGGCTCTTTAAATCTATACTACTGCGGCAACCAAGAAAATGCTAAAAAATTCCTTTCTCAACAAACTGCAAAATTGAGGTCACTTACAAACCACACCATAGTTACAAGAACAAAAGGTATTCCAACAAGAGAAATTTATAAATATAGAAAAGTGTCCAAAGATGGATTTTTTTATTTAGATTATCTATACGTTCATCAAGATTTTTGTAGCAGCAAGATAACAGATAAACCATGCATTGTATCCAAAAAGGAAGAATTTTCTTACTATAAAACTGTAGGAAGTTACGTTTTCGAGATCTCTGTATCAAAATCAGACAACCATAAAAACTTTGAAAAATTTGCAAAGATCGCAGCTAGAAAACTTTATAATGTCATTTTGAAAAAATTGAGCGGAGAAAGTGAAAATAACGGCCTAGAAGTTAATAGTGAAGATTATGAAGTTGTGGTATCTGCAGAATCCAAAGGTTTCCAGCCAAGCGTTTCAGAGTATGACCTAAAATACGGTTTTTCAAAAAGTGGATTAAACCCTTCGTCAGTGAAAGAGGCAATTTTGAGGGGTAACATATTAAATTCAGAAGATTCAAACCCAATTTCAGGGGCTGATGTAACAATAAAATTTAGGGGCAAAAAATACTCAATTAAAAGTGATAATCAAGGTAAATATGCAAAATTACTGCTTATAAATCCTAACGGGTCACGTTCAGTATATGTAGACCTTGATTTGTATTTGAGAGAAAAGCCTAAGCACGTTGTAGTAAAAGTTTTATCTAAGCAATTTATAGCTGACGGAAGATACCAGAAACTGGTGATTAAATTAACGGATGCAACCGGCAAACCCTTAAAAAATAAGGTTTACCTGTTATCTTATAAAAGTTTCACGCACAATGGTAAAAATATTAACTACATAACGCATCCCACACTCACAAACACAATAAGAACAAATTCAATGGGTGTGGCTGTAGCTGATATTCTTACTCCGAAGGTTATAAAAAACAGGCTTAACGATATAACAAATGCAAAGAAATATTTTCCCATTGAGTCCCAAATAATCCTAATAAAAAACTCAGGAGCAGTCGGCTCATTCAACATAGAATTTAAAAGCCCGTTTCCTGAGATTGCAAAAATCCTCCTACCGGGCGGAATGGATGCAGAACATTGGCAGAATACACCATCGAGAATCTTTATAAAAGATTTGGATAGCGATACATTCAACATAAAACTTATGGGCTACGGCAGATTCAAAACAAGAGGTGGTAAAATCTATAAAACCGTTTTTCATCAATACAGATATAATGGCAATGAATTTGAGTTCTACTTTGCATCAGGGCAACTTGGATTGGATTTAAACAAACAGCCTCAAGTCTGGAAAGCCTTTGTCGACACAAACCTAAGGGTATTAATGAGCACACTATTAACCTTAAACGAAGGCACATCGTTTGAGGCGATGAGAAAGATTAAAAAGAAATGGGTTTCTACTGTTTTAACAGACAAGGTAAGTTTTGAAAGGG
>JALTCA010000034.1:0-9302 GCA_027008245.1 Desulfurellales bacterium
TCCTCGATGTTGAGTAATGTTATAATCTTTTTTGGCATTTTGCCAACACCTTTAACGTATTTTTCTATATTCTGAGGTATGTTAGGAGGCGTAGGTTCAATACTTTTCTTTTCTATATAATAAACCTTCTCAATCTTATCCACTAAAAACCCAACATTGTATTCATTGTGGGCTACTATAATTACCCTACTGTCAGCGCTAATAGGGTTAGATACAAATCCAAATCTAATCCTCAAATCTACAACTGGAATAACCTTGCCCCTTAAGTTTATGACACCCATAACAAATGGCTTTGTATTGGGAACATACGTATAGTCAACAGGTTTTATGATTTCTTCAACGTCAAGTATGTCTATCCCATAAAGCTCTTTATTTAATACAAAGCCTACAACTTGCTCATATTCATCTTTCATTATTATAGTGTCAGTCTTTCTACTTTTTTTAGCTAATTCCTCTTCCATATCAGCGTTCAAAGCTAAACTCTTATCAAAAAGGTCTACATCTCTTCCATTCATAAAAGCCTCCTTATAAAACTTTTAAGCAACCAATATATTTCTACTCATAGCTTCATCTATAGCTGTGTATACCTCGTCCTTCTCAAGTGGAGCAAAGAGCAATTTACTAAATCTCGATTCTTTAAGTTTCTCCTTATCATAAGTTCCATCCGTAGAAACAGCAATAAGTGGGGTTGTCTTATACGCAGGCATACTACGCAACGATTTAGCAAGGTTATATCCATCATTTATATAAATAGAAAGATCTATAAAAATTACATCTGCTATATGCTCTGAGGCAAGCTCTAAAGCTTCCTTGTCTGTATGCGCATACACGACCATATATCCCTTTTCCTCAAGAGCACTTACAAGGTCATTTTTAGCCTTTAACTCCCTGCTTGCCACAAGGGCTACAGGCTGACTTTTTCTATATCCATCAATCAGGTGGTCTTCAATATTTGCAGATATAATGGATGCCTCGTTAATTACATTTGCCACATCAAGTATTAATGTCACAGATCCATCGCCCATAATGGTTGCGCCTGATATACCTTTAATATTGGTTAGATAATTACCCAAAGACTTTATAACGATTTCTTCTCTGCCAATTAACTCATCAACTATTAACCCAATCTTCTTTTCTGCTATAGCAACCACAACTACATAAATCTCTTTGCCATCCAAAGTCTTTTTATTCTTCCCAATACCTAACGTATCACCCAAATAAACCAAAGGTATAATATTCTCCCTCAGCCTCAGAACATCCTTATTTTCAACCTTATCTATGTCTTCCTTTGTAATTCTCACAGTTTCTACAACACTTACAAGTGGTATTGCAAAGTACTCTTTGGTAACTTTAACAAGCAGTGCTTGTATAATCGCAAGTGTTAGAGGAATCTTCAAAATAACTTTGGTTCCTTTACCGATCTCTGACTTTATTTCAATAATTCCATTTAGTTTTTCAACATTTGTTTTTACAACATCCATACCAACGCCACGTCCAGAGATGTTCGTCACCTTCTCGGCTGTTGAAAATCCAGGTTTAAAAATCAAAGCAAAAGCCTCTTCTTTGCTCATCTGCCTCGCTTCGGTCTCTGTAATTAAACCCTTTTCTAACGCCTTCTGTTTAAGCTTCTCAGGGTCCATACCCTTGCCGTCATCGGCCGCTTCTATGACAATATAGTTACCCTCATGATAAGCCGAAAGTACTATCTTACCTTTAGATGGCTTTCCCAGTTTTACCCTATCTTCTGGAGCCTCTATTCCATGATCTATAGCATTTCTTACAATATGAACCAACGGGTCGTTAATTTCTTCTACAACACTTTTATCAAGCTCCGTTTCCGCACCTTCTATAATCAACTCAACCTCTTTATTAAGCTCCCTTGATATATCCCTAACAACACGAGGGAATTTATTAAAAACTTTACCAATTTGAACCATTCTTGTCTTCATTACGCCCATTTGCAAATCAGTAGTGACAAGTGTAATTTGGTTTGCAACCTCACCTAACTCTTCTACAACCTCATCCCCGCTAAATTTCTCCTCTGCTTTCTGAGCAACACTAACAAGTCTATTCTTACCTAAAACAAGCTCACCTACCAAATTCATTAAATCATCAAGCCTTTGTACATCAACCCTTATCGTTTGTTCCACAATAGGTTTAGACTTTTTAGCCATTATTGGTTTCTTCTTTTCATCAGGAACACTTTCTTTCTTTATTTCATCTTCTTTTTTTTCTACACTCTCAGTGGATTGTTTCTTCTGTAGTTCAGACAGTATCTTCTCTTTCCTTTTAAGTCTTTTTTCTTTGTCTTCTTCCATTCTCTGTTTTAGAAGTCTCTCTATTTCAGCCTCAATTTCATCCTTCGATTTAGGTTTTTCTTCTTCTAACTTCTCTTCAGACTTCTCCGCTTCTACCTCAGCTTCTTCCTCCATAACTTCCTGCTCTTGTAGCTCAACCAATTCCTCTTCTGTCAAGGTGCCTTCAGCCTTTTCGTCGGATTTCTCTTCAGGCTTGTAATTCTCATCCAAGAAGCTTACCAATTGTTTTACGTTTTCTTCAATATCAACAGACTCAGGATCTCCACCATCCTTAATTAAGCCAATAATTTCTTTTGCCTTATCTACACCGCCTAAAATGGCATCCATCATATCGCTGTTAAGTTTAAGTTCAAACTTTCTCAGTTTATTGAGAACATCCTCAAGTTTATGCGTTAACTCCGTAAGTTTTTCAAAACCCAAAAAGCTTGCAGAACCCTTTATTGTATGAAAAGCCCTAAAAATCTTGTTTAAAAGTTCTTCGTCTTCACTTTCATTCTCAAGTCTCACTAAATCTTCATCTAATTCTTCTAACAACTCATCTGCTTCAACCAAAAAATCTTGCACAATTTCTTGCATATCATCCATATTTTCAGCCATAACTAACCCTCCTTGCTATTTTTACTTTTTTCAAAATAGTCCATCAGCCTGCTAATAGCTTCTGCTAATTTATCTATCTCAACCATCCCACTTTCTGGAATTTTAACAGAATAGTCACCATTCAGTATATTTTCTATAACTTCAACCGTATTGTTTATAGGATCTACCACTCTTTTAGCAATAAACAGAGAAGCAGTTATAGCCATCAAAACCACGATAGAGCTAAAGAGTCCAAAAAGAGCCAGCGTAAAAGTAGTTTTGGAATTTATATCTTTATTCAAATCATTTATAGGTTTATAAAAAGCATCTACAGGTAAAGTCAAACCCAATCCCCACCCAAACTCCCTTACATACGTATATCCAACAAACTTATCAACCCCTCTAAAGGTGTACCTTGCCACGCCAGTTCCACCCTTTAGAATATAATTTTTAACTATATTTGCAAGAGCTTTACCGTTCTTAGGATTTTTCAAATCCACTTTATTCAGAAGCGTAATCATAGGATGTTCTTTTGTAGGAGGATCGTATATTAGATAACCTTTACTATTTATAACCCAAAGATACTTTTGGGAGTATGGACGCAACTGTGCCATCTTGATTAAGGAATAGAAATCATATGGATTATAATCAAAAGCTATAAACAAAGGTACATTATGCTTCATTCTTGCAACATAAACAAAAGAGAAAGATACAGAACCGTCTTTATTAAGATGAAAATCAAAGTAGTTAATCTTATTAAAGCTTGTTCTTTTTATTAATTCTTTAACAAAAGCAGAGAGGTTTGACACATCTTCAAAGGATGGATACTTTTCTAAAAGTTGTCCATTGCTATTAAACAAAGATATATCTCTTAAATCCAAAACATTGTTTATCTCACCATAAATATTCTCTATATCGTGGGAGTCTATTTTATTCTTCGAATTTATAAGCTTTTCCACAACCTCCCCAAACATGAAAGACACGCTCTTTTTGGCATCCATATCGCCTTTTAACATTCTTGCATAAGATATTACCTCTTTCTGCAAATTTTCGTTTGAGTTTTTCTTAAAGACAGTCTCAACCTTATTTAAACTATACTTCTTCAATGTCATTACTGTAACAATAGAGCTTGCACTGAATATAATAAGCACTAATAAAATCAATGATGTTGTGTATACGATTATTTTAGAAGCAAGTTTACCAATCAAGGCGTTCTATCCTCATTTTACTCCTCTTTTCACTTGGTATTGCTATCGTAACCTTGCTGCCCTCCCCTTCCTTCGATTCTATTGAAATTTTACCGTGATAGCCCTCAATTATAAACTTAGCGAGGGATAAACCTACACCCATATTACTCGGTTTTGTGGAATAAAAAGGTATAGTAGCCAAAGACAGTGTTTCTTTATCAATCCCCCTGCCATTATCCACAATATCAATTACAACATATCTTCCTTCTTCAGAAATGCGAATGTCGATTTTTGCGTTATCTTGCTCAGCTGTTGCATCAAGTGCGTTCTTTATTATCTCCTCAACAACAAAACCTACATGCATCCTATCAGCATAAACATATGCATCCTTCTTCGATATACTAAACTCTGCGCTATTTTCATATCTTTTTACCACAGATTCAACAACATCACCCACATTAACCCTCTCTAACTTTACAGGCAAAGAGTTACTAACAACCTCAATGTTGGCAATTATACTAATAATTCTATAAAGGCTTTTTTCAACTATCTCTATGTATTTTATAAGCTTTTCAGAATCTTCACTTCCAATATCCTTTATTTTTGATTTAACCCTTCCAAGCATGCCTCCGGCTGACATTATGGGATTTCTGATTGAATGGGAAATACCAACAGACATGTATTTTAAAATTTTAATATAGCTAGAATCCGTAATACCCTCTGCCCTGTTTTCCACAGGCGTAAGGTCAAATATCTCAAAAACATAATCATCTTTCCATTTAAAAACCTTAAGCCAGCTAAATAGCAAATCTCTATCTTTATCTAAAAAACGCATAAAATTGCTATAGGTTTCACCTTTATCAGAAAGCTGTAAAACATTGCCCAAAAAAACCTCTCTGTCATCTTCCTTCAAAATTTTACGCATATCGTTATTAGCTTCTATCCCAAACAAAACCCTTGCCATTTTATTTACATGCTTAACATGTTTATCTTTATCAAACACTATTATCGCATCGTTAAGATTATCCAAGAAATCCCACATGGACTCCCCTTGCACTAAAAACTAATAAATTTTAACAAAAATTAATTTAATCGTCAAAAACTCTGTTAAATATATCATCCATTCTTCTTATGTAGTAGTGTGGATTAAATAATTCTTTTATCTCGTCATGCGTTAAATATTTTTTAATAAAATCATCTTCTTTTATCAAGCTCATAAAATCTAAGCCACTCTCCCAGGATTTCATTGCATTTTTCTGGACAGCTTCGTAAGCCTCTATCTTATCAGCGCCTTTCTCAACAAGCTTGAGCATAACCCTTTGGGAATATATAACTCCATGCGTGAGATTCAAATTTTTAATCATGTTATCCTTGTATACAACCAAATTTTTTAACACATTATTCAATCTATAGAGCATAAAATCTAAGGCAATATTGGAATCTGGCAAAATAATCCTTTCATTAGATGAATGACTAATATCTCTCTCATGCCATAGAGCAACATTCTCTAAGGCTGCAATAGCATTTGACCTAACTAGTCTAGCTAAACCACAAAGATTCTCGCTTAAAACAGGATTCCTCTTATGTGGCATAGACGATGACCCCTTTTGACCCTTATGGAAAAACTCTTCAGCCTCCCTCACCTCTGTCCTCTGATAGTGCCTAATCTGCGTTGCTATTTTTTCAATTGTTGAAGCTACGATTGCCAAGGTTGTCATGTATTGGGCATACCTATCCCTCTGTATTATTTGGCTTGACACAGGAGCAGGTTTTAAACCCAACACTTTACACGCATATTCCTCAACTTCAATAGGCACATTGGCGAAAGTACCCATAGATCCAGAAACTTTACCATAGGAAATGGCTTCTCTTGCGCTCTCCAAACGTTTTAAATTCCTACTCATTTCCGCATACCATAAAGCCAAAACAAAACCAAAGCTTATAGGTTCACCGTGTATCCCGTGAGACCTTCCAATCATCAACGTGTTTTTAAACTCAAAAGCCCTACTTTTCAACGTAGCCAAAATTTCTTTTATATCGTTTATCAATATATCTGCCGACCTCTTTAACGCCAAAGCCATGGCTGTATCAATAGTATCCGAACTCGTCACACCAAAATGTAGGTAATCGCCATCTTCCCCTAAATTCTCTTTGACATTCTCAAGAAAAGCTACAACATCATGACGCGTGGTTTTTTCTATCTCTTCAATCCTTTCTATACTAAATTTAGCTTTTCCCCTAATTTTATCAGCCGTACCTTTTGGTATCTCGCCAATACTTTCCCAACCCTCACAGATTGCAATCTCAACTTCCAACCATCTTGAAAACTTGGCCTCTTCCGTCCACAAGTCACCCATTTCTTTTCTTGTGTACCTTTTTATCATTTTACCACCTCTAAAAAGTACTTTTCTAAATTGCAATTAGCCAAAACTATGCTCTCAGTAAGTATATTTTTACCACAACTATCATAAATTTTAATATTCATGCCCTGTTTTTAAATCTCACCGATAGGAGAATACCTAAAGCAAAGAAAGATGTGACAATAGAGCTCCCGCCGTAACTAAAAAACACAAGTGGTATACCCACAACTGGCAAAAGACCCATCGCCATGCCCATGTTAAATACCAAAGATATCCAAAAATAGGCTATTATTCCAATACAAATCATTTTATCAAAATCATCTTCAGAATTATAGGCTATTGATATTGCCCTATACAAAAAAAGCATATATAAAATGATTAAAACCAAACAACCTACAAATCCCCATTGCTCTGAAAATACAGAAAATATAAAATCTGTATGACTTTCAGGCAAAAAACTCAGTTGTGTTTGCGTTGCATGGTGTATACCTTTGCCAAATAGTCCCCCTGAGCCTATCGCTATTTCGGATTGTATGGTGTTGTATCCATAAGTAGTAGGTGCTCTGTAAGGGTCTAAAAAACCCATTATTCTGTCTTTTTGGTAAGGTTTAAGATTCGACCATGCAAATGGAAGAAACACTAAGAACAGAAGCATAAACTTGTACAGCAAGCTTTTCTTTATACCTGCTGTAAGAACTATGCTCATAGCTATAACAGCAATCACTATCGCTGTACCCAAATCCGGTTGTTTAATTACTAAAGCCATAGGGAAAACTACAATAAAAAGTGGCACTAACAAATCCTTAAATCCATAAGGCTCAACTTTTGGATTTTCATCAAAATACGCAGAGAGCACTAAAATAACTGCTAATTTAACAAACTCCGATGGCTGTATATGAAAAAAGTATATTGAAACCCATCGCTTTGCACCATGACTAAAAACACCATTCAAAAAAACCAAGATTAACAATAAAACTGAAAATATATAGAAAAACCATGCATTCCTTTTTATATTCTTTGTGTTGATATTATAGGCCAAAATCATAAACACAACACCTGTAACAACCCAAACTGCTTGTCTTGTGGCGAAGACTTTCCCATTATTTGTAGTTGAAATGGTCAATATACCTAAGGATGCGATAATAACAACGGGTATAAAAAGGGAAAAATCGAAATATCTTATTTTTTTAGGATTTATCTCAAACATTAGTGCTTCAGCTTTTCACCTATAATTGTGAAACTTATAACAGTTAAAAATATGATAATCCCCGGAAATAATGTCATCCACCAAGCCACCTGTATAACATCCTTTCCTTCTGACAGTATACTACCCCAACTTGCTGTTGGAGGTTGAACACCGAGCCCCAAAAAGCTCAGGCCAGACTCAGCCAATATGGCAGAACCTATACCTAACGTAGCATACACTATAACAGGAGAAAGGGCATTAGGAATCACATGTTTGAATAATATGTAGAAAGTACTCTTTTTAAGAAGCACTGCTGCCTTTACATATCCTAAATCCCTTATTTTTAATGCTTCTGCCCTAACGATACGGGCAATCCCCATCCAACCTGTTAATCCAATAACAATCATAACGTTGAAAATATTAGGTCCCAAAACTACAACGACAGTTAAAATAAGAAAAAACACGGGAAAGGTGAGCATTATATCTACAAATCTCATCATTACAGTATCAATCCAACCACCGTAATATCCGCTTATAGCCCCATAAATAACGCCTATGGATGTTGAGATACCCACAGCAATCAACGACACAGAAATTGATATCCTACTTGCATAAATAACCCTAGAAAACACATCCCTACCTATTCTGTCTGTACCAAACAAATGATGCCAACTTGGGGGTTTTAAAATTGCGTTTGTGTCAATAGCATATGGACTATACGGCGCTATGTACGGCGCAAAAATCGCACTTATTAAAACTAAGGCTATAAAAGCAACACTTAGGTAAAAAAACATATCGCGCTTCACATTAAAAACCTATCAAAAGCCAATTATTTTTTCAACTCTGTAAAGGTCGTATTTGTTCAATATAGTTCATGATAATGAAATAACAAAATAAAACTAAAATTTGATAAAATTTATTTTACTTTAGAAAGATTATAAAAACAAAGTTCTCATCAAAATATGCAAAAATCACTCTTTTTATTAAAAAAACACTTGACTTCTTAGTTCTTTTTATTAAACTTCCCCATCGAGTGTGGGGGTGGTCCTTCCGGATGGCCGATGAGGCCAGACAACAAGCCTTCGTTTATCCTCTTTTTAGCCCCTTTGTACGCCCGCTCTTTAATAACCCGCTTCATTAGATAAGGGCCCACACTCATTTTCTTTTGATTAAATAGAACATTGATGTTATATTTATAAAAAAATTAAAGGGGGTTAAAAATGCAAAAAGAAACCGTTAGTTTAAGCAGATTTATCTTAGAAGAACAAAGAAAGTATCCAGGAGCAGTCGGTGATTTTACCTTAATATTGGAACAAATTGCATTTGCTGCAAAAATTGTGTCAAGAGAAGTAAATAAAGCCGGACTTGTAAACATAATAGGAAGCACAGATGGCATTAATGTCCACGGGGAAACACAGCAAAAACTGGATCTATACGCAAACGAGAAAATGGTAAGCGCGTTAGACCCAACAGGCAAAGTTTGCGCGATGGCATCAGAAGAAATGGAAGACATGCTTCCCGTAAGCAACAAAAGTCTCGAAGGTAAATATACTGTAGTATTTGACCCTTTGGATGGCTCAAGCAATATAGACGTAAATGTTAGTGTAGGAACGATTTTTGGCATCTATAGAAGGTTAGATGATCCTGATTGTAAAAAGAGCTTATTACAGCCTGG
>JALTCA010000035.1:0-9151 GCA_027008245.1 Desulfurellales bacterium
ATGGTACTGCGGGAGAGCCCGTGGGAGAGTAGGTATTGCCAGGGGGTTAAAATAAAATCTTTCCTATTGTTTTTCATTTATCTAAGGGCGGCGTAGCTCAGTTGGTTAGAGCATGCGGCTCATATCCGCAGTGTCCGGGGTTCAAGTCCCTGCGCCGCTACCATTCTTTTTTTAATTCTCAGTTTGATACTTTAACCGAGTAGTTATTGCAAGTCATGTGATGCTTTGGCTTTTTTAAAGGGGCTCTATCACTATATTCTCTTTGCCTTGTATTTCTCTGGTGTATATTTTCACTTTTCTATACTCTTGATCGAGTACTCTTTTTAATTTATCGTTGAATTCTACAATATTGTTAGCCGGTATTGTATTGTTTATTATTATGTGGCCGTCCTTATAACTATTTCTCAAATGTTCCATTTCATTCTGGATTTTTAGTAATTCTTTTTCTGCAGATTTAAGTGACTTTTCTTCTTCTTTTAATTGATTCTGTAGTTCGTTGAATTTCTTTATCGCAATCAATAAGGCGTTTGGTATATTTTTACCTTCTTTTTTGAGCTTCTGAATTGTGTTTAATATTGCTTCTGTTTTCTTTTTCTCTGCATCGACTTTTGCTTTTAATGTCAAGTAACTCTTCTGCTGATTTTTAAATACTGTTTTTGCATACTTTTCCTTTACCGCTAATTCTTTGTACTGCTCTTTTATCCACGGTAGTTCAAGCGGTTTTATAGCTATTATGTTGTTGCCTCCTTCAACGTTGTTTACAACAACACTCTCTGATGACGTTGTTATACAGGATGACATCATATTCTCTTTTATCTCCACTTTGGGCGCATAAATTTTCGTTGCAACAGCTTTGTTTATAACCACGCTGTTTTTTGCCGTCAAGTGAGCATGCTCTGACAGTTCGATTTCTATCTCATCAGCTTCCACTGTGCCTCTACAAATTGCTATTTTTGCTTTCTTTGCTTTTATATGGGCATCTTGATGGACACTGCCTTTTATATCTACCTCTTCTGCTTCTATTGTGGCTTTTGGTCCAACATCTCCATTTACCACTACCTTTTTGCCTTTAACCTTCATTCCTGCAGCTATTGTGTCCTCAACTCCATTATTCATTCCATTCCCAATTTTTAATTCGACATCTCCATCAGCGTTTAAATTTCCTGTTGTTTTTATATCAACCTTATTTATTGATACACTTGTGTCTATATCATAAACCCCGTTTCTGTATATTATAACCCCATCTTTCTCTGAGAGAATTTTTATTATTCTTCCTTCCTCAACTTTTTTAACACTACCATTGGCAAATTTAACTTCTTCTATGTCTTCTATAACTACACCTACGTCCTGCACGAGTATATTGCCAAATACGTCGTATCCTTCTTCACCTTGAGTGGGTCTGTAGAACTCAACCAACAGTTGACCCTTTTTTACAGGAACCAAAAAATTTTTTTTCTTGTAGTCTATTTTTCCATTTTTATCGATTGTCCCAGCAGCTTTGTATTTGTCAAAATGAAACATTAGTTTACTATTCTCTCCTCTTACAGGCCTTTTTCCTTCAGCTATAAGTATCCTAAAGGGCTTGTTTGCAGGAGATAACCTCTTCTTTATTTCCTTTGCAATGGCTGGAAAAAGCTTATATTTAATTCCGTAGTTTATATTGTTTAAAGCGAGTAATTTTTTAATTGTCTCTATTATTTCTTTTTCACTTACCTCCAAGATTGAATTCAATTTTGTTGTATCTATGTATATGTATGCTTTAAGGGGATGTTCTTCTGGGTCTGTCTCGATAGATATTATGTTTAAAAGTTTGCTTTTTTTTTGGTTTTGGTAAATTCTGATTTTGTAGATTTTTTTTACATTTCCTATGTTATCTTTTTTCTCTTTTTCGTCTATAATCTCAAAATCTAAGAATTTTTTTGGGAGGCCAATTATGGCTGCCGTTTCTTCTATTGCATCTAAAATATTGCTTGTTTCTCTTTCTACAACATTTATTTCACTCATATTATCACCTCGTGTTATCTATAGCAAAAAAACTACCAATTTATCAAGTAAAATATTGACACATTAACACAAATGTATATAATCCCTAACGTTAGAGCCGGGGTGGTGAAACTGGTAGACGCGCTGGACTCAAAATCCAGTGGGGGCGACCCCGTGCGGGTTCGAGTCCCGCCCCCGGCACCATTGTTTTTCTGTGTGTAAATCTCATTTTGTTTCTTATATGTTGTTTAAATTTGTATTTTATGAGGCTTATAGTCTTTCTTGTGTAAGTTATTTCTCTTCCCTGATATATGGAACCCCCAATTCTTTAGGAGGTCTTACGTGTTTTGTTTTCACAATAATTGAGCTAATTGTTATAACTATGAACGTTCCAATATATGGAAGCATGTTCAGAATGGCGGATGGTATGGTTGTTCCTGAGGCTTGCAGTTGGAATTGCAAAGCGTTTATTCCGCCGAATAGGTATGCTCCAAATAGGGCTTTTAGAGGATCCCACATGGCAAATATTACAAGGGCTATTGCAATCCAGCCCCTACCCGCTGTGATGCCGTCGAGCCAAAAAGGGGCGTAAGATGTTGTAAGATACGCACCGCCCGCACCTGCCAATAATCCTCCAAAGAATGTCCATATGTATCGAACCTTGTAAACACTTATCCCCATGGCATTCGCCGCTTTAGCATTCTCTCCAACAGCTCTCAAATTCAAGCCCATTGTGGTCTTATACAGGATAAACCACATCACAATGACCGTAATGTACGAAAGATAAACGATTAGGTCTTGGCTAAAGAAAATGGGACCTATGTATGAAATTTCGCTGAGTAACGGTATTTTAACAGTTGGCATGGTGTTGTTTAACGTCATATTGATCCACTTTTGGCCGTAGAATGTTGTAAATCCACCGCCAAAGATGGTCAAAGCCAATCCGCTTACTATTTGGTTGCCCCTCAAGGTAATAGAGATAAAAGCGTGGATGAGTGATGCAATGCCTCCTGCGATTACGCCGGCAAAGAAGCCCAAGTAGGGGTTTTGGGTCGTATAAGATACAATAAAGCCAATGAAAGCGCCAATAAGCATCATGCCTTCGACACCCAAGTTTAAAATCCCAGCTCTTTCTGCGAATATTTCTCCTATAGTGGGAAAAAGCAGAATTGTTCCAGCTTTTACAGTGTTCGCAAACAGGGATATGTAGATGCTATGATGAGCCATTTTTCCACCTTAACTTGTAATTTAGGAATATCTGTGCTCCGACCAAGCTAAATAGGGTGATGCTTTCGATTAGCCCCACTATGCCGTAGGACACCCGCATGGTGATCTGTAGTGAGTATCCGCCGCTTGCCAGTCCGCCAAATAGGATGGCTGCCAAAATTGTTACGATCGGGTCTAAGTAGGCTATCCATGCCACGATTATAGCCGTATAACCGTAATCGGCTCCGATCTTAACCTGGAGGTAGTGAACGATCCCTGAAACCTCTGTCATTCCAGCCAGACCTGCCAAGGCACCACTTATAGCCATGCCGATGATAATATTTCTGTTTACGCTTATTCCGGCATATTTTGCTGCAAGGGGATTGTCTCCTATCACTTTAACCTCATAACCAAACTTGGATTTCTTGATCAGGAACCACACTACTATAACAGAGATTAATGCGAAGATGATGCCGATGGTGAGGCGCGTTCCGTTGAATAATACGGGCAGTATGGCGGTTTGGGGGAATGTCTTGGATAGGGGAAATCCATAACTTTCAGGGTTTTTCCAAGGGCCGTACATGAGAAACTTTAGAATATAGAGTGCTATGTAGTTTAAGAGCAATGTAGTGATAACCTCGTTTACTTCCCAGAATATCTTTAAAAGCGTCGGTATTAAAGCCCAGATGGCTCCACCGATCATGCTCGCTATTATCATTACCGTAAGCATTACAGGCTTGGATAAGCCGTTTGAAGCAAAAAGGGCAAAATAAGAACTGAAAATTGCGCCTATTATGTATTGTCCGTATGCTCCTATGTTCCAGACGTTCATCCTGAAAACGACAATGAGCCCCGCAGTGATCAATATTAGGGGTGTAGCTGCGACCAGCGTTTCTGAGAATGCATACCAGCTTCCAAAGGCGTTTGATAGTATGCCACCATAAACGTCCAGTGGATTGATTCCTACAATGGATACGGCTATGGCTCCGATTATGAGTCCGATTAGTAGCGAAACAATAGGTATCATAACTTTGAAATGTTGTGGTACTGATTGTCTCTTTTCGAAGTATAACATCTATACTTCTGCTCCGGCCATCATTAGACCTATTGTGTTTTTATCGGCCTCTTCAGCGCCCATAATACCGACAATTCTACCTTCATACATCACTGCTATTCTATCAGAAAGAGAGAGAATTTCATCTAAATCTTCTGATGCCAAAATCACAGCTTTTCCCTTATTTGCTATTTCTACCAGTTTCTGTCTGAAAAACTGGGTTGATGCTATGTCAAGACCCCTCGTAGGATATGATGCAATCAAGAGTTTTGGGCTTTCTAAAATTTCACGTGCCAATATCAACTTTTGCATATTTCCACCGGATAGGAGTTTTATAGGTGCTAATGGGTTGTCCAATTTTATGTTGTAGGCTTTTGCCATCATTCTTGTATACGCAAAGGCTTTTTTATAATTCATCATGCCATTTTTTAGTAGAGGAAATCTGTAATATCTGCGCATTATAGCATTGTCTATACTCGATAGATTAGGGGCTACACCCATTGCAAGTCTGTCTGCGGGTATGTAATTAATGCCAAGACGGCTTATGAATCGTGGGCGTTTATTTGTTATATCCACACCGTTGAATATAATTTTGCCTTTTGAAACTTTCTTTAAGCCTGCTATTGTTTGTACGAGTTCCTTTTGTCCGTTTCCTGATATTCCTGCAATGCCGAGTATTTCTCCTTTTCTTACATCTAAATCAATGCCTTTAAGTGATTTTGCTCCTTTGTCTGAATATACGGTTAGGTTCCTTATGCTTAGTATAATTTCTTTTAACTCTTTTTTGTTTTTTTGAAAATTTTGTAAGTTTGTTTCTCCTACCATTAACTCAGCGAGTTTGGATTTTGTTGTTTTATCCTTTGTTAGAGTTTTGACGACTTTCCCTCTCCTCAAAACTGTGATTGTGTCAGCTACTTGCATGACCTCTTCTAATTTGTGCGTGATGAATATTATAGATTTTCCGTCATCTTTCATTCTCTTTAGAATTTTAAACAGACCTTGTGTTTCTTGGGGTGTTAGGACAGCTGTTGGTTCATCCAAAATCAGTATATTTGCACCCCTAAACAGAACCTTGATTATCTCAATCCTTTGCTGCTCTCCAACGGTTGTTTGCCAGACCTTTGCATCAGGGTCAACTTTTAAACCATAAAGGTTTTCTATTTCTCTTAGTTTTTCTTTAACTGCTTTTTTATTTATGACAAAGCCATATTCCTTTAGGCCTAAGATTATGTTTTCAAGAACGGTCAAAGTTTCTACAAGCATAAAGTGTTGATGTATCATGCCTATGCCTAATTTTATGGCATCCAGCGGAGATTTTATTGTTACCTTTTGTCCGTTTATGAATATTTCACCACTTGTTGGCATGTATATGCCGTAGAGAATGTTCATTAGGGTGGTTTTACCAGCACCGTTTTCACCTAAAAGTGCATGTATTTCGCCCTTTTTGAGTTCAAACGATATGTCTTTATTGGCTGTGGTTTCTGGGAATATCTTTGTTATGTTTCTTGTTTCTAAAACTGTTTCTATCATGAAATAAAAAAGGAGGCAGAGCCTCTAAAGTAGGTTTTTGCCTCCCTCTATTCTTAGTGTGGGATAGATCCTACAACTCCTTTAACAAACCACTGAAGAGATAGTTTGTCTTTGTCTGGCAATTCTTGGCCCTTTTTTACCATCAATTTACCATGCTGGTCATAGATGGGTCCTTCGAAAACCTTGAATATGCCTTCCTTGATTTCTTTTTCTCTTTTTAATACGTAGGCTTTTACTTTTTCTGGTACTGTATCACCGAATTTACCCAATTTTACGATACCCGTTTCCAAGCCACCCCAGTATTTTTCAGACTTCCATGTGCTGTTGTGAACCTCTTTTAAGACTTTTGTATAGTACACGCCCCAATTCCATGCCCTTGATGTGAGAACAGTCTTCGGGAATTTGTTATGTATGTCTCTATCGTATGCGATTGCATAAATTCCTGCCTTCTTGGCTGCTTCTATGGAGGCAGGAGAATCACAACCACTGACTATTATGTCTGCTCCATTTGCTATAAATGTTTCTGCTGCACTTCTTTCTTTAACTGGATTAAACCACGAGTTTGTCCAAATAACGTGTACCGTTACTTTTGGATTAACTTCTCTTGCGCCAATGGTAAATGAGTCAATTTCCCTAACTACCTCAGGAATAGGAAACGGTGCAACAAAGCCAATATAATTGCTTTTTGTTGTCATTCCAGCTACAAGTCCAGCTAAGTAATCGGCTTGGTACATCCTACCAAAATATGTGCCCATATTTTTTCTTGTTTTGTAACCAGAGCAGTGTTCAAAAACTACATTGGGATAATCCTTTGCCACGTTATATAGGCAGTTCATAAAACCAAAGCTTGTGCCAAAAATCACTTTGTATCCTTTGTGAATGTAATCTCTAACGACTTTTTCGCAAGGTGCTCCTTCTGGCACACTCTCTGAATAGTTTGTAATAACGTACGGTAAGTGTTTTTGCAAATAGATTCTTCCCTCGTCGTGTGCTTGGCTCCATCCACCGTCGTTGTGTGGACCTATGTAGAGGAACGCAGCCTTAATTTTTCCCTGTTTTGCGTATGTTACATTTCCAAATCCTAACAGGGTCAGGACTAACGATGCCAACACAAGTGCAAGTAACTTTTTCATCTTAAACCTCCCACAATTATTTTTGGGTTTTTTACCAATATAAATCGTTTTGGTCAACTAAATTCTTGTTTTGGTTGATTTTTGTTCTTTAGTTCAATAATATTGAATGAAATTAACTTTAAGAGGGGAAAGATGTTAGGATTACTAAAGAAGGTCTTTGGAACACAGAACGATAGAATATTAAAATCAATACAACCGTATGTTAAAAAGATAAACGATAGGGAAAGCTGGGCTAAGTCTCTAAGTGATGAGAAAATCAGGGATGAAGTTAAAAAGTTAGAAAGCCAATATAATGAAAAAGGCGATCTGGATGCCATATTAGTGGATTCTTTTGCTTTAACAAGGGAAGTGGCAAGGCGTACAGTTAACATGAGACACTTTGATGTTCAACTTGTTGGTGGATACGTGCTTCACAAGGGCATGGTTGCCGAAATGAAAACTGGTGAAGGAAAAACACTTGTTGCAACGTTGGCTTTAGTCCTCAATGCCATGACAAGAAAAGGGGTTCACCTTGTTACCGTTAATGACTACTTGGCGAAAAGGGATGCTTTGTGGATGAGCCCAATATATCTGTCTTTGGGCTTTACGGTTGGCGTTATTCAACAACAAAATAAATCCTTTTTGGTGGATTGGGACGATAGAGGAAAATTTACAACGAAGCTCGTTCCTTGTTCAAGAAGAGAGGCGTATCTTGCAGATATAACGTATGGCACTAACAGTGAATTCGGATTCGATTATTTAAGAGATAACATGAGCTATTCTTTAGATGATTACGTTCAGAGAAATTTTTACTATGCTATAGTTGATGAGGTGGATTCAATACTTATAGATGAAGCGAGAACACCTTTAATTATATCTGGTGTCGCTGATAAACCATCCTCTTTGTATTACAAAGTTGATAAAGCTGTAAGACAGCTTAAATCCGAAGATTATGAAGTTGATGAAAAAGCAAAAAACGCCGTGTTAACAGACTCTGGCATTGAGAAGATTCAGAAGCTTTTAGGTATTAAAAACCTGTACGACATAGAGAATATAGAAATTTTACATATGGTAAATCAATCGTTGAAAGCCCATGCAGTGTATTATAAAGATAAAGATTATATAGTTAAGGATGGTAAAGCCATTATAGTCGACGAATTTACGGGTAGGCTAATGCCAGATAGAAGATATTCAGATGGACTGCATCAAGCAATAGAGGCAAAAGAGCACTTGAGGATTCAAAAAGAATCTCAAACATTAGCTTCCATTACGTTTCAAAATTACTTCAGAATGTATGAAAAACTCTCAGGTATGACAGGAACAGCAGCAACAGAGGCACGGGAATTTAAGGAAATTTACAACTTGGATGTTGTAGTGATTCCAACAAATAAACCTGTTATTAGAGTAGACCACAACGATTTTGTTTTTAAAACTCATAGAGAAAAAGTTGACGCTATAATTAAAGAGATTAAAGAAAGATACGAGAAAGGTCAGCCAGTATTAGTTGGAACTACAAGCGTTGAAAAGTCTGAAGAGATTCATAAATTGCTTGTTAAAAAAAGGATTCCTCACGCTGTTTTAAACGCAAAACACCATGAGAAGGAGGCAGAAATTATAGCCCACGCAGGCGAGCCTCACAGAGTAACGATAGCGACAAATATGGCTGGTCGTGGTGTTGATATAAAACTTACAGAAGAAAGCAGAAATTTGGGTGGTCTTTTCATACTTGGTACAGAAAGACATGAATCAAGAAGAATTGATAACCAGCTAAGGGGTAGGTCAGGCAGGCAAGGCGATCCAGGAGAATCTAGATTTTTCTTGTCTCTAGAGGATGACCTTCTAAGAATTTTTGGTTCTGATCGTATAAAGCTTTTGATGAGTAAGTTGGGCGTTGAAGAAGGAGAAGCAATAGAGAACAAAATGATTACACGGGCAATTGAGAATGCCCAGAAAAAGGTTGAGGATTACAATTTTGAGATAAGGAAGAATTTGCTTGAGTATGACGATGTGATGAATAAACAAAGGCAAGTAATCTATCAGCAAAGGCGAAGCATTTTGGAGGGCAAAGACCTTAAGGACGATATTTTGGGATATGTCGAGTCAATTGTTTATGATTTGGCAGATGCTTACCTTCCCCAAAATATCGATCCAGTCAACTGGGATACAAATGGTTTCAACAAGGAAATGAAAAGAATTTTTGATAGAACGTTTAAAATTGATACGCAGGAACTTTCAAAGACAAAGCAGAGAGATAGGCTTATGCAAA
>JALTCA010000036.1:0-2719 GCA_027008245.1 Desulfurellales bacterium
CTCAATCTTATACGCGCATGAGAACAGAAATCTGTCCAAATAATGGATGCGTATGCTGTCCAAGTACTTATGCGTGACTTGTCCAAGTTATTATGCGCACTCTGTCCAAATGGGGTGCGTGTCTACACCATCACTCGATAAAGTAACTCCATAAGCAGAACCAGCCGTATCGTAAGAGCCGAGTTCAGTTGGATGTGCAGGATCACTGATATCTATCACTATCAAACCATCACTATCATCCGCCACGTACGCTTTAGATCCATCACTCGATAAAGTAATCCCATAAGCAGCACCAGCCGTATCGTAAGAGCCAAGTTCAGTTGGATGTGCAGGATCACTGATATCTATCACTATCAAACCCTTAAAATAATCTGCAATATACGCTTTGGATCCATCACTCGATAAAGCAACTCCATAAGCAGTACCAGCCGTATCGTAAGAGCCGAGTTTCACCGGATTAGTAGGATCGCTGATATCTATCACCACCAAACCATTATCATAATCCGCCATATACGCTTTAGATCCATCACTCGATAAAGCAACTCCATAAGCAGTACCAGCTGTATCATAAGAGCCGAGTTTAGCTGGATTTGATAAATCAGTGATATCTATCACTCTCAAACCATTACTATCATCTGCCATATACGCCTTTGTACCGTCACTTGAAAGGGCAACACCTTTAGTATATGAGGTATTGTAAGAGGCAAGTTTTGTTGGATTTGTAGGATCACTAATATCTATCACTACCAATCCATTATCATAATCTGCTATATACGCCTTGTTTCCATCACTCGATAAGCTAACTCCATAAGCAGAACCCGCAGTATCATAAGAGCCTAGTTTCACTGGATTAGCAGGATCGCTGATATCTATCACTACCAGTCCGTTACTCTCATCTGCTACATATGCCTTTGTTCCATCACTTGAAAGGGTAACATCACGAGCAGAATCCACAATAGAGCTTAGCTTTGTTGGATTTGTAGGATCACTGATATCTATAACTAGCAGTCCATTACCCTCATCCGCCACATATGCCTTTTTGCCATCACTTGAAAGAGTAATACCATAAGCATAACTATCAGTATCTTTATAGGAGCCTAGCTTTATTGGATTTGTAGGATCACTGATATCTATCACTACCAATCCGTTATCATAATCCGCCACATAAGCTTTTGTTCCATCTCTTGAGAGGGTAACACCATAAGCATAACCCGCAGTATCATAAGAGCCTAGTTTTGTTGGATTTGTAGGATCGCTTATATCTATCACCACCAAACCATCACTATCATCTGCTACATAAGCCTTTGTTCCATCGCCTGAAAGGGTGACATTAATAGCAACATTGTCAGTATCATAAGAGCCTAGTTTTGTTGGATTCGTAGGATCACTGATATCCATCACTACCAGTCCTTTACCACCATCTGCTACATAAGCCTTTGTTCCATCACTTGAAAGAATAACACCATTAGCAGAACCTGCAGTATCATAAAAGCCAAGTGTTTTTGATAGATTAAGAGCAGGTACTTTTCCGCCATGCAAAATATCTTTTATTTTTTCTACTCGTGAACTGTAAATATCTATAAGCTTTGATTCATCTATTTGTGGATCGAAAGTGAGCATATCTTGTTCATCGATGGTTCCATCACCATCTACATCAGTTAACACTTGCTTGATAGCATCTTGAAGTTTTGTTTGGAAGATGCTTTTATCGAAGTGGTATTTAAGCGTTGGAGCTATTTTTTCATAGACTAGCTCTGTTGCATAAGATACAGTAAAGTTATCTGACGCAACTTTTAAGTCACTCCCTTTCGCTATAGCCCTAATGGTTCCATTGTTCTCCATAGGAGCCGTATCCAAATTACCATCATCATTTGCATCCCAGTCTTTACCACCTGTAACTTTATAGAGATAAAAGATGTTATCATCAAGGGTATCGATATGCATATCGAATTTACCTATTTCACCAAGTGTTGTACCACTACTAGTTCTTCCGGTATATAAAGATGTGATAGTACCATTATCTTCAACTTTATATATTGTCACATTTGCATCAGCAAGATTACCGAGCTTGGCTGTTGCTTGTGTTGTTGATACACTTACATTTACACTTACTTGATTGGACCGTGTAGTTGCACCATCATTATCAGTTGCTATCGCATAAAAATTATATGTTCCTGCTGTATTTTCTGTTATACTAATATTAGCACCACTTCCTAGTTGACTTCCATTAATGTCATACCATTTAATTAAGCTAACTGTTCCATCTGAATCTATTGCGTTTGCTGTAAGTGTAAAGCTCTCTCCAGTCTTTGCTTGATTAGTGTTTGACGAGATTGAAATAGTTGGTTCTTGGTTTTGTGTTGCTGGTGTTGTATTTCCACCAGAAGAGCTGCCACCTCCACCACAACCAATAAGCATTGTAGCCACAAGAGTTCCCAATAATATATTTTTCCACAATGAAACCATTTTTAATCCTTTGTGTTTAAGTTCCATATTATATATCTTTATTTCAAAAATTAACTTAAATTGATTTTTTAAGCTTTAGTTCTGCTTAACATAATGCACATTCCCACAAAACTAAGCTTAAAGTGCCACTCTACAAAAGCTTTTATGAGTTACGAAGTACTTTAGCACCCCCTGCTTTAAGTTCTAGAGTCTTAAAGAGAAAATTTTTTACTCTTTTTTCTTAAGAAAAGTAGTTATTTTAGAGGTATTTAGT
>JALTCA010000037.1:0-2647 GCA_027008245.1 Desulfurellales bacterium
ATCGAAAGGAGGCTTATATGAGCGAAGAGTTCGAAGAAATGCTTAAAGGTTTATCGAAAACAATAGAGGGCACAGTATTTATTGGCATTATTGGAAAAGACGGACTGCCTGTTTCTGTCCAAACGAATGAAAATTTCGAAAAGTCAGAAAGCAGTGCAGAAATGGCAGGAATATTCAATGCTATACAGAGCACAATTAATTCTCTTAATATGGGAAATTTATTAGATTTTTTTGTCGATACTGATAAATTCGGTACATTCGTTTCAAAAATAAACAAAGCATATTTCCTTGCAATTATTATGCATGCACCTGTAAATATTGGCAGATGCAAATTGGAAACAAGAAGAATTATTCCAAAATTAAGGCAGATGATCGAACAATGAATGAAATTTTAGAAAAACTCAAAAAAACTCCGGGGATCCTTTCCGTTGTATTAACAGACAAGGAAGGAAATTTACTTTACAGTAGCTCCAGTTTAGATGCATCACCAATTGTAATTGCAGGATTAACCAGCGCTTTTGCGGGTTACCTCGACGACCTATTATCCAATACAGGGATGGGGAAACTTACCGATACTATCGTAAACGGCTCAACAGGCAGAGTAATTATATCTAAACTCGAAAATGGAAATATATTAAGCGTATTTATGACAGCAAGCGGAAACTTAGGATTAGTAAAATTCGCAATTACAAATACCATACAAAACTTAAATAACCTAAAGGAGTAAATAAAGATGGAAAAATTTTATATTACCACTGCTATCTATTATCTAAACGACAAACCACATATAGGATCCGTATCTGAAGCAATTGCAGCTGATGTAATTGCTCGCTACAAGCGTCTGCGCGGATTCGATGTATTCTTTTCTACAGGTACTGATGAACATGCACAAAAAATCGAAGAGCGAGCAAGGAAAGAAGGCATAGACCCACAAGAATTTGTAGATAGGGCAAGTTCTGTATGGAAAAATATATTTGATGACTTTGGCATTTCTTACAGTAGATTCATCAGGACAAGTGATAAAGACCATATAGAAGTAGTAAAACATTTCTTCCAAAAACTTTACGAGCAAGGTGATATATACCTTGGGACTTATGAGGGCTGGTACTGTGTAAGAGACGCAACATTCCTAAAGGATTCAGAACTTGTAGATGGTAAGTGCCCTATATGCGGCGGTCCCGTTCAAAAAATTAAAGAAGACAACTATTTCTTTAAGCTAAGCAAATACCAGCAGAAACTTTCGAAATACTATGAAGAACATCAGGATTTTATGCAGCCATCATATAGATACAATGAAGTTAAAAATGTTATAGAGTCAGGACTGCAAGATGTTTCTGTATCAAGAAAATCATTTAAATTTGGCGTTCCTGTTCCATTTGATGAGAATCATACAATCTATGTATGGTTCGATGCCCTTCTAAATTATCTAACAGCAGTAGGTTTTTTACACGACGAAGCAATGTTTAACAAATACTGGCCAGCGGACCTGCATCTTATAGGAAAGGACATAACAAGATTTCACGGTGTAGTTTGGCCTGCGATGCTAATGAGTTATGGGCTGCCACTTCCGAAAGCAATCTTTGCCCATGGATTCTGGAATTTAGAAGGCCAGAAAATGTCAAAGTCTACTGGGAATGTAGTAAACCCGTCGGAGTTTGCAAAAGACTTTTCACGGTTTGCCAACATCAGTGAGAAGGTATCCGTAGATGTATTAAGGTATTATCTAACAAGAGAAATAACGTTTGGGCAAGATGGGAACTTCAAAATGGAAACATACCTATCCCGATATAATTCAGATCTTGCAAATGATTTTGGAAATTTGTTAAACAGAACAGTTTCAATGCTTTATAAGTATTTCAACGGAGAAATCCCCGACGGGAAAATAGACCCAGAAGCAAGAGAATTTGTAGAAAACGAAAAGAATGAGTACTTTAAAGAAATGGATAATTATGCACTTTCCTATGGCTTGGAACATATCTGGAACATCGTAGGATACCTAAACAACTATATACAAACAAAGAAACCTTGGACATTAAAAACCAATAAGGAAAGCCTTGCAAATGTTATGTATACACTTCTTGAGGGTATCAAAGTCGCTACCGTATTGTTATCACCAATAATGCCCTTTGTAACAGATACTATATTAAAATCTCTTGGCACAGCAGAACTAAATCCAGATTGGGGGACTTTGGGAAAAGGGCATAAAGTAGATAAACTACCTCCCATTTTCCCGCGCATTGAAAAAGAAAAAATTACCCTTACAACTAAAGCAGAAGAAAAGAAAGAAGAGGAAAAAGAAATGGTCGAATATGACGATTTTGCAAAGTTAGACTTACGCGTTGCAAAAATCATCGCGGCAGAGCGCGTACCTAAATCAAGAAAGCTTATTAAACTAACAATTTCCCTTGGAGACGAAGAAAGAACAATAGTTGGCGGTATTGCACTGCATTACAACCCAGAAGAACTCGTCGGCAAAAAAATAATAGTGATTAAGAACTTAAAGCCCAGAAAGTTAATGGGCATTACTTCGCAGGGTATGCTGCTTGCTGCAACAAACGAAAACGAATTTTCTTTACTAACTCTTGACAGAGATGTAAAGGAAGGTTCAAAAATTAGCTAATGCTTATTGATAGCCATGCGCATCTAT
>JALTCA010000038.1:0-8707 GCA_027008245.1 Desulfurellales bacterium
TCTGCCAATACCTTTGTGATAGCAGCAGTGAGGGTGGTTTTTCCGTGGTCTATGTGACCGATTGTACCGATGTTAACATGGGGTTTACTTCTTACGTATTTTTCCTTTGCCATAAAAGCCTCCTTAAGCTTCTTTCTTAATTATTTTATCAGCGATACTTTTTGGAACTTCATCATAATGCGAAAATTGCATAGTATAAGTTCCTCTACCTTGAGTAATAGATCTTAAAACTGTAGCATATCCAAACATCTCACTCAACGGTATATACGCCTTGATTATCTTTAATTTGCCTTTTTCCGACATATTTTTGATTTTTCCCCTTCTCGAGTTTATATCTCCCATAACGTCGCCTAAGTATTGCTCTGGAGTAGTAACCTCCACATCCATTATAGGCTCAAGAATGTATGGTTTAGCCTTTTTAGCCCCTTCTTTGAATGCCATAGATGCAGCTATTTTAAACGCCATATCCGACGAGTCAACCTCGTGATAAGAACCATCGTATAAAGTAACCTTAAAATCAACCATTGGGTATCCGGCTAATATTCCACTTTCCGCTGCATCTTTTATTCCTGCCTCAACTGCAGGTATATATTCTTTAGGTATTACGCCACCAACAATCTTATCAACAAATTCAAACCCTTTACCTCTTTCCAAAGGCTCAATCTCTATCCAAACATGCCCGTACTGTCCATGGCCACCTGTTTGTCTTACAAACTTACCTTCCTGTTTAATAGAGCCCTTTATGCTCTCCTTATACGCAACTTGAGGCTTACCAACGTTTACTCCGACTTTAAATTCCCTCTTCAACCTGTCAACTATTATTTCAAGGTGAAGCTCGCCCATTCCGGATATAATTGTCTGGTTAGTCTCCTCATCGTATTTAACTCTAAATGTAGGATCTTCTTCTGCAAGTTTTTGTAGAGCACTTGATAGCTTATCCCTATCAGCTTTTGTCTTAGGCTCAACTGCAATAGATATAACAGGCTCTGGAAATTCCATAGACTCCAAAAGCACAGGATGCTTATCATCACACAGTGTATCACCAGTAGCCGTATACTTCAAACCAATGGCAGCTGCAATATCACCCGCGTATACGGTATCAACATCCTCTCTTTTGTTCGCATGCATTCTGAGAAGCCTACCAATCCTCTCCGTTTTATCTTTAGTTGAATTGTAAGCATATGAGCCAGCCTTCAAAGTCCCAGAATAAACTCTAAAGTACGTGAGTTTACCAACATAAGGATCACTCATTATTTTAAAAGCCAAAAGAGCCAAAGGCTCAGACTCAGAGGCCTTTCTTTCTACTTCCTTACCTGTCTTCGGATCCACACCTTTAACTGGAGGAATATCAACAGGTGACGGCAAAAAATCAACAACGGCGTCCAGCAAAGGCTGAACTCCCTTATTTTTAAAAGCGCTTCCACACAACACGGGTGTTAATTTGGTTTCGATAGTAGCTTTTCTAATAGCCTTTTTAATTTCTTCTTCGGAAATCTCCTCACCTTCTAAGTATTTTTCCATTATGGCATCATCAAAGTCAGAAAGTTTTTCAATCATCATATTTCTATATTCTAAAGCCTGATCGGCTAATTCACCTGGTATTTCTTTCTCTGAGAATTTAGCCCCTAAAACATCTGAATCCCATATTATGGCTCTCATCTTTATCAAATCTACAACACCAACAAAATCGCTTTCCGAGCCAATAGGAAGCTGTAAAACAAGCGGATTACCATTCAATTTCTCGTTTATTTCTTCAACAACACTAAAGAAATCAGCACCCGTTCTATCCATTTTGTTAACAAAGGCAACCCTTGGCACATGGTATTTATCCGCCTGTCTCCAAACAGTCTCACTTTGCGGTTCTACACCGCCAACAGCACAAAATACGCCAACAGCACCATCTAAAACGCGCAAAGCTCTTTCAACCTCTACAGTAAAATCCACATGCCCTGGTGTATCTATGATGTTTATCATGTGGTTTCGCCAAAAGCACGTTGTGGATGCAGAAGTAATAGTTATACCTCTCTCCTTTTCTTGCTCCATCCAATCCATAGTTGCGGTGCCTTCATGCACCTCGCCTATCTTGTGGGAAACACCAGTGTAGTAGAGAATCCTCTCAGTAGTTGTTGTTTTCCCCGCATCTATATGTGCTATAATTCCAATATTTCTTAATTTCTCAAGCTGATACTTACGCGCCACTTCTTATTACTCCTTTACCACCTATAATGTGCAAACGCTCTGTTGGCCTCAGCCATCTTGTGTGTATCTTCTCTTTTCTTAACAGCCCCGCCTCTATTATTGGCAGCATCGATAATCTCACCAGCAAGCCTTTCAAACATCCTCTTTTCGCTTCTCTGTCTTGCATAATCAACGAGCCACCTAACAGAAAGACTACTCTGCCTTTCAGGTCTAACCTCAACAGGTACCTGATATGTAGCACCACCAACCCTTCTCGGCCTAACTTCTATTTTTGGTGTTACATTATCTATAGCCTTCTGTAAAACTTCCATAGGGTCATCACCCGTTTTTTCCTTTACAAGATTCATAGCATTGTAGAAAATCTTCCTTGCGACAGATTTCTTCCCATCCCACATTATTTTATTAATAATTTTTGAAACTAATACGCTACCATACACCAAATCTGGCGGGGTCTCTCTTTTTTCAGCCCTTCTTCTCCTCATCTACCTCTCCTTATTCCTTAGGCTTCTTTGTTCCGTACTTAGAACGCCCTTGTTTTCTGCCTTCAACACCAGCAGCATCCAAGGAACCTCTAATAATATGATACCTAACACCAGGTAAGTCCTTTACTCTTCCACCCCTCACAAGGACAATAGAGTGCTCCTGTAAATTATGCCCTTCACCTGGAATGTACGCTGTCACTTCATATCCTGTAGTAAGTTTCACCCTTGCAACCTTCCTCAAAGCTGAGTTAGGCTTTTTAGGTGTTGTCGTATAAACCCTTGTACAAACCCCCCTTCTCTGCGGACATCCTTGGAGGGCCAACGTTTTCTTTTTAGCCTTAACTTCTTTTCTACCTTTTCTTACAAGTTGGTTAATAGTAGGCACTTTTTACCTCCCTCTAAAATTGGCTTGGGTAAACTAACAATAAAAGTCCATTTTGTCAAGATTTTTAATCACTATCAGCAGGTTTTAGTACCAAATCATCATATTTCTTCTGTCCCGTACCCACTGGTATCAGTCTACCCACAATTACATTTTCCTTCAAACCTCTCAGATAATCTATCTGGCCACTAATAGAAGCTTCTGTTAAAACCCTTGTAGTTTCCTGGAAACTTGCTGCGGATATAAAACTATCCGTGTTCAAAGCTGCTTTTGTTATACCTAAAAGCACAATCCTTCCAATAGCAGGCCTTTTGCCTCTCCTGACAAGCATTTCGTTCTTCTTTCTAAAGATAAACCTATTAACAACTTCTCCTTCTATAAAATCACTATCTCCCGCATCCTCGATTACAACTTTAGAAAGCATCTGTCTAACTATAATCTCTATATGCTTATCATTGATATTAGCACCTTGAAGTTTGTAAACCTGTTGTATTTCACTAACAAGCATCTTTTGGAGTTCTTTTTCTCCTAATATGGCGAGTATGTCATGAGGATTTATCGGTCCATCAGTAATCGGCTCACCCATATCCACTCTGTCACCAGGAAAAACCAAAAGTCTTTTGTTTCTTGGTATTAAATACTCCTTTTTTACTTCGCCCTTTCCTGCTGTAGAGGTTATTATAACTTTTCTCTTACCCTTGCTTTCTTTTCCATAAGAAACCACACCACTAATCTCACTAACTATAGCGGCATTAGTAGGCCTTTTAGCCTCAAATAATTCAGAAACCCTTGGCAAGCCACCCGTAATATCGGTTGTTTTATCTAACTCTTTCGGAATCTTTCCTATTACATCTCCAGCCTTAACAGGCTCTCCGTTATCCTTCTGCAATATAATACCAGGCTGCAAATAATACATTGCATCTTCATTTATATTTGAGAATTTATTCACATTACCATTTTCATCTACAATAACAATCCTCGGTTTCTTGGATAAATCCTTGCTTTCTATGACTATATTACTCTTCATAGAGGTTATTTTATCAATCTCTTCCTTAATGGTAACAAATGGAACCAAATCCACCCATTTTACATATCCATCGGCACCTGCGAGCAAGTAATCCGAATATGCATCCCATTCAGCTATTGTTGTACTGCTTGTGTAAGCGGTTGGATCACTTTCAAAGATTCTCTTCTGCCTTTCATCATCATAGCCTACAATTATATCACCGGCCTCTACCTTATCACCTGCCTTAACGTATAGCTTAGATCCCTTTGGCACATAATACCTTATTTCATCTTTTCCATCTTTAATAATAACAACATGAGTTCCATGCCTATCAACTATACCGTCTTTAGGCGTAGATACCTCAACGAATTTATCTCCTTCCAAAGCAATAAGCTTAACTTCTCCGCCCTTTTCTGTCTTTACAAATCTTTTTATAGTTTGACCGTCTTCAACATATATTTTAGCAGCATAAGGAACCTTTTTTGGGACATCAAAAACCTCTAAAACCCTTTCCACAAGGAGAGAAAGTTTATTTATTGTGTCCCCATCTTTTACAGAAATCAAATATTTACCTATCGCTTCACTACCACCTGAAATTATGTCTTTATCACTAACAAAGTTTACTTTCTTAAGCTTATACTCTTCACTTTCACCAATCTTCAAGTAGTAATAAGTTTTATCCTCATCTATTTTTACCTTGCCACCGCATTTAGAAACTATTTGAGGTTCTGTTATTAAAAGAGCAGCGTCCCTCCTTGAAAGAAGAACCCTATCCCTTTCTGAATTCTCAGCAGTAAAGAACTTGTAATACCTAACTATACCTGCCCTTACAGTTTCGGCTGATTTACTCTCTTTGGATAGTCTTGAGGCAGTACCACCCACGTGGAATGTTCTTAGTGTTAATTGAGTACCAGGCTCACCTATCGATTGAGCAGCAACTATACCTACGGCCTCACCAATTTTAGCCATACCACCGCGGGCAAGGTCTCTACCGTAACATTTTGCACAAACCCCTCTTTCTGCCTTGCAAGTTAAGATAGAGTATATTTTTACAGACCTAATCCCAGCCTCTGTAATTTTATCGACAGCCTTTTCATCTATTTCATTACCCTCTTCAACAATAACTTCACCAGTAAATGGGTTTACAACGTCTTCGGCAGCGGTTCTTCCCAAGATTCTATCTTGCAAAGACTCAATTTCTTCACCATTAACCATTATTGCAGAAATTTCTATGCCTTCAGTAGTTCCACAATCATCCATAGTAATAGTAACATCCTGGGAAACATCCACGAGCTTTCTTGTCAAATAACCGGCGTTAGCTGTTTTTAATGCTGTATCTGCAAGTCCTTTCCTTGCTCCATGTGTAGATGTAAAGTACTCAAGAACAGTTAATCCCTCTTTAAAGTTTGATTTAATAGGCGTTTCTATAATATCTCCCGAAGGCTTCGCCATAAGACCCCTAATACCCGCAAGCTGCCTCATCTGTTGCTGCGAACCCCTTGCACCAGAATGTGCCATTATAAAAATCGAGTTAAAGCTCTCCTCATATTCGCCGCCCAACTCTCTCATCATGGCATCGGCAATTCTATCTGTCGCTGAGCTCCATATATCCACAGATTTATTATATCTCTCCTTATCGGTTAACAAACCCTGGCCATAGTCTTCCTGGATTTTTCTAACTTCTTCTTCTGCTTTTTTAATAATCTCAGCCTTTTCTTTAGGAACAAGCATATCATCAATGGATATCGAAACACCTGCTCTTGTTGACATTTCAAATCCCATATTTTTAACATCGTCCAAAAACTTAACAACAACTGGCAGTTCATGCGTTTTATGCAAAAATGAAATAAACTTATTCAATTCCTTCTTAGTAAATAGCCTATTTATTTGCTTAAATGGAACATCCTTTGGAACTATTTCATAGAATAAAACCCTACCCACGGTTGTGTCATATAATTCACCATCAACCCTTACTTTAACTCTTGCATTAATGCTACAAACCCCATTTTCATAAGCAATACGAACTTCATCTGGCGAAGAGAAAACCATTCCTTCACCCTTTTGACCATCCCTTGGTTTGGTCATGTAATATATGCCCAAAATCATATCCTGACTAGGCATAGCTATAGGATTACCGTGGGCTGGCGAAATAATATTCTCGGTTGCAAGCATCAAAACTTCACTCTCGAGCATGGCCTCGTTGCTTAAAGGAACATGTATCGCCATTTGGTCTCCATCAAAATCTGCGTTAAATGCAGGACATACAAGAGGATGAAGTCTTATTGCTTTCTCATCTGTTAAAGTCGCATGAAAAGCCTGTATAGATAACCTGTGCAATGTTGGTGCCCTATTAAGCAACACAGGATGTTCCTTAACAACTTCTTCGAGGATATTCCAAACCTCTGGATCTTTCCTTTCTACCATCTTCTTAGCCGCTTTTACAGTAGGAGCAAATCCATCACTTATTAATCTATGGAATATAAATGGTTTGAACAGTTCTAAAGCCATAATCCTTGGCAAACCGCATTGGTCCATCCTCAATTCAGGACCAGAAACAATAACTGAACGGCCAGAATAATCAACTCTTTTACCCAACAAGTTTCTTCTAAATCTACCTTCTTTGCCCTTTATAGATTCACTTAGTGATTTTAAAGGTCTATTGTTTGAAGCCCTTACAACCTGCTTCCTCCTACCGTTGTCTATTAAGGCATCAACAGCCTCTTGTAGCATTCTCTTCTCATTTCTAATAATTATAGAAGGAGCGCTAAGCTCTATTAATCTCTTCAATCTATTATTTCTATTTATGACACGTCTGTACAAATCATTTAGGTCACTCGATGCAAAACGACCACCCTCTAAAGATACAAGAGGTCTTAACTCTGGCGGTAAAACAGGTAGTGCTTCAAGAACCATCCACTCGGGCTTGTTGCCACTTCTTTTAAACTGCTCAGCGAGTCTTAAACGCTTTATCAGCTTCTTCTTTTTTGCTTCGGACTTAGTTGCATCTATTTCATCTTTAAGTTCATAAATCAAAAGGTCTAAATCTATTTTTTTTAACAGCTTCTGGACGGCAGAAGCTCCCATTTCAGCAGTAAATCTAACACCGTATTTTTCAAGATACGCCCTATAAGAGGCCTCATTTAAAACCGTCTTAACAGGAAGCTCCTCAACTTCGCTTTCTATAACCACATAAGATTCATAGTATATCACCCTCTCAAGCTCTTTCAGCTTCATATCTAACAAAAGAGCCATAATACTTGGGACGGATCTTAAATACCAAATATGAACTACAGGCGCTGCCAATTCAATATGGCCCATTCTTTCACGTCTAACTTTCGATTCTGTAACCTCAACGCCACACTTCTCACATACAATACCTTTATACTTGATCCTCTTGTACTTTCCGCACAAACACTCGTAGTCCTTGATCGGGCCAAATATCTTTGCACAGAACAAACCGTCCCTTTCGGGCTTAAAGGTTCTATAGTTAATGGTTTCAGCTTTCTTTACCTCACCGTAGCTCCACTGCCTTATTTTTTCAGGAGAAGCCAACTTTATCCTTATGGCATCAAAGTCTTTTGAAGACTTTGGTTTGCTTTTTAATACTGTAAACATTTACCGCCCCCTATTTTCTTCTTATATCCTTGAGCAGCTCAACATCTAAGCATAAGGCTTGCATTTCCTTAACCAAAACGTTGAACGATTCAGGAACTCCACCTAAAGGAATAGGTCTTCCTTTAACAATAGATTCGTATGTTTTATTTCTACCAGTAACATCATCGGATTTTACAGTTAGCATCTCATGCAATGTATAAGCAGCGCCATACCCCTCTAAAGCCCAAACCTCCATCTCACCGAACCTTTGCCCTCCAAATTGGGCTTTTCCTCCCAGCGGTTGTTGAGTAACAAGAGAATAAGGGCCTATGCTCCTTGCATGTACTTTATCGTCAACCAAATGATGTAATTTAAGTACATACATAACCCCAACTGTTACAGGCTCTTTAAATTTTTCACCAGTAACACCATCGTAAACTTCACTCTTTAGCTGTTTAAATCCAACAATACCTTGCAAATATTTTAAATCCTGCTCTTTTGCTCCTTCAAAAACAGGATTTGCAAAATGAACGCCATTACTCCATTCCTTAGCGTATTTTTCCAATTCCTCATCTCTCAATGAATCAATAAAATCATCCGCTTTCTTTGAATTGAAAATCTGTTTTATAAACTTTCTTAAAGCATCTTTCCTGCCTTCCTTTAAAAGGTTATCTATCTTTTTACCCAGACCTTTAGACAACCACCCCAAATGGGTTTCCATGATTTGGCCTATATTCATACGTGAAGGAACGCCTAACGGATTAAGAACTATATCAACAGGTGTTCCATCTTCTAAAAATGGTAAATCTTGAGCAGGTAAAATCTTAGAGACAACACCTTTATTTCCATGCCTACCACTCATTTTATCGCCAACAGAAAGTTTTCTCTTCGTTGCAATATAGACATTTACCGCCGATATAACACCAGGTGGTAGGTCACTCTCCTTCTCTAATCCTTTAATCATTTTGGCATGATGGTCTCTTATCGATTTTTCCATTTCCTTATAGTGTTTATTCAAAGCTTTTAAATCAAAGTCCTTAGGCA
>JALTCA010000039.1:0-2624 GCA_027008245.1 Desulfurellales bacterium
TACAAGTACAGCAGTTTATTTAGGATGTGCAATAGTTGAAAACAGCCATACGTGTAAATACTCCATTTTCTACTTGCTTTGTTATTAGTATATTGGAGTAGTTGTCCATGACCCAAGATGATAGTTCTACATTTCTGTTTACTGGACCTGGGTGCATTATGTGTGATTTCGGTATGTTTTCATTTTTTAAACCAAAGAACTTGTTATATTCTTTCAAAGACGGGATGTTTTGGCCACTTTTCCTTTCAAGCTGAATTCTCAAAAGCATTACAAAATCCTTGTTTTTCAAGGCTTTATCTATGTTTTCCTCGATTTTTATATCTTCAACCCAGTCCTTTTTTGGTAACATTGTCGTTGGACCAAAGAAACTCAACTCCCAGTTGAATAGTTTTGCCATCCACATATGACTTTTTGCAACGCGACTGTTTACTATGTCTCCTATAATGCAGATTTTTAGGTTTTCCAATGTGCCTTTGATTTCATACATGGTTGTTGCATCCAAAAGGGCTTGGGATGGGTGTTCGTTTGTTCCATCTCCTGCATTTATTATTGGAATTGAAGTGAACTCTGTTAAAAATTTTGGATAACCCGATTCATGGTGTCTAATCACAAAGGCGTCCGGATGCATAGCTGATAGATTTATTATTGTGTCATAATCGGTTTCACCCTTTTTTAAACTTGATTGGTTGTAATCTATGTTTATTACCTCAGCCCCCATACGTTTTGCTGCCATTTCGAAGGATGTCCTTGTTCTTGTGCTGTTTTCAAAGAAAATACTGATTACGGTTTTGTTTTTTAGAATCCCTTCAAAGCTTTTCTTGCCACTCTTAAAATCCAGTGCATTTTGAACAATACCTTCAACGTTCTCTTTTGTTAGGTCTCTAACACTAATTAAGTGTTTCATATCACCTCACCTTTCAATATCTCTGTGAATAATATCAACGGTATAACCTTTATCTTTTAAAAATTTCCCTACAAACTCAACAATTGCCACGGATCTGTGTCTACCACCAGTACATCCAAATGCTATGCTTATATAGCTTTTTCCCTCTTTTGTGTATAGAGGTAGCATTACATTCAAAAATTCCTTGAGAATCTCAATAAAATCTTTCGTTTGCCCTTGATTTAAAACGAATTCATATGTTTTTTCATTCAAACCAGTTGTTTCTCTTAAGTCTTCTATAAAAAATGGGTTAGGTATAAATCTCACGTCAAAAACATTATCTGACTCTGGAGGTATTCCATATTTAAAACCAAAAGAAATTAATTGGATAAGTATTGAACTTTTATCTTTTCTGAATCTATTTAGTATGGTTCTCCTTAACTCGTTTACATTTATATTGCTCGTATCTATGATAATATCTGCAAAATCCTTAACAGAAGATAAGAGATTATTTTCTTCTTCTATGGCTTTATCTAATGGCAATCCTTTTATCACACTTAAAGGATGAGCTCTCCTTGTTTGTTCAAATCTTTTTATAAGCGTTTTTTTGTCTGCTTCCAGAAAAATTAGGAGAAGACTATTTTTTGTGGCTTTTATTAGTTTTACTAGTTCTTGTATATTTTCTTTAATGCTTGGGTCGCGTGCATCACAAACTATAGCTAATTTTTCAATTTGGTTGTTTGAGAACTCTACAATCTCTAAAAATTTCTTTAGAAATGAAGTGGGCAGGTTATCAATGGAAAAGTAACCACTATCTTCTAAAGCTGCCAGTGCAGTGCTTTTCCCTGAGCCAGAAAGGCCACTTAATAGGACAACTTCCATATTGTATTATGCTTTCTGTAAGTTTTCTTCCTTTTCCTTTATGAGTTGAACTATCTCTTTTTCGCTTTTTGTTGATAGTATTTTTTCTTTTAGTTCTTCATCCTTGAATATTTTTGCTACTTTAGCAACAGCTTTTAGAAGTATCGATGGTTTTGTTGATGGTGCTAAAATTACAAAGAATATTCTTGAGGGCATATCGTCTAACGAACCAAAGTCTATAGGGTTTTTTGTGGTGAATAGTGCCCCTATTAACTTGTCTAAGCTGTTGATCTTTGCGTGGGGGAGGGCAAACTGCCCTCCCAGAGCAGTTGACCCAAACTTTTCCCTTGCTTTTAGATAGGAAAAAACCTCATCGGTATCTAAGTTTGCTTTTTTTGCTATTCTTTCTGCCATCTTATGTAAACAGTCTAATTTCTCGTTGCAATCTATATTTAGACCAATTTCATAAATAAAATCTGAGATTCTATAATCTTTCATCGTGTAACAATGTACCCATAATCACCGTTTTTCTTTCTGTATATTACGCAAACCTTGCCATTTTCTGAGTTGTTGAAAACAACAAAGTGTTTGTCCTCTTCATTCAATCTCATTATGGCTTCTTCTATTGTTAATGGCTTGGGTATAAATTCTTCTTCAACAATGACAGGCTCTCTCTCTGTATTGGCTGTTGCAAATTCTCCTTGCTGAGATGCTTTCCTTTTTGATTTGTATAGTTTGTCTTTAAATTTTTCGACTTGCTTTTCTAAAACTTCGTATACCAAATCTATGGAAGAGTATAAGTCTTTAGATGATTCTGATGCTTTTATTATTTCCCCATCAACATAGAGTTTAACATCTGCTATATGTCTGAATTTTTCTA
>JALTCA010000040.1:0-8652 GCA_027008245.1 Desulfurellales bacterium
CTCTTCTCTTATCTCATCTGTAGAAGCACCATCTAAAATCATTCTTCTCAACTTTTCTGATACTGGCATGATTTCATACAATGCAATCCTTCCCTTATACCCAGTATCATTACAAAAATCGCACCCTCGCCCTTTATACACTTTCATATCTTTAGCTTCTTCTTTAGAAAAGCCTATTTCTTCCAGAGCGGACGGTGGTACATAAACCTCTTTCTTGCAATATGGGCAAATCTTTCTGACCAATCTTTGAGCTAAAACAAGAATAAGAGAGGAAGCTATTAGATACCGCTCTATACCCATATCAGCAAGCCTCATAACTGTTGAAGGAGCATCGTTGGTATGAATCGTAGAGAATACCAAATGCCCTGTTAAAGCTGCCCTAATGGCAATTTCAGCAGTTTCAGAATCTCTTATTTCGCCAACCATTATTATATCCGGGTCTTGCCTTAAAAAGCTTCTCAAAGCAGATGCAAAAGTAAGTCCTATATCTTCCTTTACGTGCACTTGATTTATGCCCTCAATATTATACTCAACAGGGTCTTCAACGGTCATTATATTAACATCTTCTCTATTTAGTTTATTTAAAGAGGCATACAAAGTCGTAGTTTTACCACTTCCTGTTGGGCCTGTGACAAGAATCATACCGTAGGGTTTTTTTATTGCCGACATATATTTTTTTAAATCACTGAACTCAAAACCCAAACTTTCAAGCTCTACCCTAATGCTGCTTCTATCCAAAACCCTCATAACTACCTTTTCACCGTACACCGTAGGCAAAGTAGAAACACGCAAATCTATATCCTTACCACCACTCTTTATTCTAATTCTACCATCTTGAGGCAGGCGCTTTTCAGCTATGTTAAGTTTTGACATAATCTTAAAACGAGATATAAGTTTAGGAGCCATAGACTTAGCAAAGGTCATAACCGTTCTTAATTTTCCATCAACTCTATACCTAATTCTCAAATCATTCTCATAGGTCTCAATGTGAATATCACTAACACCCTCTTGAACTGCTCTTGATAGTATTGTATTGGCAAGTTTTACAATGGGTTCTTCTTCCGCTGATTTCTCAAGCTGGTCAACATCTATCTCGCTTTCACCCTCTTTTAAAACATTTACATCTTTAGAAAATTCATCTAGGCTTTCAGCGATTTCTTCAAGTTCTGTAGATGTCCCGTAGTATTTGTCGATAGCCCTCATTATGGAACGCTCATTAGAAAACAGCGGTATAACGTTCATGCCAGTAACAAAACGTACTTCATCTATGGCGAAAATATTTGTTGGATCAGAGATAGCAACCTTTAGCCTACCATTTTCCACCCCGACCGGCATTAGAATATATTTTTTAGCTATATTAGCCGGTACTTTTTTTATAACGTCCCTTGGTATTTCAATTGAATTTAAATCTACACTCTTAACGCCGTACTGTTTACTTAAAAAGTCGTTTAAAGTTTTTTCTTCAACATATCCTTTTTCTATAAGTATGGTTCCTAACTTTTTCTTAGTTTTTTTTTGTTCTTCTAATGCTTCATCCAATTGTTCTTGCGTTATAATTTTGTTCCAAAGTAGCAATTGCCCAAGTAATGTTGTCATTCTAACAAGTCCTCAATCAGCTTTTTCCCCATTTCCATATCAAATTCCATGCCTGTCCATATTTTAAACGAATAGTTGGCCTGTGCGATAAACATATCCAATCCATTAATAGATGTCAAGCCTACATCCCTTGCTGCCTTTACAAAAGGGGTATCGTAATAGATAACGTCTGCAATTAATGGCTCACTTACCCATGACAAATCAATGGGTATATCCTCGCCATTAAGTCCTACAGGTGTACAATTTATTATAACATTGGCATTTGATATAACATCTTTATCGTTCAAGCCACCAGTAACAATTTCCAATTTATTTTCAAACTTCTTAGCTAATTTTTCAGCCCTTGCAGGGTTTCTATTTAGCACAAATACCTTTTTCATACCCAATTTGTATAGCGCATAAACAACACTAACAGCGACACCACCTGCACCTAAAACAACAATTGCATCATCATCAGAACAAAACTTTGCATACTCGTCAAACATATACATAAAACCCAAAAAATCTGTATTGTAACCTATAAGCTTACCATTATCGTTTTTTACAGTATTCACAGAACCTAAAAATTCGGCATCTTCGTCTAGCTCATCAACAAGTTTAGCTACATTCTCCTTAAACGGTATTGTTATATTTGCCCCTTTTATACCTAGAGACTTCATTCCAATAATAGCATTGCCGATATCTTCAACTTCAAACGCTACATAGATTGCATTAACACCATAAAACTCGAACATATAAGTATGTAACGGTGGAGAAAGGCTGTGTTTTACAGGATTTCCAACAACACAATAAGTATCAGTATTAGCCGCTATATACATGGATTTCCCTCTCCTTATCACCAATATCTAAAAACTCAATTAAAATGTCGGGTTTCATATCGAGTATTTCCGGCCATTCAACAAAAAATATCCCGTCCTTAGCTAAATACTCATCTATACCAGAACTAAACACATCTTCCTTTGATTTAAGTCTGTAAAGGTCAATATGAAACACATTGCCGTATTCGTTTACTATGGTAAACGTGGGGCTGCCGTTAAAGTTATCTTCTTTTACTCCGAATTTTTCTAAGGCAAAACGCACAAAAGTGGTCTTTCCGCTCCCCAAATCACCCTTCAAAAAAACAATACACCTCTTTTTGCCCAAAATAAAATCTTCCACAATCTTATGGGCTATGCTTTTGGTATCATTCAAACTCTTTGAAACCAGGTTAATACTATCCCCCATGGTGTACTTATACAATAACATACTTTACAATTCAAGATTTACTTTTATAATCCCTATGATATGAAGATTTTAATTATCCAACTTAAGCAATTGGGAGATGTTCTACTTTCAACACCATTAGCAGAAAACATAAAAAGATTTTACCCAAACTGTACCGTTCATTTTCTAACATCAAGGAGGGCAAAAGAAATAGTAATTAACAACCCATACATAGATAAAACACTAACTTTAGACGACGGTATTCTAAATGAACTCAAAACGATTAAAAGAGTTGCAAATGAAAAATACGATGCTATTTTAGATGTTCAGAGGACAGCACGCTCAAAAAGAATAAGCCTATTTTCTAATGCCAAAATAAGAGCTGCATTCAAAGGAAAATACAACAAAGTTTTTTACAATGTAGAAATAAATAAAACCACAATAGGATATACAGCTTTTGAAAGATTAGACCTGCTTGAGGCTATAGGCATAGAAAAGCCAAAAAAAATTCTACCTAAACTATATTTCCCTAAAGAAATCGAGAATAAAATTATTGATTATCTAAAAAAAAGAAATATAGGTAAATATTTTATCGTTTCTCCAACCGCAAGAAAAATAACTAAAATGTGGAATTCAGAAGAGTTTGGGAAGTTGTCTGAAACATTATCTAAGCATTTCAACTTAAAGGCAATAGTTACATACAGGACTTCCCTAGAAAAACAAGTAGCTAAGCAGTGTGCGAAATTTATAGAAAACTCCTATATTCTAGAAAAGCCACTTCCTATCATGGAATTTGCAGCTTTAGTTAAAAATGCGGAATTTAGTTTAGGCAATGATTCCTTTGCATCTCATGTTGCAGTTAGCCAAAATACAAAAACTGTTGTTGTATGCGGTCCTACAAGTGGCTGGTTTCCTGAAAGTAAAAATGTGCTTTTAATTTATAAAGGTTTAAGCTGTCAACCGTGTAATAATCCAGACAAATGCCCTTATGACTTAGCGTGCTATAAAACGCTAAAACACACTGAATTCATTGATAAAGTCATAGATTTCTTAAAGTGTTAGACTACTAATCAAAGCATTTACAGAAGGCGTTGCATTAGCTTTGGAACCCTCGAATATCGCACATACATCGTGGCCACTCTTCGTTAAGAAATGCTCGAAAAATATTTCCTTGTTGTTAAAAGAAACATTAGAGCAACCATCAATACAGCACTTTATAATATCTATTGATATTGGAGCCTTGTGAATAGATACAACACTGCTTCCTTCTAATATAACGACACATCTCAGCTTGCCTAAAGATTCAAGCGTATTAAATAAAATAAATTCAATCTTGTTACTATTTTTCTTGAGAGTATCCTTGAAGGATTCAATAATTTTTGTCTCTTTTTGAATTATCTTTTTATATAGATTAACCTCTCTTTTTAAGCCCATATTTTCATCTTTTAATTTGTTTACAGCTTCATGATTATCCAAGAGTTCAAAAGATTGCATAATTACACCTTTTTTACTTTTTATCCTTTTTCTACACAAATAGAATTTATCTGAGTTAATAAACTTTAAGGTAGCATCAATTACGTTATCTGGCAAAACCTCTCTTAGTCCTTCAATTTCATCCACTAAAAATTTTATACCCAATGAGTTCTTATAAGATCTTGAAGATTGTATGGCATCAAGAATATCTGCAGACTGTACAATCCAACACAAGTTACTTAATTTTATTTTACCTTCAGGATATCCACTACCATCCAATTTTTCATGATGATATTTAACAACTTCAAGTATTTCTTCATCTTCTAGTCCAAACAGTCTTAAATACTCATACCCCTTTATAGAGTGTCTTTTGACAATTTCAAATTCCATCTTGGTTAACCTACCCGGTTTTTTTAGTATATCAACAGGTATAAATAATTTTCCGAAGTCATGCAGCATCGAGGCTGTTTTAATCTTTTCCGTACTTCTCTCATCTAAACCAAAAATTTTAGCTATTTCATAAGCGTACAATTTTACCCTGTATGAGTGCATATATGTATCCCTGTCTAAATTATACAAAAGCTTTAACGTTGCGGATATTATTTTCTGCTGTTTATCGCTTGTAGTGTTAAAACATAACAAACTATTAAAATGTTTAATCAAAATATTTGCCAAAGGAAGTTCATGGCTCTTCACCTTTTTTGAAAAAACTACCACGCAAAACAAATCGTTCCTACAACCAAAAGGCTCTTTTAACATGTAATCGGCGTTTTGAATATTAAATAGTGATTTAATATTGAGCAACGTAGCTTTTGGGTCAATCACTAACAGCGAACTCCTTGCATCACTTTTTGGATAAGAAAAAACAATATTGCCTTTGATATCAACTATGCATACAAAAACAGCGCCAAATTTTAAAAGACCCTTAGCCACACCTTCATACAATTCATTTTTATTTTTAAATGTTTTGGCAAACAGTTCACTTAAATCTCCTAAGTTCGATAGGAGTTCTTCCTTAAATTTAGATAAATTATCTATCAATCTTAGAATATTCTTTTCTTTCATGATAAAATAAACATCATCTCGTTAATTTTCTCTTTAATCTCATCGTATTTATCAAAAAAATTTAGCAGATTTATATTAAACTTTTTCAAAAACAGAGAATAAGTGTGGTAATTAAGGTCATCCTTTGAATAATCTCCGAAAAAATACCCGAAGCTTTTAGCTAAAATACTGGACGCATGAACAAGATGAACAGTGGTGTCAATGCCAGCTCGTTTTGGATAGAGGCAATATTTTATAACATTTACAGCCCTTTTTGGGAAATTCCACTTTTTAGCCAGAAATTCACCTAAATCTTCCGAAGGTGCCGGAAGAACCTTGAGTTGAGAAATCTCATAATTTAAGCCGCTTCTTATTCCCTTTATCACATTCATAAACATATCAGGAAAATGCTGAGCATAAAACATATCACCAATTACATGCACTACAGAGCCCAAAGTAGCCCCAGTAGAAATGGAAGCTAAAGATTCAATATATTTAGCAATAGCAAGCGTAGCTATTGAGTATTTGTACAACCTTTTAGTATAAATTGACACAGACGAGGACAAGTAAGAAATGCTAAGTGCCATGCCCAACAACTCTTCAGTGCCCAAAATAATAGCAGCTTTATTAATACTTCTAACTTCTTTTCTCAGGCCATAAAATACAGAATTTGCAAATTTAAGTATTTTAGATGTTATAGCTGGATCCTTTTCAATCTCTTTGACTATCCTGCTAAAAGGAGCATCCTCATTTATAAGCATTACAATAGTTCTCTGAACCTCAGGCAAACTCATAAGCTGGTCTTCATCGTTTATAGAATTATAAAAAGATTCCTTAGAAATCTTTCTCTTATTGGAAAGAATTATAGAAACTTTATTAAATAGTTCCTCTCTTGCCTCTTTCAGTCCTTCTTTGCTCATTTTACCCTTTAGTTTAGATATAATCCTAGCAGTGCCTACATCTATAAACGCATCAACGTATTTTCTATACTCTTCAGAAAGCCATAGATTGGCAATTAATTCTCTATTGAGCAGCTTCGCAGCTAAAAACAGGGTGTTAGAATCACATTTATCCAACACATCTTTATCGACTTTAAAATCTTTAATCTCATTGACCTTTAAATCTATGGATATGCCTTTTTTACTTTTCTTAGGCAAAATACCACTAAAAGCGTGTAGACTTTCCCCTTTTTTATAAATATTAGAACCTAAAAACTCAACGCCCTCTCTATCTTTAAAAGCCGCTGAAATAAATTCATCAATCTTTTTCCTCAAAGACTCAATTCCTAAGAAATCGCCCTGATTTGAAGGAACAATTACAAAACCAAAATTCGGCACAACAAAAAACTCATCTCTTCTTTTTAAATTACCGTAAATGTCCTTAAAGATTTTCTCATTATTTAAGATACTAGTATTATCAAGTCCATCAACTACAAAAACTATTAAATCTTTACCATTTTCAACCTTGTTATCCATATCATTTATGCTACAGACAGGAAATTCGAATTTCACATCTATATTTTGGTTTAATAGACCATCTATGTCATTTACATGATTTACAATAAACTTTATTTGGGGAAATTTTTCAAAGAAATTCTCTGTTCTTCTGTTACTTATGGCGATTATAGTTGTATCCATATCTTTAATCTCTTCTATTAAACCATTCCATTTTTTGTGATTAGTAGACATATCCAAGACAACAATATCCGGATCTCCAGCCCTACTTAAAACAAAGTTATTGGGTTTAAAGCTTACTACCTTATAACCTCTGTTCCTTAACTTGTTTATAATTTTAAAACCGCTATGTGCATTCTCAAACACCACCGCTGCTTTACGAACCATAAAAATTACCTTTCAAAAAAGTTGTACGTTATTATCAACCTTTCTTACCTAAAAATTATATCAAATAAAACTTAATTTAACAAATAAATAAATGTAAAGAAATACGGATTTTTTGTTGCTTTAAAACTTGACAAATGACAAAAATTGACTATTGTGTTAGCAGACAAGTGAGGTGAGTGCTAATGACCTTAGATGAAAGAAAAGTTTTGGTGCTAAGTGTGATAGTTGACAACTATATAAAGAATAAACAACCGGCAGGTTCGAGAATATTAACAAGAAGATATAATTTAAACTTTTCACCGGCAACAATGAGAAATGTCATGTTAGATTTAGAGGAATCGGGATACCTGATGCATACACACACATCTGGAGGAAAAATTCCAACACCTAAGGGTATAAAGTTCTACCTTGATATGATACTTGAGAATTTTAACCCAAAAATAAGGAAAGAATTTGAACATATACCAATAATAAACGCTCTAACAACATTTGATGAGAAAATGAACGCAATTTTAGATACGGTTTCTAATTTAAGCGAACAAATAAGCGTTTTAAGTTTACCTGATTTTTCTAAAACAAAAATAAAAAACCTTCAATTTATAAAAATTGGTGAGGGAAAAGTTCTTACAATACTTCTTTCAGATAGCAATATAATGGAAACAAAGATTATTTCATTAGAAAAGGACTTAAAAGATAGTGAGCTTAAGGACTTTTCGGAATATATAACAAATAAATACTCAGGTTACACATTAGAAGAAATTAATGAAGATTTGAGAACGTATATCCTAAACAAAAAAGAAACATGCGATAGTCTTGTGAATAAACTATTAGCCGAAACTAAAAAACCAAAAATAATGATTGATGGCATAGAAAACATATTCAAATATCCACAGCTAAAGGACGACCTTCAAAAACTAAAAAAGTTGGTTAAAACATTAGAAGACAAAAAGAAACTATTAGAGCTGATAAAAAATGTAATGAACAACGAGAGAATAATACTTATTGGTGATGAACTGCCTATTGAAGATTTAAATGAACTTGGTTTTATATCATCAAGCTATCAATACAACAACATAAATATTGGCGTTGTCGGGATAATGGGTCCAATAAACATGGATTATCCAGAGATGCTTAATATTATTGAATCTGCAAAGAAAAAAATAAATGATATTATCAATCAAGGGGGTTAAAAATGTCTGACAAGGAAGAAGTAAAAAATAGAGAAATAAAGATTGAGCAAGACGAAGAGAAAAAAGAAACAAATAGCTCGGATAATCAAAATGAGAGTACAGAGTTTGAAAAACTTCAAGATGATTATAATAAATTAAAAAACGATTACTTAAGATTGCTTGCGGATTTTGATAATTACAGAAAACGCATGCAAAAGGAGATTGAAGAAACAAAAGAAGCTACAAAGCACTCTATAATTAGGGAATTCTTGGTGATTTTAGATAACTTGGAAAAGGCCATAGAGATGGCTTATCAACACAAAGAT
>JALTCA010000041.1:0-2611 GCA_027008245.1 Desulfurellales bacterium
TTTTCCTCTTCTTCTACCTGTTCATCAATAAACCACTGGAGGAAATTATACGTTGCTCTGTCTTTCACTTCTTCTGCAATATCAATCAAATAATTAATACGCTCAGTAATGTGCTGCTCGTGCTTTAGTGTTTCTTCAAATACCTGCAATGGAGATTCCCATTCACTTGGAGGTTCTTTTATTGCCTGCAATTTTACCTCCTCACCTCTTGATAAAATATAATTAAACATCTTCATCCCGTGGTCAACTTCTTCTTTGTACTGAACCATCATCCAATTTGCAAAACCTTTTAATCCAATCTTGCTAAAATAAGCAGACATCGATAAGTAGAGATAAGCAGAATAAAACTCTTCGTTCACCTGATCTGTTAAAGCCTTTTTCATCTTTTCGTCAAGCATTGCCTACACCCCTTTCTTTTTTAAAATCATTTTAGTTTTATTATAAATCTTTTTCAAAATCTGTCAAGAACAAATACGCTAAACTAAATCGAATTTTTCGCCAAACAATGCGCACTTAATGAACTTTTTAATATATTATAACCCAAAAAGTAGCTATTTCAACATTTAATTCTTAAAAATCCTAAAAAAGTCCCTCATTAAGAATTCGAGTTCAACACAAACAAAGGTTTTTTCGAGGACAGGACTAAAAATTTTTAAAAAGGCAACGCTTGACTTTTGGACGCTATTTAATATACTAACTTAGGCTTAACTAACTTTGAAAAAGAAATGAGGTGGACAATGTTTAATGAAATAATACCTCTGGCAAATGTACCAGAAAACACGAGGGTAAAAATTGTAAGCTTCTCTGGAGGTTATAACTTTGTAAGAAGGCTGCAGGAAATGGGACTTGTCCCCGGGCAAATTGCAACAGTTATGAGAAATTCGAGAATAGGCCCAGTAGAAGTATCTGTAATGGGTTCCCATCTTGCAATAGGCAGAGGGATTGCATCAAAAATCCTTGTGAAGGTAGTATATGAATAAAAAGGAATTTACCGTCGCCCTTGCAGGCAATGCAAACGTAGGTAAAAGTGTAATATTCAACCAGTTAACTGGCGGTAACCAGATTATAGGCAACTGGCCAGGAAAAACTGTAGAAAAAGCAGAAGGTTTTCTTGAGCAAGAAGGAATTAAAGTCCACATTGTTGATTTACCCGGAATATATTCACTTTCCACGTACTCAGAAGAAGAAATTGTTTCCAGAGAATTCATTGCAAAGGAACATCCAGACCTCGTTGTAAACGTAGTAGATGCATCCAATTTAGAAAGGAACTTATTCTTTACTTTACAGCTAATCGAGCTTGAAGTACCCCTTGTAGTTGCATTAAACCAGTACGACATATTAGAAAATAAAGGACTCCATATAGATGAAGATAAGCTTTCTAAATTGCTCGATGCACCAGTGGTTAAGACAATTGCAGTTCAAAACAAGGGACTGAAAGATTTATTTAAAGTAATAAAAGACACATTACTTTCTGAAGAGAAAAAAGTTCCCCATATAAAGTACGGTAAAGAAGTAGAATCAAGAATTGAAATCCTTGTTGAAAAACTAAAAAGCAAAAATATAACGCTTTCATACCCATATCGATTTACTGCAATAAAACTGTTGGAAAATGACCCTCTAATAAAAAAAGAAGTAAACGATCCAGAAATACTTTCTACAGTTAAAAAACTGCAGGAAGAACTCAAGGAAATACACGGAGAAGATGCTGAAACAGTAATAATATCAGAGAGATATGCCATCGCATCACGTATTGCAGAATCTGTTATCACGAGAAGATATATAGTAAAAGCCAGTATAGGAGACTGGTTCGATAAAATCGCATTGGACAAATTCTGGGGATATGTATTCTTCATCCTTGTTACAATAGGTATATTTTATACAGTGTTTAAATTTGGAAGTTACTTTTCGGATCTCTTAAGTAATTGGCTTGAGGCATTCAAACCTGCATTTATGAGAATACCACTTCCCCCATTCTGGGATAAAATCCTCTGGGATGGCGTAATGGAGGGAGTAATCGCTGGAATAGGTATAGTACTTCCTTACATTGCACCATTCTACCTACTTCTTGCATTCTTAGAAGACAGCGGATATCTGGCTCGAATTGCATTTTTAACAGACAACCTAATGCACAAGATGGGCCTTCACGGCAAAGCATTTATGCCGTTAATCGAAGGGTTCGGATGTAATGTTCCAGCGGTCCTTGGGACAAGAATTATGGAACGCGATAGAGATAGATTCCTCGCAGCAATACTTGCAACACTTGTTCCCTGCTCGGCACGGACCGTTATTATATTGGGATTGGTTGCCGCATTCTTAGGGCCAGTATATGCATTCATCATCTACGTATTAGATTTCATTCTTATTGTAATCGTCGGGCGCATCCTGAACAAATTTATGAAGGGAACACCATCCGGGCTCATAATGGAAATGCCCAGATACAGAAAACCAGTAATGCGTATAATTTTAAAGCAAACATGGATTAGGCTAAAAGAATTTGTTTACATTGCGTTCCCCATTATTATCATTGCAAATGTCATAATAGAGCTTTTTGCACTGCTAAATTGGATAAACCCTGTTGCCAATTTCTTAAAACCCGTTGTAACTAACTTTA
>JALTCA010000042.1:0-32547 GCA_027008245.1 Desulfurellales bacterium
TTATGGATTTAGAGAATTACTCAAGGTATGACCTGTCAAGTCTGTTTTTTAAAAAGTATGTTGAGTTTTCTAAAGATGCAGATTTAGAAAGGATAGTGGATTTTTACAAGATTTACAGGGCCTATGTGAGAGGCAAGATTGCGTTCTTTCAAAGCAATAAGAAAGAGGCAAACAGGTACTTTGACCTTGCTTTTGGATATTTGCCTTCTGAATATAAACCTAAGGTTGTTGTATTAAGTGGTTTGACAGGCAGCGGTAAGACAACAGTGGCTAAGGAGTTGCAAAGAAAAATGGGTTTTGTGGTTATTTCATCGGATGAAGTGAGAAAGCAGCTTGCAGGCATGGGTGTGTACGATAAGGACCTATCGGATTACAAGCATGGCATATACAGTGAAGAGATGACAAGGAAGGTATATGATGAAATCATCGATCGGGCTTATGGCTTTGCAAGGGAAGGAAAAAATGTTGTTTTGGACGCCACTTTTATAAAGAAATGGCAAAGGGATAAGGTTTTTGAGAGGTTTAAGAGGATTGGTATAAAGCCTTTGGTTGTATTTTTGGATGTTGACGAAAGTACAGCTTTGGAGCATTTTAGGGAAAGGGAGAAGGAGAAAAGTGCTTCAGATGGAAGGTATGAGATATTTGTTAAACAGAAGAGTGATCTTGAGAGACCCAAAGATACGCTTGTAGTTGATGCAAAAAAACCGGTTACTGAGATCGTTGAAAGAATATTAAACAGGGTGGGGGTGTGAAGATGAGGCTTGGTGTGAACATAGACCATGTGGCTACGATTAGACAGGCACGGAGAACCGTTGAGCCCGAGCCGGTCTATGCTGCTCTGCTTGCCCAAGAGGCTTTAGTGGATGGTATCACGGTGCATTTGAGAGAGGATAGGCGTCATATTCAGGACAGCGATGTTTATCAGATCAAAAGTGTTATAAAGATACCGCTGAATTTAGAGATGAGCTTGAATGAGGATATTGTGAAGATTGCATTGGATGTTAAACCACGTCAGGCGACAATTGTGCCTGAAAATAGGCAGGAGATAACAACCGAGGGCGGGTTGGATGTTGCTGCGAATTTTGACAGAGTGAAAAAGGTTGTGAAGAGGCTCAAAGACAGTGGTATTATTGTGAGTCTGTTTATCGATCCTTTAGAGTGGCAGGTTGATGAGGCAAAAAACGCTGGTGCAGACGCCGTTGAGTTCCACACGGGCAGCTATGCCAACGCAAAACCCGGCAGGGAAAGGGAGATAGAGCTTGAAAAGCTTGTTAATGCCTGTAAATACGCTAAATCTTTGGGATTGCATGTGCATGCCGGACACGGCTTAACCTATGAGAATGTAAAGCCTGTGGCTGCAATTGGGGAGATCGAGGAGTTAAACATTGGCCACAGTATCATAGCTAAAAGTGTTTTTGTAGGACTAAAAGAGGCGATACGCTTAATGAGGCAGCTAATTCAAGAGGTGAGATGGAAGTTGGTATAGACATTGAAGAGATCGAGCGGATAAAGGGTGCGCACAAGAGGTGGGGCGAGAGGTTTTTGGATAGGGTATTCAAGAAAAGAGAGATAGACTATTGTTTTTCTAAAAGTAACCCCTATCCGTGCTTGACAGGTAGGTTTTGCTCAAAAGAGGCTGTGATAAAGGTATTTGACGGTAAAATTGGTTTTTTAGACATAGAGATAGTGAATGGGAGCAGTGGGAGACCATGTGTTTTTGTGAAAGGGAAGTTGAGCAATGTGAAGATCTCCATATCACACTCAAGGTTGTATGCCACTGCTATAGCCTTAAAAGATGAATGAGATTGAAGCCTATAGGGAGTTTAACAATATTCTCAATAGCCTCGATCCGTATTCGATGGATTTGACGCTGGATAGGATCAAGGCCTTTTGTTTGAAAATTGGCAACCCCCAAGACTGTTTTAAATCCATCTTGGTTAGCGGTACAAACGGCAAAGGGAGTGTATGTCAGTATTTAACAGACTGTTTTGTTTCAAGTGGGTATGTGTGCGGCACGTACACATCGCCGCATCTAATTTTGCCCAATGAGAGGATCAGAATAAACAATAGACCCGTTGATTTTTCCACTTTGCTTGAATATGCGAAGTTCATACAGGGCATAAATTTTGAAGGGTTAACGTACTTTGAGTTTCTAACGGTGCTTGCCTTTTTGGTGTTTAGGGATTTTGGTGTCGACGTAGCCGTGTTGGAAGTGGGCATGGGCGGAGAGTTTGATGCGACAAACGTCGTTGATCCGATTTTGAGCGTTCTAACATCCATTTCCCTTGATCATGAGGAGCATCTGGGGAAAACGATTGAAGATATAGCGCTTACAAAGTCGAAGATAATAAAACGATTGGGTGTTGTGTCAAGGAACGATGATAGAGTTGTGGATGTAATCAAAAGAGACGTTAAGGTCCCCGTTTACATTGTTGATAATGGGTATTTGAAAAAGGCGCAGGGTTTAAGCGTCAAAAATGCTGTGAATATGGACAATATAGCCGTAACGCTCCTTGCTATAGATGTTTTGAACGAAGAATATGGGTTTGGCTTGAGATACGTTGCCATAAAAAGGAGCTTTTGGCCTGGCAGATTTCAAGTTTTGAAAGTGAATGACAAAACGGTGGTTTTGGACGGTGCCCACAATGTAGCTGGTACGGTTAATTTGAAGAAATTGCTTGAAAGAGAGGGCGTTTTTGGTAACAACAGTGTTCTTGTTTTCTCAAGCCTGACAACAAAGAGGTGGAAAGAGGGCTTGAGGCAAATTATGGATGGTTTTGAGTGTATCTGTCCTGTAGGTATAAAAAATAAGCTCGGTGTTGACCCTTATGAGATAGAGGATTTTTTGAGGCGTGAAAATTTCAATGGAGAGATAAGGGTTTTTGAAAGCGTAAACAAAGCATTAAATCAACTCTTAACATCGGAATTTAAGAATGTTGTTATTGCAGGTTCACTCTACCTTGTGGGTGAAGTTTTGGCGTGTCATTTAGTTGAATAAAAAAGGCGGCATAAAGCCGCCGAGTTTTACTCTTCTTTTGTTGCCCCGTACTCGATGCCGCACTCCTCTCTTTTTAATAACCACTCCCAGTGGGCATCAACTTGTCTCTGGAACTCTTCAATCAGGTATTCGTTACCTTTCTTGAACAGATGAGCAAATCTCTTTTGTGGTTTCAGATACTCTGTTACAGGCAGTTTTTTCTTTGGTTTGTAGTTAATCACGACCTTGCCGTTTATTACCTCATACAATGGCCAGACGCATGTATCCACTGCAAGCTGGGCTATTTCTATTGCCATATTTGGTGGAAATCCCCAACCGGTTGTACAAGGCTCGATGATATTGAGATATGTTGGTCCGTTTACGTCAAGTGCTTTTTTGACTTTATTCATTAAGTCTCTCCAGTTTGATGGAGAAGCCTGCGCCGTGTAGGGTAAATGATGTCCTTCGATGACGCTTACAATGTCTTTTCTTGGTTGTTCTTTGCCGAATTTAACCTTACCGTTTGGAGATGTGGTTGTTGAGCCGCCAAATGGTGTAGCAGAAGACCTCTGGTTTCCTGTATTCTGGTATGCGTTGTTGTCATTACAGATATATAAAAACTGATGTCCCCTCTCTATTGCTCCGGATAAAGCCTGAAGTCCGATGTCGTATGTTCCACCGTCACTTGCAAGTGCTATAAATCTTACATCCTTATTGGTTCTGCCTTTTCTTTTCCAAACTTTATACATTGCTTCTATACCGCTAATTGTACTTGCAGCATTTTCGAAAGCAGTATGTATCCACGGAACGTTCCAACTTGTGTATGGATATAATCCTGAGGAGACCTCGAAACACCCTGTAGCGGCAGCAATTATTATGTCATATTTATCTGTATCTGCGGCTGCAAACACCTGCCTCATTATTACTGGATGGGTGCATCCAGGGCATAATCTATGTCCACTAACTAATCCTTCTTTTTTCTTTGCTAATTCATTTAACAGAGCCATATTTTACCTCCATTCTCCCCTTAAGTTCAAGCAGTCAAATTGTTTCTCAACTTTTCCTGTTTCGACGATTCTCTTTAGTGTTTCAAATACAGAGTTTATGTGCCTGGGTTGTGTGTCTCTACCACCTAAGCCATATGTGTAGTTAATCACTGGGGCTCTTGAAGATGTATCATACAATGCACTTCTGATTTCCGTGAATAGTGGACCTCCTTGTGCTCCTGCCGGTGAAACCCTATCAAGCACAGCAATTGCTTTAGCGGATTGTAGAGTTTCAGCAAGTTCTTTATATGGGAAAGGTCTAAAGAGCCTGATTTTTAATAACCCTACTTTTACGCCATTTTCCCTTAAATCATCAATTACGTCTTTTGCGGTTCCACAAACAGAGCCTGCAGCTACGATTACGTATTCTGCACCATCCAATTTGTAAGTTTCGTACAGCCCGTAATGTCTGCCAAAAGCTTCTCCAAACTCTTTGCCAACTTTTTCCACTACATCTTTTGAATCAAGCAATCCTTTTAATTGGCTTATTTTGTGCTCAAAGTACCAGTTTGGAGGAGCCCAAGCACCATGCGTTACAGGTTCATCTGTGTTGAGCATAGGATATAACGGCTCATATTCGCCGATAAACTCTTTAACCTTTTGATCGTCTTCTAACTCCCAAATTTCGATTGCATGAGATGTGTTAAAGCCGTCTTGTGCCACCAAAGCAGGTGTCATAACATTTTTATTTTCCGCTATCTTGACTGCCTGAATGATATTGTCATAGGCTTCTTGAGAGTTTTCTGAAATCAACTGAATCCATCCTGTATCTCTACCACCCATTATATCCGAATGGTCACCGTGGATGTTTAGAGGTGATGAAAGTGCCCTTGCCACAACTGCCATAACAATGGGTAGTCTCATACCGCTTGCTATGTAGAGCATTTCCCACATTAAAGCATAACCATTTGCGCTTGTTGCTGTCATAACACGGCCACCGGCTGCAGCAGCGCCGATACATGCACTCATTGCAGAGTGTTCTGATTCTACAGTTACTAATTCTGTGTCCATCTCACCGTCTGCTATAAATTGAGCTACAGTTTGAGGGATTGGTGTAGACGGTGTTATTGGGAAAGCTGCTATAACATCTGGATTGATTTGCCTTATTGCATGGGCAGCAGCCTCATTTCCTGTCAATGCTACTTTTTTTCCCATTTATTTCCTCCTATTTTTCACTTGAAAAGACTTCTTTTCTTAACTCATCCTCTGTTTTACCCTTTGCCTGAGCCTCTAATATCATCTTTAAAGATTTAGGCTTTGTAGGACACTGCTCAACACATATTCCGCATCCCTTGCAATATGTGTAATCTATGCCTATCATCTTACCATTTTCGTCCACTTTTATTGCACTATCTGGGCAATATACCCAACAGAACATACATTGGATGCATGTATCTGGATTCCATACAGGTCTTTCAACTCTCCAAGAACCGGTTTCATACTGTTTTGAATTTCCAGGGTCTTTTATTGTCCCACCTATTAGAACTTCATCCCAATTGAGAAGTTTTTCAGCCATTTATTTTACCTCCTCGAAAGCTAACTCTATAGCCTTTCTATTTCCTTCGATTATTTTTTCAGGAAACTTTCCTGTTTCCTTTAAAAGTTCTACAACTCCATTTGAAACCCCATTTTTTGTAAATAAGCCTGTAGCTTTTGCTAAAGCTCCAATCATAGGAGTGTTTGGTATAGCTCTTCCTAATGTTTCCATACTTATTCTGTTTGCATCTACGACGTATACTTCATAACCTTCAAGCCCAAGTTCTTTGATAACCTCTTCCTTTGAAAAAGCTGTGTTTACTATAACTTTTCCAGATTTTTTTAATCCCTCTTTGACATCAACAAGACCCATAAGTGTTGGGTCTAAAAGTAAGACGATGTCTGGCTCCATGTACTCTGAATGGTCTCTAATGGGTTTTTCATCAACTCTTGTGAATGCCACAACAGGCGCTCCCCTTTTCTCTGCGCCATAGACGGCGAACCCTTGAGCATAAATTCCCTCTTCCTGTGAGATTAGCTCGGCTAAGGTTTTTGCAGCTGTAACTGCCCCCTGGCCAGCTCTACCGTGCCATCTGATATCCATTTTCTTAGACATTTTTCTAACCCCCAAGCCATAATTTTTGGTTTATATGTAAATCCTTGATTTCAATGCCTCCATAAGAGTTCTTTTGTCTACATAATTTATGTCTTGACCTATTGGTATTCCGCTTGCCACCTTGCTTATTTTGACATTTAGGTTCCTGAAAGTGTCCTTTATGTAGTGTACCGTTAAGTCGCCCTCTGAGGTTGAGCTTAAAACTAAAATTACTTCCTTTATTTTTTCTTTTTTTACTCTTTCTTTCAAATAATCTATTCTTTTTAGCACGGTTTCTGTATCGTATAGAGCTGAAATTACTCCCCCCAAAACTAAGTAAAGCCCATTGTATACATTGGATTGTTCTATTTCAACTAAGTTTTCTATAGTTTGGACAACACATATTGTAGATTTATCTCTTTCACAATCTTTGCAAATCTCGCACAGTCCGTCTTTAGATGTGGTTAAATTAAAGCATTTACTACACGTCGTTACATTTTTAATTAAACTATTTAAAGACTCTAATAAATTAATAGCTTCCGTTTTGTGTTCTCCTAACCATATTGCGTACCTTCTAGCACTCTTAAAACCTATACCAGGAATTTTTGATAGATATGTGGAAAGTCTATTTATTTCGTCTAATTCAGATTTTTGCATTTAGAACATACCCGGTATGTTTAAACCCCCAGTTAAAGCAGATATTTTTTCTTCCATGGCCTCTTTGGCTTTTCTTACCGCTTCGTTTACTCCAGATAATATTAAATCCTCGAGAGTTTCTATATCATCTGGATCTACGATTTCCTTTGATATTTTTATGTTGACTATCTCTCCAAGACCGTTTGCTTTAACTGTTACCATGCCGCCGCCAACAGATACTTCTACTGTTTCTTTAGCAGCATTTTCCTGGGCTTCTGCAATCTGCTTTTGAATTTTTTTTGCTTGAGCCATTAAACTATTTAAATCCATGCCACCGAAATTCTTAGCCATGCTACCTCCTCAAACTACTTAATTATATACTAATCATTTATTTTTTCAATATTTATTATTTTTCCACCAAAGGTTTCTAAGATTAAGTCAACTTTTGACTCGCTGTTTCCATTTGTATTTAGGTTTTCTTGTAAGCTACTTTTCTTTTCTGTTTCTGAGCTTTTTAACTTTTTTGGGATTTCTGTAAATGAGCCGCTTTGAACTTTTTCTATTAGATTCTCTATTTTGTCTAACTTTGTTGCCGCTTTTGCTTTGTAGGTCGCAACAATTAATGCATCTTGTGGATTTATCTTTTGTTTTATGTCTATGAGGGATTGATAAAATATGTTTAGAAAAGCTGTTTTTGTTTCAAGAGAGATATTTTGCTTTAGCAATTCTTCTATAATGATTCTGTTAAAGGTTTCTAAATTTATAGAGTTTTCAGATAGCTGATTAATTATTTTTAGTGCCTCTTCTTCTGAATTAGTCAAAATGTCGTTTATGTAGTCTTTAACGATTTCTCTTGTAGGGACTCCGATTACTTTTGAAGCATCATCTTTTGTAATTATTTCATTGGGCTTAAATGATATGCATCTATCTAAGAAACCTTCTGCTACCCTAAGTGAACCATTACTGGCAAAGGCTATTAAGTCTATAGCGTCTTCTTCTATTTTTATGTTTTCTGATTGAGATATGAATAGTAGTTTTTTAGATATCTCAGTCTCTGGAATTTTTTTTAGATACAATATTTGACATCGTGAGAGTATCGTGTCTGGCACCTTTTCAATTGCTGTTGTAGCAAAGATAAATTTCACATAAGGTGGGGGCTCTTCAATGGTTTTGAGCATGGCATTGAAAGCTTCGAGTGTGAACATATGAACTTCATCTATAATGTATATCTTGAATCGTCTCTTTAACGGTGGATATTTGACACTTTCTATAATATTACGAGCATTTTCTATTTTCCTATTTGATGCGCCATCAATTTCGATTACATCTACGTCTTTTCCTAACGATATTGCCTGACAAGCCTCACACGTTCCACATGGTTCTGTTGTAGGACCTTTGTCACAGTTTAAGGATTTAGCAACGATTCTTGCGAGTGAGGTCTTTCCTGTTCCCATAGGGCCATAAAACAGTATAGCGTGATGGAGCTTTCCTGTTTCTATGGCGTTTTTTAGAATTGTAACGGCAACGGGCTGCCCTACGACCTCAGATAGTTTTGATGGTCTATATTTACGTGCAAGGACCTTGTACATATCAATCTCCCTTAGCGATGCCCACCATAAGCAGGACATTGCACGCTCACACAGCCCTACTTACCGTTGCTCCCTTCCGGGCCTGGCGGGGTTCGGCAGGGAGTGTGTCGCACAAGCCCACTTAGGTGGACATCGCTAAAAGAAATTGGCGCGCCCAAGAGGACTCGAACCTCTGGCCCCAAGAACCGCAATCTTGTGCTCTATCCATCTGAGCTATGGGCGCGGTTTCCATCATAATAATTAAAATGGCGGAGAGGGCGGGATTCGAACCCGCGGTAGAGTTTGTGACCCTACACACGATTTCCAATCGTGCTCCTTCAGCCAGGCTCGGACACCTCTCCGCTCGCGAGACTGATACTAACAGCAAAATTTTTTGTTGTCAAGTTATGATAAAGCTAAAAGGAATAGATTGAATCTGCAAATTCTATAGCTTCTAAGTAATATTTATTGATGTTTTCATCACTCAATTCATGCTTTTTTATTATTTCTTCAGCGCTCAAAAAGTCACCGTTTTCATACAGGATTATAAACTCTAAGAGCTCCCGATAGGAGTTTGGTTCTCCCGAAAGGGCATCTTTTATATCATTATCTAAATAATTCATTTCCTTTAAAACATCTTCTAATTTTACACCTAAAATTGAGTCAATCAAGGAAAATAAACCCATATAATAAGCATTTTCCGGTTCCAATTTGAAAGGTTTTGCCAATAGTTCTGCAAACTTTGCTCTAACTGTAGAAATAATTACAAGTTCCTGCGGCTTGTCCTCTGCAAGTTTTGATACCATGAGCACATTGAGCCACTCTTTCGTTTTCTTCAAACCCAAGAGTGACACAGCTTTTTTAACTGTTTTAACTTTTGTTCTTAAGCCAAAATATGGAGAGTTTACAAGAGCGAGAAGCTTGGTGTTTAGGTATATATCTCCACTTATTAGGTCTATTATGTCTTCGATTTCACTGTTTGGGTCGTTTATTAGTCTTAATGCCTTGACGATATTTGCCTGATACGGTGCCAATCCCTTCTTTGCTTCTATAACGGGTTTTGTGAAGTAAAACCCTTGGAATAGTTCAAAGCCCAGATTGAGGGCAAACCTGTAGTCATCCTCTGTTTCTACCTTTTCAGCCAACAGCTTTAGATTGTACTTTTTGTACTTCTCAACCTGCTTTTTGATTTCATCCCTGGATAGTTCTAAAAAATCTACCTTTATGATGTCTGCTAACTTAACCATTTCCTCGAGGTGGTCCAAGAAAACAAAGTCATCCAGCGCTATCAGGTAGCCTTGCTCTTTTGCGTTCTTCAAAGACTTTAATATCTCATCTTCGGCAACAACGTCCTCTAACACCTCAACAACTATTTTTTCCTTTGGCAGCATCTCGTAAACTCTCTCTACAAGCAAATCCCTTGTGAAATTTATGAATACGCGGCCATTTTTAGCTATTTTGTCTATACCCATATTTATAAATGCATTTACTATCACCCTGCTTGTGGCGGCATTTCCGTCCAGATCCGTTTGTGAAACATTCTTTGCTATATTTTCTCTGTATAAAAGCTCATAACCAAACGTTTTGCCGTTTTTATCAAGAATCGCCTGTCTGCCTATTAAAAACTCCATATCCTCACCCTATGGCGTCGATAGGTATTCATTTATACTCATTGTTTCATACGCCCTCGATGTTATGTATTTGAACACCTTTGATAAAGTATTGGGTCTTAAGTAACCAGGTATTCTGAGTATAGGTTTAAAATTCTTGGCACAAAACACGATAAACGGCGTTGAACCTCTGAAGCCGTACATCTGGGCTAGGTCGTCTGTCTGCAGTTTAATGTCGCCCTTTGCGGTAGGCAAAATGTAAGTATTAGTTTCATTTACGTGTATAGTGTACACAACAGTCTTTTTTTCCTCTTCTTTGAGTTTTTCGCTATTCTTTAGATCCTTGTGCAATTTTTTACAATAGGGGCACGTTGTGCTATCAAAGATCAGAACAACGAATTTACCGTTGCTTTTTAGCTTTACCGTTTCATTTGAAGTCTTTTTACTTGAGCATCCCGTCAGAATTGCAAATGCTAAGACAAGGACAACACCGAGATTTAGGATCTTTCTCATTCCATAACTCCCTTTCAGAAAAGATTTTATCAAAAATTTTTTATCAATGTAAAGGTTTAAAATCATTTGGATATGGTAAAGTAATTACTGTATGTGCAGTTACTCTCGTTGTCCTCGTAGTAAATCGCTATTCTAACAAAGTCATCCTTTTTTTCACCAAAACCCGTTACAAATCCTTTTGGTATTTTCCACTTGAATTTTCCCTCGAGTGCGCAGTTGCTACAGGAGTTTATTATGCCTGCGTAATGGCCACCAATCAAAACGGCTATACAGATAATTCCTTCTTTAAAACCCTTCCATTTTATTGTGTATGTTTGTCCCTCGTGCCACACATCACCAGATGTTGGGGATACTATTTTGGATGATAATTTCTTTTGTCCTTCTGCGTAACTTATCTGAATTGAGAGCATAACTACAACAATTGTAATAATAGCACTTTTATTTAGTTTCATCCGTTGCCTCCAAAATTCTTTCTTAATTTTTAACTCACAATTATTGTTTAAGTCAAGTTTTTTGTTACTCATGCACCGTTTTTTGTGGAAAATGGTCATAAAAAGTTTAAAATTCAACTATGGATTGCGTTGAGGTTTTACAAAGTCTTGCAGGCGATAGAGTGTCATCATCCAATACTATAGCTTTGAAGATGATAGAGTGTTGTGTTGAACTCTTTGGCAAGTACGATTACAGTGGGTTGATTGAAAACATTATAGAAGGCCAGCCGTCAATGGCCGTTGTTTTAAATGTGGCCAGTAGGATATTGAGGGCTGAGGACGAAGGTGAACTTTTGAATCTGAAGGGTGAGTTCTTGGATGCGGAGAGAAATACAGTCAATAGGGCTGTTGATAGGCTAAAAGGTTATAGAAAGGTTGCGACGATCTCTTATTCGAGGACCGTTTTGGAGACGCTGAAGTTGATAAGACCAAAAAGGGTGTTTGTCTCCGTCTCTCATCCGGCAAGGGAAGGTGAAACATTGGCACAAGAGCTGATATCAGAGGGTATTGATGTTGTTCTTTTTGAGGATGCAGCTTATTCTGTTGTAATGGATGAAGCGGAAGCTGTTTTTATCGGTGCAGATGCCGTATTTAGGGATTGTGTTGTTAACAAGATTGGCAGTTTTCCTCTTGCTTTGCTTGCCAATTACTTTGGAAAGGATTTCTTTGTTTTAGCTAATAAGTTCAAATTCTTGAGCGATGATCTAAAGAAGAAATATAGGGTTTTGGATATGGATCCATCTGAAATTACGCATTTAAATTGCGATGTAGTTAACGTATATTTTGAAAAGGTTCCTTTGGAGTTTGTGAAAGAAATAATGTCGGGGGAATAGGAGATGGAGTTTTTGTTTGGTCCTGTGCCTTCAAGGAGGCTGGGTTTGAGTTTGGGTATAAATATCATTCCCCACAAAACTTGCACGTACAACTGTGTTTACTGTGAGGTAGGAAGGACAACGAATCTGACGGTGGAAAGGAAGAGCTTTTACGATCCAGAAGCCATAAAGCGCGAGTTTGTGGAGAATATTGATAAGGTTGGTAAAATAGACTACGTTACGTTTTCAGGCAGTGGTGAGCCAACGTTAAATAAAGACATAGGCGAACTAATCAGATTTGTTAAGGGTAAGGGTTATAGGACGTGCGTTTTGACAAATGGCAGTCTGCTTTACTTGGACGACGTAAAAAACGATTTGATGGAAGCCGATGTTGTTATACCTAGTTTGGACAGTGCAAGGAAGGAGAGTTTTTTAAAGGTCAACAGACCCCATCGTAGTTTGAAACTTGAAAAAATTATTGAGGGTATAAAGGATTTCACAAGGGCATTTAAAGGCAAGATGTGGCTTGAGGTGTTGTTTGTAAAGGGTGTGAATGATAGCGATGAGGATGTGACGGCATTGGTTCAAGCCATAAAAGAGATAAAGCCGTTCAAGGTTCAGATAGGGACAGTTGACAGGCCGCCGGCCGATGATTGGGTTGAGAAATTAAGCGACAAAGAGATGATGGACATTTACACGTACATGAGCGCACATTTGGATGTTGAGGTAGACTTGATTGGTGGGTTTAACAAGGAAAACGACAAGTTCTACGAGGATGTGGAGAGGTCTATTATTAAGCTGATAAACATTAGGCCTTGCACGGAAGATGATTTAAAGAGGATATTTAGCCTGAATGAAGCTGGATTAAAAGAAAAATTGGATAAACTTTTTGAAAAAGGTCAAGCCTTTGAGTATTATTTCGGTGGGAAACGCTTTGTAGTTGGTAATAGGTCCTTGATAAAGGAGAAAATGGCTTAATGGAGGTGAGCGATGGTTCATTACAATGAGTTGGGTTTTGTAAATACTAAAGAAATGTTTAAGGATGCTATGGAAAATGGGTATGCAGTTCCTGCTTATAACTTTAACAACATGGAGCAACTGCAGGCGATAATAACGGCATGCACACTGACTCAATCGCCTGTGATACTTCAAGTGTCAAAGGGTGCAAGAAACTATGCAAACCAGACGCTTTTAAGGTGGATGGCTCAGGGAGCTGTTGAGTTGATGAAAGAGATAGCAACCGAGAATAACTTAAAGGAAATACCAATAGCCTTGCATTTAGATCACGGTGATAGCTTCGATTTATGCAAAAGTTGTGTAGAAATGGGGTTTTCATCTGTTATGATAGACGGTAGCCATTTACCATATGACGAGAATGTTGAGTTAACAGCCAAAGTTGTTGAATACGCCCATAAATACGATGTAACCGTTGAAGGTGAATTAGGTGTTTTAGCCGGTATTGAGGATGATGTGCAAGCTGAAAAGAATATATATACAAATCCTGATGATGTTGAGGATTTTGTAAAAAGGACGGGAGTCGATTCTTTGGCTATAGCCATTGGTACAAGCCATGGAGCTTACAAATTTAAGGTTAAACCAGGTGAGCAACCACCTCCATTGAGGTTCGATATCTTGGAGGAGGTGGAAAAAAGAATTCCTGGATTCCCTATTGTTTTACACGGTGCATCGAGCGTGTTGCAAGAATACGTTCAGATAATAAACAAATACGGTGGAGCTTTGGAGGGTGCAGTTGGTGTGCCAGAAGAGCAGTTGAGGAGGGCAGCAAAGAGTGCCGTTTGCAAGATAAACATAGACTCAGATGGAAGGCTTGTTATGACTGCAAAGGTTAGGGAGATTTTGTGGACTAAGCCAAAAGAGTTTGACCCAAGAAAGTATTTAGGGCCTGCAAGGGAAGAGCTGATAAAGATGTACATGCGCAAGAACAAAGAGGTTTTGGGAAGCGCATTCAGGGTTAAGTGATGAAGAAAGCAAAAGAGGTTCAATTGGCAGAGGATATTATATCCTTTAAATGGGACGGAAAGGGTGTCTTTGACTTAAAATACACGGCGCATTACGGTTTTATACGTAGTTTGTGCGATAAGGATTTAATTAGTTCTTTGAAAGATTTTTCCTTTAAAAAGAGAAAATTTGATAATTTTGTCCAAGTTGGCATTGGTGGTTCGGCACTCCCTGCGAGTGCCGCTTTGGCTTTTTTAAAGGGCAGTTATTTCAATTTTGAGAGTGGTAAGTACTACTTTGCTTTGGACAACCTCGATCCTGAGCGTTTGAAGCTCGTTTTTTCACTGGATTTGGATAAAACGTTTTTCCATGTAGTTTCTAAAAGTGGAAAGACATCTGAAACGCTATTACAGTTTTTTATACTTTTGGAAAAAGGCAAGATGAAGCCTGAGAATGTGGTAATTTCAACCTCTAAAAATAGTTTTCTGGATAATTTGGGAGAAAAATTGGGCATAGAAAGGTTCTATATACCCGATGATGTGGGTGGTAGATACAGTGTATTTACAACTGTTGGTTTACTTGCTCTTGAATTTTTTGATATTGATATAAACGCTTTTGTTGAAGGCGCAAAAAACGGCGTCAGGGCTTATAGAAACGGTTTTTCATTTCCCAATGAATTTGTGGATTTTGCTATAGGCAACTATAAAGAAGGCAAAAACATGCTTGTGGTTTTCCCTTATAAGGATAGGCTTTTAAAGGTTGGCGAGTGGTTTAGGCAACTGTGGGCTGAGAGCTTAGGTAAGGATGGAAAGGGTCAAACGCCAGTTTTGGCTTTGGGTGTTACAGACCAACATTCCCAGTTGCAACTATATCAAGATGGGCCCGATGATAAGGCTTTTGTATTTATTGATATGCCCGAATGCTGCGATTTTGTAGCAGAAAACGATCACGGTTTTGGTCTGTTTGATGGTGTAAGCCTGGGAAAATTGATGGACATTGAGAAGGAAGCTACGAAAAAGGCTCTGAAAAGCAAAGGCCTTCCAGTGTCTGATATTTACATAAAAAAATCTGATGAATTTGCTTTGGGTAATCTGCTTATTTCATTAATGATAGCCACAGCTAAAGCTGGTGAGGTTTTAGGCGTTGATCCATTTAACCAACCTGGCGTTGAATTGAGTAAGAAATTTGCAAGAGAGGCTTTAAAGGGTGTTTGAGCTCACGTATTCTACGAGGGTTTACTATGATGATACGGATGCTGGCGGCGTTGTTTATTATGCTAATTATTTAAAATATTGTGAAAGGGCAAAGCAGGAATTTTTTTTGAAACATGGTTGTGACCTGTTTAAGCTGCATAGAGGGGGTCTATATTTAATAGTTAAACAGGTGAAAGCAGATTATGTGAAAAGTTTAAGACTTGGTGATAAATTAGACGTTTTTGTTGACGTTAAAAGACTGAGAAGAGCAAGTATAGAACTTTCGTTTGAGATTAAATCTTTTAATGATGTGATGTTTAAAGGTGAAATACAATCTGTTATGGTTGACAAGGACAATAAAATTGTTAGATTGCCTGATTGTATAAATAAAATTAGGGGGGGTTGATATGGCAAGAAGAAGTGATGTGATGTTGAGGGGGCCAGAAAGAGCACCACACAGGTCATTGTTTAAAGCTGATGGTTATACGGATATCGAACTGAATAGACCGATAATTGCTATTGCTAACTCATATAACACGATTGTTCCAGGCCACGTTCACATGCAGCAATTAGTTGAAGCTGTTAAATATGGAATTTACTTGGTTGGCGGAACGCCAATAGAGTTTAACGTCATTGGTGTTGACGATGGAATAGCAATGGGCCATTTGGGTATGCACTACTCGCTTCCATCACGCGAGTTGATAGCAGATTCTGTTGAGACAATGGTTAACGCCCATCCTGTTGATGGGCTTGTTATTCTGCCCGCCTGTGACAAGATTGTTCCTGGTATGATGATGGCTGCTGCACGGGTAAATATACCTTCCATAATGATTTCCGGCGGCCCAATGCTTGCAGGTAGGTATAACGGAACAGACATAGATTTAGCTCAGGTATTTGAAGGTGTAGGTAAATATTTGAGTGGTGCAATTACAGAAGAAGAACTTAAAAAGATAGAAGAGGCCGGTTGTCCGTCTTGTGGATCGTGCTCTGGTATGTATTCTGCAAACTCAATTAACTGTATAAGCGAGGTTTTAGGGCTTTCCCTACCCGGCAACGGCACAATTCCGGCACCGATGGCTGCACGTGTTAGACTTGCCAAGATTGCAGGCATGAAGATTGTGGAGCTTGTGGAAAGAGGCATAAAGGTAAGGGATATAATGACAAAAGAAGCATTTTTGAATGCAATAGCAGCTGATATGGCAATGGGCTGTTCTACAAATACGGTTTTGCACCTTTTAGCCATAGCCCATGAGGCCAAAGTTGATTTGACGCTTGATGATTTTGATAAGATGACAGATAAGGTGCCGGACTTATGCGCGTTTTCTCCTGTTGGTCCATACCACCTACAGGATTTGGATGAGGCCGGTGGCATGATGGCACTTTTGAATAGGCTTGATCCATTGGGTATACTGAATAGGGATTGTATAACTGTGACGGGTAAGATGATCTATGAAAACTATAAAGATGCACGCGTTTACAGAGATGAGGTTATAAGACCATTGGATAAGCCCTACTATCCAAGGGGTGGTTTGACGATCCTAAAGGGCAACCTTGCACCGGATGGTGCAGTATTGAAGCAATCTGGCGTTGATACATCGATGAACAAGTTTGTGGGCCGTGCAAGGGTGTTTGATAGCGAAGAAGAGGCTTTGAAGGCAATTTTTGCCAAAGACATACACAAGGGCGATGTTGTTGTGATAAGGTACGAGGGGCCTGCTGGTGGGCCTGGCATGAAAGAGATGTTGCAGCCCACATCTGCCATAGCTGGCATGGGCCTTGACAAGGATGTGGCTTTAATAACAGATGGAAGGTTTTCTGGAGCGACAAGAGGGTTGTCTGTTGGACATATATCACCTGAGGCAGCAAGAGGTGGATTGATTGGGTTGATAGAGGAGGGTGATAAAATTGAATTTGATGTTGAGAAAAAAAGTATGAATTTGCTTGTGGATAGAGAGACAATTGAAGAAAGAAGAGAGAACTTCAGACCCAAACCACCAAAGATCAATACGGGATGGCTTAAGAGATATGCAAAATTGGTTGGTTCTGCGTCTAAAGGAGCTGTGTTTGAAGATTAATTTTTGAGGAGGAAAAGAGTTGGAAAAGTACAATCCAGCAGAGATTGAGATAAAGTGGCAGAAGATTTGGGAAGAAAGAAAAGTATTTAAAGCTAAGGATTTTGACGATAAAAAGCCTAAGTTTTATCAGCTTGAGATGTTTCCTTATCCGTCAGGTAGAATTCACATGGGGCATGTGAGAAACTACTCTATAGGAGATGCTATAGCTCGTTATAAGATGGCTCAGGGATACAACGTCTTGCATCCTATGGGTTTTGATGCTTTTGGATTGCCCGCTGAGAACGCAGCAATAAATAACAATACACACCCAGCCAAGTGGACATACTCGAACATCGATTATATGATAAAGGAACTTAAGAGATTAGGTTTCTCTTATGATTGGGATAGGCTTGTTGCTACATGCGATTCTGACTATTACAAATGGGAGCAAAAAATATTTATTGAGATGCTTGAAAAAGGAATGGTTTATCGTTCTAAAAGCACGGTTAACTATTGCCCTTCATGTAAGACTGTTCTTGCCAACGAGCAGGTTGAAGATGGAAAATGCTGGAGATGCGGCAGTGAGGTTATCCAGAAAGAGATGGACGAGTGGTTCTTGAAGATTACAGATTATGCTGATCAACTACTTGATGATATGAAGCTTATTGAGGATGGGTGGCCTGAGCGTGTTTTGGTTCAGCAGAAGAATTGGATAGGAAAATCTAAGGGTGCTTTTATAAAGTTCAAAATCAAGGGTAAGAACGATTATTTAGAGGTCTTTACAACACGTCCAGATACATTGTTTGGTGTTACTTTTGTCAGTATTGCACCTAATCATCCAAAATTGGTAGAGCTTGTTAGTGAAGAATATAAGGATAAAGTTGAAGCCTTTGCAAAAGAGTTTAACAAGGCGGGCAGGGACTTCTCTAAAGAAAAAGAGGGCGTATTTACCGGTGTTTATCTAATAAATCCCGTAAATGGTCAGGAAGTACCGCTTTATGCTGCTAATTTCGTCTTAATGGAGTACGGAACAGGCGTTGTTATGGCTGTTCCTGGCCATGATCAGAGGGACTTTGAGTTTGCAAAGAAGTACAATTTACCGATAAAGAAGGTTATCCATGCCGAGGGCCTTTCTGATAACGCAGATGGGTGGAAAGAGGCATATACAGAGCCAGGAGTGCTTGTAAATTCAGAGCAGTTTAACGGTATGGACAATGAGAATGCCAAGTGGGAAATCGTTAAGTGGCTTGAAGGGAAGGGCTTGGCTCGTGTAGGCTATCAATACAGGTTAAGGGATTGGAATGTTTCAAGACAAAGGTACTGGGGTGCGCCTATACCCGTTATCTACTGCCCAAACTGCGGTATTGTGCCTGAGAAAATAGAGAATTTGCCCGTGAAATTGCCTGAGAATGTAGAGATCACAGGTGAGGGTGGCTCACCACTTGCCAAGGTTGATGCGTTTGTCAATACAAAATGCCCCATCTGCGGTGCCGATGCGAAGAGGGAAACAGATACATTTGATACGTTTATTGAGTCTTCTTGGTACTTTTTGAGGTACTGTTCGCCGAAATACGATAAGGACATATTCGATAAAGAAAAGGTCGAGTATTGGATGGATGTTGATCAATATGTTGGTGGTATTGAACATGCCGTAATGCACCTGCTATATGCTCGCTATTTCACAAAAGTTTTGAGAGATTTGGGATATGTGAATTCTACAGAGCCGTTCAAGAGACTCCTCACTCAGGGTATGGTCATAAAAGACGGCGCGAAGATGAGCAAATCCAAGGGTAACGTTGTTGACCCTGATGACATAATCAATCAGTACGGTGCTGACACAGCAAGATTGTTTATACTGTTCGCAGCGCCACCAGAAAAGGACCTTGAGTGGTCTGATGAGGGTGTTGAAGGCGCTTATAGATTTTTAAATAGGCTTTGGAGACTGATTTACACTTACAAAGATTTAAGAAGCGGAGATGTTAGTATAAACACGGATAGGTTGAGGGATTTGAATTACCATATAAACTACACGATAAAGCGAGTGACGGATGATTTTGAAGCATATCATTTTAACACAACAATTGCAGCTTGCATGGAATTTGTGAACTACTTATACGACTTTAAACCAGGGACGAAAGATGAGAAGAAGCTTTACGCTAAAGCACTGGAGATTCTTTTGAAATTATTGAATCCGATTGTTCCACACATCGCAGAGGAATTGTGGAGTTTGATGGGGCACAATACTCTGTTGGCAGAAGAGAAGTGGCCTGAGTATGATGAGAAAGCTACAGTTAAAGATGTAGCTGTTATTGCAATAACAGTCAATGGTAAATTGAGGGATACGATTGAATTCCAACGTGGAGCAAACGAGGATGAGGTTTTTGGAAAGGCTATTGAAAGTCTTAAGATAAAAAGGCATGTGGATGGAAAAGAGATTGTTAAGAAGATATTTGTTAAAGATAAGCTTTTGAATATTGTGGTTAAGTAATGAAAAAGTTTACTTTAGTTTTGCTGTTTTTTGTGCTTTATGGTTGCAGCTATAGTTTTGTTGGTCAGAATAACTCACTGTCAGGTGGCATAAAGAGACTTTTTATTGCAAATGTTGTTAATTCCACAACAGAACCCAATCTTCAGGTATATTTGAAGAACGATCTTGTCAGTGTGTTTGATTTGGATAGAAGGGTAGCAGTTGTGGGTAGTATGGATCAGTCGGACGGTGTTTTAAAGGTTGAGGTTACAGGATACTCTGTTAATCCGATTTCCTACTCTTCTTCCGGTTTTGCAAGCAGATACAGGTGCGCAGTTGTTGTTAGATTGGGGTTGCTAAATTCAGAGGGTAAAACTATTGAGAACAAGACAGTTGAGAGTTACCAAGATTTTAGTGCTCAAAGTGATGTTGACGCTACAGAAAAGGCAAGGGAAAGCATATCTAAGGATGTTTTAAAGGATTTGGCTTTAAAGATTAGAGATGCTCTGTTTGTGAATTTTTGATATGTACTTTCTTGTTAGGTGGGCTATAAATACGATAGCATTGGGTATAGCTGTTTTAATTGTGAAAGGTACCGCTGTTAGTGGCATATTTTCACTTGTAATAGCAAGCCTAGTAATAGGTTTTTTGAATGCATCTTTAAAGCCCATTATGCTTGTTTTAACCTTGCCGCTAAACATTTTGACTATGGGTATGTTTACGCTTGTAATTAATACAGTTATGATTTTAATAACTTCCCAGGTCGTTAGAGGATTTGATGTTGCAAATTTTTGGGCTGCTTTTACAGCATCAATTTTAATGAGTATAATAAGCTTTTTGTTAAATATATTTGTAAGTAGCGGGAGAGAGGCATGAATAAAATCCCTCCTTTGGAAATTCAAGAGTTAAAAGCCAATATACCCATAATTCAGGGTGGTATGGGTGTTGGCATTTCCCTATCTGGCCTTGCTGGAGCAGTGGCCAAGACCGGTGCGATTGGTGTTATTTCTGCTGCCGAGATTGGTATGATATATGAAGATGAGTTTATGAAAAATCCCCAAGCCACCGACAGAAGGGCATTGAAAGATGAGATATTAAAAGCCAAAGACATTGCAAATGGTGGTATCATAGGTGTCAACATAATGGTTGCAATGAGCGAGTTCTTTGAATTGTGTGAGGTTGCTATAGATACTGGTGCAGATATTATCTTTGCTGGTGCGGGACTGCCTTTGGAAATTCCTTATGTAAAATTGAGGAGATCAAAAACTAAGTTTGGTGTGATTGTATCTTCATCTCGAGCAACGACATTGATATTTAGATATTGGGATAGGCATTATAAAGATATTCCTGATATTGTTATAGTTGAGGGGCCAAAAGCCGGTGGTCATTTGGGTTTTAAGCCAAAGCAGATAGACGACCCTAATTTTGCTCTTGAAAAAATAACGCCGCCTGTTATCGAAGCTGTTAAGCCGTTTGAAAAGAAGTATGCTAAAGATGTTCCTGTTGTGGCTGCAGGCGGCATATACACAGGTGAAGATGTATACTACTTTATGAATGAAGTTGGTGTAGATGGCGTTCAGATGGCAACACGCTTTGTTGCAACCCATGAATGCGATGCTGACATAAAGTTTAAGGAAGCTTATATTAAAGCTAAGAAAGAGGATGTAGTTATAATAAAAAGCCCTGTTGGTATGCCAGGTAGGGCGATTAGGAATAAGTTTTTAGAGGATGTAGAGAAGGGCAAGAAGCAGCCGTTTAAGTGTCTGTGGCAGTGTTTGAAGGGATGCGATTATAAGCACGCACCTTATTGTATTACCCAGGCTTTGGTTAATGCACAAAAAGGTAGATTTGCAGGTGGTTTTGCGTTCGCAGGGGCAAATGTTTATCGTGTTGATAAAATAGTTTCTGTGCAAGAATTGATTAATGAGCTTGTAGAAGGATATTTAAAGACTGCCAAACTGAATACCTGAAGATAAAATAAATAAGGATAGGTGTACATATGGACAAAAATGAAAAAATAAGGAATGTGGCTATTATTGCGCATGTGGATCATGGTAAAACCACTCTTGTGGATGCCATGCTCAAGCAGAGTGGACTGTTTAGGGAGAATCAGGTAGTCCAAGAGAGGATTTTGGACTCGATGGACCTTGAGCGTGAGCATGGTATAACGATAAGAGCCAAGAACTGCGCTGTAAATTTCGGAGGAGTTAAAATAAATATCGTTGATACGCCTGGACATGCCGATTTTGGTGGTGAGGTGGAGAGAGCTTTGTCAATGGTAGATGGAGCATTATTGCTTGTGGATGCCGCAGAGGGTGTTTTGCCGCAAACGAGGTTCGTTGTAAAAAAAGCTTTAAATAGAAAACTGCCCATAATTGTTATACTAAACAAAATTGATAGAAAGGATGCTCGTCCAGATGAGGTTTTGAATGAGATATACGATTTGTTTATAGATTTGGATGCTAAAGAAGAACAGCTGGATTTTCGATACTTTTATTGCGTTGCAAAGGAAGGTAAGGTAAAGAAAGACTTAAACGACGATTTCACTGATCTTACGCCCATTTTTGAGGCTATTTTAGACAATGTAAGTCCTCCTGAGATTGAAAGCGGTAAACCTGTACAAATGCAGGTAAGCGATGTGTCTTACTCTGATTATCTTGGTAGGCTTGCAATAGGCAAGGTTTTGAACAGTCCTTTGAGAAAAAGTGATGAACTAATGTTGATTAATAGAAAGGGTGATAAATTTCCTTTTAAGATAGCTCAACTTCAGGTATATGAAGGACTTGCTTTAAAGGGTGTTGATAAAGTTGAACCTGGAGACATAGCCATTGTTGCCGGTGATGTGCCTTCTATAACAATCGGTGATACATTAACGAGGAAGGATTATCCGTATTCACTGCCAGATATGAAAATAGATGAGCCTACAGTTTCTATGATGTTTGGCATAAACACATCTCCCTTTGCTGGCAGGGAAGGTTCTATTGTGCAGATGAACAGAATCAAGGATAGGTTATGGCTTGAGGAGAAGCGTAATGTGTCAATAAGGGTTGAAGAAACAGATAACCCTGATAAAGTTATTGTGAAGGCAAGAGGTGAGCTGCAACTTGTAATCCTGATTGAGGCCATGAGAAAGGAGGGGTTTGAGCTAACCGTTGGCAGGCCACAGGTTATACTTAAAAAAGAAAACGGCAAAATTCTTGAGCCCATCGAGCATCTGTTTATCGACTGCAATGAGGAGTTTATGGGTGTTGTAACGAGCAAGCTACAAACAAGAAAAGCCAAATTGATAAATCTTATAAATAAGGGTTCAGGACGTGTGCGGCTTGAGTTTATTGTGCCAACGCGCGCTATCATTGGTTTTAGGGATGAGTTTTTAACAGACACAAAAGGCACGGGCATTATGAATAGTTACCTTGAAGGCTATGATGAATTTACAGGAGAGATCAAGAGTAGGTTTAGTGGTTCTTTGGTGTCAGATAGAGAGGGTGTTGCGACGGCCTATGCTTTATTTAACCTTGAGCCACGCGGCAGATTGTTTATCAGGCCTGGAGATAAGGTTTACGAAGGTATGATAATTGGTGAACACAATAGAGAAAATGATTTGGATGTCAATCCCACAAAGGAGAAAAAGCTGTCCAATATGAGAGCAGCAGGTAGGGATGATAACATCATACTTGCGCCAGTTATGCCGATGAACTTGCAGAAGGCTGTTAATTTTATAAAGGATGATGAGTATGTGGAGGTGACTCCAATATCTGTTAGACTGAGGAAAGCTATGCTTTCTGCTCAAAAGAGAAGAATGATTAGTCATGGCAGGGTATAGGATTTATATAGAAAGTTTAGGTTGTCCTAAGAATACGGCAGACAGCGAGTATATGGCTGGCATCCTGAAAAGTGTTGGATGTGAGATTGTTAAAGACTTAGGCCAAGCCAATGTTGTTTTGGTTAATACATGCGGATTTATAGAACCTGCCAAAGAGGAATCTATCGACACGATTTTGGAGTTTGCAGAACTGAAAAAAGAGGGCTTGAAAAAGCTTATTGTCACAGGCTGTTTGTATGAGAGATATAAAAAGGAGCTAAAGGAGGAGCTGCCCGAGGTCGATGATTTTTTGGGCGTGCATGAGCTTGAAAGGATCTCTGAAGTGGTCTTGGGAAGAGGTGTATATGGCAGTAGGCTTTATGAGTTCAGAGAGCTTTTGGAAAAGCCCCACATTGGATATTTAAAGATTGCTGATGGATGCTCAAACGGCTGTACGTTCTGCGCCATACCACTGATCAAGGGTGGGTTTAAGAGTAGACCGATAGATGAGCTTGTTGATGAAGCAAATGTCCTTGCTGAAAAAGGGGTTAAGGAGCTTTACATAATTGCCCAGGACACAACGGCTTACATGTTTGAGAGGGGATTAAAGAACCAATTGGTTGAGCTTTTAAAGGAGTTAGAGAATGTTGATGGGATTGAGTGGATCAGGATAATGTACACGTATCCGTCTTTTATAACGAATGAATTGATCGATTTCATGGCGAGCTCCAAAAAGGTTGTCCACTACCTTGACGTGCCTTTCCAACATGCATCGGATAAGGTGTTAAAGGATATGGGCAGGATGTATACACGATCCGATATGGAGAAGCTTTTGCAAAAATTGAGGGACAAGATTCCCAACATTGCCATAAGGTCAACGTTTATTGTGGGTTTCCCGACGGAGACGGATGCGGATTTTGAAGAACTTTTGGATTTTTTAAAGAATGCACGCCTTGATTGGTCAGGATTTTTCAAGTACTACCACGAGGAAGGCACGTTGTCTTTTAGCAGATATAAAGATATGGATGAACAGGTAAAGCAGGAAAGATTGATGGAGGCTGAAAACTTAGCATCGTCCATAACGGAGGAGATAAATGACGGGTTTATAGGTAAGGGTTTAAAGGTTTTAATAGATGGTAAAAACGATGATCTGCAAGGATACTATTTGGCAAGGAGCTATAGAAGTGCCTATGAGATAGATGGTGTGGTTTACGCTAAAGGGGGCAGCATAAAAGAAAGCTCGTTTGCCAATGTAGAACTTACGGAACTTATAAACCCTTTTGATTTTAAGGCAACTGTTTTTATAAATCACAGATAAATGAAAGCAGGGCTTGAAGACCCTGCTTTTTCTTAGGAGAAAATTTTTTCAAGCATCATCTTTTCGTAGGACTCTACCTCTTCCATTGCTTCTTTAATTGTCCCCGTGAAAATTTTAGCCATGAGACCTATATTCATTTTTGCTATGGAGGTTCTACCGTCTGCTTTTTCCATTACAGCCCACGAACATGGCATTATGCCAGCCATTGCATTGTTTGTGTTTATAACTTTTGCGGCCAATTTTGCGTTGCAGACAAAGTAGACAGTGAGTTTTTTTACGTTTGGTACATCAATGTTCCTGTCTTCGAAAACCTTGTAGAAGTTCCATTTGTCGAATGGGAAACCCCAACCCTCATTTCCAAATTCCGGAATAACCCTTTCTATTGCCTCGCACGTCTCTTCGAAGCTCTTAGGGCTTTCGATTTCCTTTACCATCTGTGTTTGAAATAGTTTCATTCCGGCTAAACCTAAACCACCTATTCCAGCTATAACTCCTACTGAGAAGCCCAAAGCTTTACTCATGTTTAAACCTCCCGTCAAAAAACTTGTTACTTTTCCGTCCGTTAGTATAAATGTTTATATACATAATTCAATTTATTTGTTGCTATGGGGAGTTTTTTTTAATATATTTTCCTAAGTGAAAAGGTTAAGAACCATTTTATTTGCTCTTACTATATTATTTTTTTCCACTTCGTCTTTTGCAAAAAGCGATAATATACATATGGAAGCCGACCATTTATCATACAATAAAAACCTTTCAACATATTATGCCTATGGTCACTGTAAGATTTACGACTCAAATTATGTATTGAAAGCCAATAAGGTCAGCTACAACGACAACAGTTCCATTGCCGAAGCAAAGGGTCATGTGTATTTGGAAGACTCCTTTGGCAATTGGGTTAAAGGTACCTATGCAATCCTCAACTACTCGACGTATAGGGGTTACATCGAACATGCTGTAATGTTTGTTAAAGGCAATCATCTCTATTTGAGGGCAAAGAAGGTTGTTTTATACGGCAGAAACAAGTACTTTGTAAAAGATGGTGCGATTACAAGTTGTGATTGTCCAGGGTTTGTTAATTATGAGAAGGGTGTCCACCCAAAGTGGACGATAAATGCCAAAAACACATACATTGTGAAGGATGATTACCTATTTGCCTATCCTGTACTTTTGAAGGCGCGTGGTGTGCCAGTTTTCTTTATGCCTTTTGTTAGAAAGAGCTTGAACAAAAAGAGAAGAACAGGCTTCTTGTTTCCTGAGATAGGCATGTCGTCTTCGGATGGCTTTAAGTACATCCAGCCGTTTTTTATCAACATTAGCCCTTCTCAAGACATAACGCTGTATCCCTTTGCCTACTCCAAAAAGGGTAACGGCATCAGGGGCCAGTACAGGTTCTATTGGACAAGGTATTCAAAGGGCAACTGGGATATTACAGTTTTTAAGGAAAAGGTGCCTTATTTAGATTCTACGCATAAGAAGACAAGAGTAAATTTGAGAGCCAATCAATATGCCGATTTTGGGAGATACGGATATTTCAGTTACGATGTGAATATTGTTAACAATAGGGACAACTTAAGGGTTTTGGATATGAGCAAGTTGGAGACATCATCGGACAGGTATACGACATCGACGGCATCCTACTATGTGAACTACAATGACTATTTTCTGTCTATTTATTCACAGTTCTATCAGGATTTGGTGGATGAAAATAACAGGGCAACGCTTCAAAAGATGCCTGTGGTGAAATTTGGTGTGATAAACAAGAAACTTTACAAGAACTTAACGTTGGACTTTACGCAGACTGTATCGAACGACTTTAGAATTGAAGGGGCAAGAGGCATATATACCGATTCGACGGGATTTTTGTCTTACCCTTTTAAGCTTTACCATTTCAGCATCACGCCCAAAATCGGTGCCCATGAATTGTACTCACGTTGGGAGTATGCGCCAAACAACAAAAAGTATTCACGTAGGGCGTTCGTTCCTGACTACAACATCTCTGTAAGCACAGCTCTATACGGTATCTTCTTGAATACCAACACTTCAGGTTTTGTTGGTGTCAAACACACAATTAAGCCAACGGTTTCTTATCAGTACATACCGGAGAGATCCCAGAGGTTTTCGGACTTTGTATCCACCTATTCAAAAACAAGCAAGATTACATTTGACTTAGAGAACATCCTGACCGCGAAGTTCATTGACAATGGAAAGCCTCAGTATAAGCAGATCTTCTACAATAGAATTACAGCTTACTACGACTTTACAAAGGCCTACCATACACCCTATTCGCCGATTTATGAGGAGACCACAATTCAACCATTTGATTTTCTGAAACTGACAAGTCAGGCGCATTACTTCTTAAAAAAGCATATGTTTGTTGATTCGTCAGAGAATTTGAACATAGGAAACAAGGGTGTTGGACTCAGTGTTGGCTATACTATGTCGAGAGACGATAATTACAAGTTGATGGACGAAAGTGTGAGTTCAAAGGTGTACGCTTATCCCTTGAAAAAGCTTTACGTTTATGCATCACTTGAAAGGAGTTTACATTACTCCTATTATCCTTCTAAAAAGTTTGGTTTTGTGTATCAGGAGGATTGCTGGGGTATTGGTTTGGATTTTTACTTTACAAGATCGCCTGAGGAACAGGAAAATGGTGAATACGAAACCCACTTAGATAAAGGTTTCTGGATAACGTTTAACCTAACAGGATTGTTTAGTATTAAAAGACAATACTGATGGAAGAGGATAAAAAGGCCGTTGCATTGAGATATAAACTGAGCGAGGATAATGCGCCGAAAGTTGTTGCTAAAGGCAGAGGTTTCTTGGCTGATAAGATTGAACGGCTTGCTGAGGAGTACGATATACATATAGAAAGGGATTCTGAACTTGCAGAAAGTTTGTACAAACTCAATTTAAATCAAGAAATACCAGAGGAGTTATACGAGGCTATAGCCAAGATTTTAGCTTATATCTACAATTTCTGAATTTTTATTCCGTATTTTTTAATTCTGTAGTCTAATTGTCTTATTGTGTATCCTAAAAGTCGTGCTGCCTTCGATTTCACGTACCCAGTTTTCTTTAAAGCTTCTTGGATTTGTTGTTTTTCTATGTTCTCAATTGTCATAGGCACATCTTTTAGTCCATTATCTTGCGGAATGTCTATATCGGCTGTATTTTCTTTAATGTAATTTGGAAGATCGTCCAGTTTTATATCATCGTCATTCATTATTACCAATCTTTCAATTGTATTTTCTAACTCTCTAATGTTTCCACCCCATTTATATTCTACCATTGCCCTCGTTGCGTCTTTTTTTATGGATATACGCTTTTTGTAAACTTTATTAAATCTCTTTAGAAAATAATCAATTAAGAGTGGTATGTCCTCCTTTCTTTCTCTTAGTGAAGGAACGTGTATGGGTATGACGTTTAATCTATAGTAAAGGTCTTCTCTAAAATGCCCTAAGCCAACCAATTTTTCTATATTTTTATTCGTTGCTGCTATAATTCTAACGTTTACTGGAATTGTTAGCTCACTTCCAAGTCTTGAGATTTCCTTATCTTGAAGTACATTTAGCAGTTTTGCCTGCAGGCTTAAAGGCATATCCCCAATCTCGTCCAAAAACAACGTTCCGCCGTTTGCAAGTTCGAATTTACCCCTTTTTCTTGATGTTGCGCCTGTGAATGCTCCCTTTTCATATCCGAAAAGCTCACTTTCTAATAGATTTTCTGGTATTGCTGCACAGTTTATAGTTGCGAAGGGCTTGTCTCTCCTCGGGCTTAACTTGTGGATGGTTTTTGCAATGAGACTTTTTCCTGTACCACTCTCTCCTGTTATTAAAATTGTTGAGTCTGCCACTGCCACTTTGAGTAAGATTTTCTTTAGGTTTGATATGGTATTTGATACTCCTATAATATCGTTTAGGGCTATTGCTTCTTTGCTGATTGTCGTTAAGAGAATCTCCTTTTCCTCTTGCCAGAACTTGCGCTCTTCCTCCATTCTTTCGTACATCTTTTTTGTTAGCCCAATTAGGGTAGCAAGTGTTGAGAGCATCTTTATTGCATCATCATGTGAAAATGTTCGCGTTTTCTCTTTGTAGGTGCATAAGACGCCGAATTTTTCTCCACCGACCTTTATAGGTACGCCCAAAAACACAAGTTCGTTTCCTATCCTTTTTGTTATTCGTGTTTTATTTAAATATTTTGGATTGCTCTTTATATCGTAAATCACAGCTGGCACTTCATTTTTAAAAATACTTCCAACGACCCCTTCTCCTTTTTTAAATATACCTTTTGATGCCTCTTTCTTGGTCATTCCAAAACTTTCTACTATTTTTAACTTGCCTGTTTGGTCATCATAAAGCGCCATAAAGGAAATTGGAGCGTCCCAGTATGAGTATAGAATTTTTAGAATTTCTTTTAATGATTCGTTCAGCGTGTTCTTTTTACTTAATATTTTGCTTGCTTCGTGTATAATTGTTAGGTAGCCTTCTTTGATGCTAATCTGTTGACTGCTCATTGTTTGCAAGTTTACAAAAATGTAAACAAAAGTTCAAGTTATTGTTTAAACAATGTATAGCTATAGGGATAAAGCTTTTTATGATAATAAAGGAACAAATATTGCTTATAAAAAGAAAACTATTTTTTGGAGGTAAGTATGATGACACCTGAAGATGTAGTAAAAAAGATTCAAGAAGAAGACATTAAAATCGTAGACGTTAGGTTCGTTGATTTACTTGGCACGTGGCAGCACTTCAGTGTTCCAGCCCATACAATTACTGAGGAAGTTTTTGAAGAGGGTATAGGGTTTGATGGTTCTTCTATTAGGGGTTGGAAAAGTATTAATGAAAGTGATATGTTGGTTATTCCTGACCCAAGCACTGCATTTGTTGACCCGTTTACTGAGGTCGGAACTCTTAATATCATATGCGAGATAGTAGACCCTGTTACAAGGGAACCTTACGAGAGACACCCAAGAGAAGTAGCTAAAAAGGCTGAAGAGTTCTTAAAATCGACAGGCATTGCAGATACGGCTTACTTTGGACCTGAATTAGAATTTTTTATTTTGGATGACGTGAAGTATAAAATTGAATCAAATATAGCTTATTATGAAGTCGATTCTGCTGAGGGTATATGGAATACTGCAAGAGAGGAAGATCCAAATCTGGGTTATAAGATAAGACATAAAGAGGGTTATTTTCCTGTTCCGCCATTGGATAGTTTGCAGGATTTAAGGAGCGAGATTGTGCTTGAACTTGAAAAAGCAGGTATTGAAATTGAAGCGCAACATCACGAAGTTGCGACCGCTGGTCAAGCAGAAATCGATGTAAGATTTACATCGCTTATGCAGCAGGCTGATAATGTGATGAAGTATAAATATATAGCCAAGAACGTTGCATTGATGTATGGAAAAACGATAACCTTTATGCCTAAACCATTATCTGGAGATAACGGAACGGGTATGCATACGCACCAGAGTTTGTGGAAGGACGGTAAACCACTGTTTGCAGGAAATGGATACGCAGGCTTGAGTGAATTGGCGCTGTACTACATAGGTGGAATTATAAAGCACGGAAAAGCTTTGGCTGCATTTACGAACCCAACAACGATATCATACAAGAGGCTCGTTCCTGGATTTGAGGCTCCTATTAATCTTGCTTACTCTTCAAGGAATAGGTCTGCCGCAGTGAGGATTCCAATGTACTCACCATCTCCAAAGGCAAAGAGGATTGAGGTGAGATTCCCAGATCCTACGGCAAATCCATATCTTGCTTTTGCTGCTATGCTCATGGCGGGTTTGGATGGAATAATTAACAAGATTGACCCAGGTGAACCAATGGATAAGAATATTTATGATTTACCGCCTGAGGAGCTTGCAAAGGTCGATAAGATGCCAAAGAATTTAGAAGAAGCTTTGGAGGAACTTGAGAAAGACCACGAGTTCCTGTTAAGGGGCGATGTATTTACAGAGGATTTGATTAGGACGTGGATCGATTACAAGAGGGAGAACGAAATTAAGTTTGTAAACTCCATCCCACATCCTGCTGAATTCTATCTGTACTTTGATGTTTAAAAGGAATGGGGCGGCTACTGTCCGCCCTTTATTTTTTCTAATGTTTGGTAGGCCGCTCTCACGCAGTCGTTTAATCCCACGCCATAGAAGGCGTTTCCTGTGATAAAAATACCGCTGTTTTTTTGTTCAAATTCTCTTATTGCTTCTAAAACACTCTTGTGTTCCATTGTGTAGATGGGAATAGCCTTTTCGTGTCGCTTGACAAAGCTGAACTCAAATGGTTTAAAGATGTATGCGCTCCTTTGAAGTTCCTTTACAGCTGATTCGATAATGTTCTGCTTAAACGGTGCGTCTTTCGCAAGTTGACCACCAACCATTAGTCTAACAAGCACTTTGTATCTTTCTGCTCTAAAATCAAAAACGGAAGAGTCAAACAAAACACCAATTACGTCCCTGATTTCGTTTAAAGTGAACAGGTATCCAAAGGAGTTTTTTACATCTGGTAGACCTTTGTCCTCGTATCCCAAAGCAACGACAGACATAGGTGCATAGGGTATTTTATTTAGGATTTTAGAAAACTCATAATCGTAGTTTTCCAAGATTTCTTGAAGTCCGTAACTTGGTATAGCAAAGACAACAATGTCCGTTGTATATGAGGATTTTTTTCCCTTTAGTGTATATCCATTGCCCTCTTGCTTTAGTTCCACAACAGTGTCGTTTATGATTTCGATACCCTTTGCCAAATGGTTTAAAAAACTCAAAATGCCGTTTTTGAACGACATTAACTTGGATGAGAAACCACCGGCTGTTGCGTTTGCGTTTGTTTTTTTATTTATCATAAGTGAGATCAAGCCTTTGATGAGCGAACCGTATTCTTTTTCGATCTCCTTTATTCTTTTGAAGTTCGATTCCATACTCATGATCTTTGGATCGCCTGCAAATACTCCGCAAACCATTGGTCCGATTACCTTGTTCAAGAACTCCTCTCCTAATCTCCTTTTGACAAAACTCTCAACTGTTTCGTCGTTTGGGTATGGCCTCACAAAGGGTTCCTTCAGTATGTTGAATTTGGCTTTTGTGCTCAAAAAGCCGCTAAAAAACAATTTTGCTGGATTGTTTGGGATCTCCCATAGCTTGCCTGAAGAGAATATGAACTTTCTGTTTGCTTCGTCGTTGCTTTGGATTAATTGATCTTCAAAGTGGCTTTCCTCTATGAGTTTTTTTATTTCTGCCTTGTTTGATAGAAACCCGTTTGGGCCCGTTTCAATTAGGTATCCGTTTGTTCTTACAGTTACGGCTTTGCCACCAATTCTGTCTTTTTCTATTATACTGACGCTAAAATTCGTGTGTTTTTTAATTAGATAGGCAACGGATATGCCTGATATTCCACCACCGACGACTATAACCTTTTTCATTCAATCTTTGAAATGGCGGAGAAGTTTACATTGGCCTTTATGATCCTCTGTCCGGATGCTGTTTGAATGCCGTTAGAGCTGCCCTTCGGTGCTGCTTTGAGTAATATTCTTGGTTCATACGGATTAAAAACGGGTCTCGGCTCGCCGTAGCTTATCTTGACAGATGATATGTTGTATTTCTTACCTAACGTTGCATTTATGATCTTGAGTAGCTGTTTGCATCTGATTAGTGATTGTTTGAATATCTCTGCTTTGACTTTAGCAGCCTTTTTGTTTGACAATGAGAAACTCAACCTTTCAATATTTATACCCGTTTGATAGGGAAACTGTTTCTTTGATATGTAAGCCAAGACCTTGTGTGGGGTTCCGACCTTGTTTGTATCTATGAGTACGTAAACGACGGCTGTCCTTGAGCCGCTATAGTCTACCTGTGTCCTTATCTCGTTTTTTTCATATATCGTCTCTAAGAACTTCAAAAATTCATTGTTAATCGGTTTTAGCCGTTTTAGGGCGTCTGAAAATGTGTTACCTTCAGCCCATACCTTGAATTTCATCTGCAATCTGTCGCAGCTTACCCTTTTCTGTACGGTGAAGGATGTGGA
>JALTCA010000043.1:0-2561 GCA_027008245.1 Desulfurellales bacterium
TTGAAATTTCGAGAAGCTTTTTTGCAACCTTTTCACCTGTTTTTCCTCCAATCCCTGCGTCAACCTCATCAAATGCAAGGGTAGGAATATTGTCCACATCAGCAATTACATGCTTTATAGCAAGCATTACTCTGGACAATTCTCCCCCAGAGGCAATAGAAGAAAGGGGTTTAAAGCCTTCTCCTGGATTGGGCGCTATGAGAAATTCTACCTTGTCAATACCGTTAGAAAAGAGTTTTAAGACTTTATCGCCAATTTTTAAGCCGTTTTGATCTGGCACCTGCTTTATTGAGACTTTAAACTGTGCGTTTTCCATTGCAAGGTCAGTTAGCTCATCTTTTATAAGTTTTTCGAACTTTTCCGCAGCCATTTTCCGCAAGTTTGAGAGTTTTTGGCACTCCACTGATAGCTCCTTAGTAAGATTTTTTTGTTCTTTATCTAAAGTCTCAATTTGTTCATCAAGAGAGTCAAACGAAGAGAGTTTATCTTTTAATTCTTGTAAATAACTAATGAGTTCAGGAATTGTACGTTTGTATTTAATTTTTAATGTAGAGAGGAAAGAAAGCCTCTCTTGGATTTCTGCAAGCCTTTCTGGATCAAAGAGGCTATCAGAAGCAAAATCAGAAAGACTTCTATCTATGTCCTTAAGTTGAGAAATAATATCCTCACTCTGGTTTGCAATATCAGAAAATTCTTCATTTATACGAGCGGCATTAGACAAATTCTCAGAAAGCTTTTCCATAAGATCGATTAAAGAACGCTCTTCAGATTGCGAAAGTAGCAAACGAGATTCCTCTAAAAGGTTGGACAGTTCCTGAGCGCTTGAAAGCATCTTTTCTTCTTTTAACAGGGATTCTTCTTCGTCTGCTGATAAGTTCGCATTCTCGAGTTCTTTAATTTCAAAAGCAATAAATTCTCTCTCTTCACTATATTTTTTATCGCTCTCTTTTAGTTCAGAAAGTTTTTTAACAATTTCATTAAGCCTGCGGATCTTAACTTCGACTTCATTTCGCAACTCAAGGAGTTCCTTTCCGCCAAATCGGTCAAGTACATCTATATGGGTACTTGGATTCAGTAAAGATTGCACATCATGCTGTCCATGCATATCTATTAGGCTTCTCCCTACCTGAGATAGTATTTTTAACGGCACAAAGTGGCCATTTATAATAGCTTTAGTTCTATTCTTACCGATAACGCGTGTAAGAATAACTAAATCTTCTTCATCCAATAAATCATAACTTTTTAAAATATTCCATGCTTGATTTGTGCTATCAATTGCAAAACTTACTTCAACTCTTGCATTTTCCGAACCGCTACGAACCATATCACTACTTACAGAACTGCCGCAACCTGCAGATATTGCTTTCATAAGAATAGTTTTGCCGGCTCCTGTTTCACCGGTAATCACCACTAAATTCGAATTAAAAGCGATTTCTACTTTTTTTGCAATAGCAAAATCTGTAAGTAACAGTCCTATCAGCATTTATCCTCCCCACCCGAACTTCTTGTTCAATACCTCAAAGAAGTTCTTTTTTCTGAGGTGTAAAATGTTCAATAAGTTTTTATTTTTAAAAATTTCTAATCTATCAAATTTTGACACCACGGCAATCTCTTCTCCGTCTCTTTTCAGTCTTGCTTTTCCGTTTGATTTAATCTGTATGGATAATTTATCAAGCTCAGAAAATACTACGGGGCGCGCCGTAAGACGGTGCGGGGCAATAAAGGTAAGAGAATAAACATTTGAAGTGGGTGTTATTATAGGGCCACCAAGCGAAAGTGCATACGCTGTAGAACCAGTCGCCGTAGAAACAACCAGTCCGTCTGAGCGGAAAAATCCTGCATTCATCCCATTAACAAAGACTTCAAGGTCAAGTATTTTACTGGAAAGCTCCCTGTGTAAGACAAAATCATTAATAGCCACAAATTCCTCGCTTTTACCGGAGGATCTTGTTAACACAAGCTTAAGCGTCATACGTCTTTCAACCATAAAGTTACCATTCAGCATTTCATTCGCTGCATCAAATAAGTCACGTGCTTCAACGTCTGTTAAAAAGCCTAAATTTCCAAGATTCACTCCTATTACTGGAGCATTTAAAAGCATACCTAAGTGAGATGCGCGAAGGAAAGTACCATCTCCTCCGAGACTCATTATAACAAGCCCCCGAGCACTTTTTGTGCTTCTTAATTCAGAAACTGTTAATACTTTTACACCCTTATTTTTAAGAAAAGCCTCAAGTTCATGCGCTGTTTCTTCTATACCATTGTTCTCCAGATAAAAAATCCCTACTCTTATAATTTTTCCCATGCCTCATCCACCACTTTATCGATTACTTCCATTTCTACTATACTACCATTCTTTCTAATGTGAAAGAAAAACTCTATATTTCCTTTGCCGCCCTTTATGGGGGAGTAAGTTACATCAACGACAGAAAAATTCATATTAGTAATACTGTGCAAAAGACTCTTTAAAATTTCGTAATGATAACGCTTTTCCTTTACAATACCCTTTTTAAGGTATTCACGCTTCCCTTCAAATTGGGGCTTTATTAGAGAGACGATGT
>JALTCA010000044.1:0-8372 GCA_027008245.1 Desulfurellales bacterium
GATGCTAGGGACGGACTAAAACCTGTTCACCGTAGAATTCTTTATGCGATGAAAGAGTTAAATTTAGAACACAATAAACCCTATAAAAAAAGTGCCCGTGTTGTTGGTGATGTCATAGGTAAATACCATCCCCATGGTGATATGGCTGTTTACGATGCTTTGGTTAGGATGAGCCAGGATTTTTCCATGCGCTATCCACTGATCGACGGTCAGGGTAACTTTGGCTCCATCGATGGCGACAGCCCCGCTGCAATGAGGTATACAGAGGTCAGGCTTACGAAGTTGGCCGAGGAGATGCTTAAGGATTTGGATAAAAACAGTGTTGACTTTGTTCCTAACTACGATGATTCGCTTCAAGAGCCCTCTGTTTTGCCCACATTTATACCTAATCTTCTTATGAATGGTTCAGATGGAATAGCAGTGGGATTTGCAACAAAAATACCGCCGCACAATTTAACAGAGGTAATAGATGCTTGTATGGTTTTTTTGGAAAAAGAGGGTGATGTCACTTTGGATGAAATTCTAAATTATATTAAAGGTCCGGATTTTCCTACAGGCGGCATTTGCTTTGATAGTGCCTCCATAAAAGATGCGTATAGAAAGGGTGTTGGTAGGGTTCAGGTAAGGGCTCGTGTTAAGGAAGAAAAAATTAAGAATAGAAATGCTTTAATAGTTTACGAACTACCATACCAAGTTAATAAAGCGTTGCTTTTACAGAGTATTGCGCAGCTTGTTAAAGATAAAAAGATTGAGGGAATATCTGATTTAAGGGATGAGTCCAATAAAGAAGGTATTAGAATAGTAATAGAATTAAAGAAAGATGAGCAACCAGAGGTTGTTTTAAATAAACTGTTTAAATATACAAACCTTCAGACAACCTTTGGTATTAATATGATGGCTCTGGTGGACAACACGCCAAAGCTTTTGAATATAAGGGATGCAATAGAGGTATTTATCAGGCATAGAATAGATATTGTAAAGCGTAGAACATCTTATCTTTTAACTAAAGCCAAAGATAGAGCGCATATACTTGAAGGTCTTTTAATTACGCTTGATAACATTGATGAGGTTGTGTCCATAATAAAGTCATCCCAGTCTACGCAGGAAGCAAGAGATAGGTTAAAAGTTAGGTTTAAATTATCTGATAAGCAAACACAAGCTATTCTCGATATGAAGCTTGCAAGGCTTGTTGCTTTAGAAAAGCGGAAAATTGTAGATGAGTATAGGCAGGTTTTAGAGGATATATCCTACTATGAGAGCATTTTAAGGGATAAAGGTGTTCTTAAGAAGGTTATAAGAGATGAATTATTATATGTTAAACAGACTTATGCTGATGAGAGAAGAACCCAGATTTTAGATAGGATTGAGGATATTACGGTTGAGGATATAATAAAAGATGAACAACTTATAGTTACATTTTCGAAAAAGGGTTATATAAAGGCTGTTCCTTTAGATATTTACTCTACTCAGAATAGAGGTGGGAAGGGTAGAATTGCGGCTACCTTCTCAGATAATGATTACATAACCGATATTTTCTTAACAAACAGTTTAAATACGCTGTTGTGTTTTACAAATTTTGGCAGGGTTTATGCGATTAAAGCTTACAATATACCGAAGCAATCTCCTTCATCTAAGGGTAGACCTGTAGTAAATTTTGTTAAACTGCAACCGCAGGAGACAATAAAGACGATTGTTCCGATTAATGAAACTGACAGTTTGTTCTTTGTTACAAAATCTGGGACGGTTAAGCGTTCATCTTTTAAGCACTTCGAAAAAATACTATCGAATGGTAAGCTTGTTATTAAGTTGGATGAGCAGGATTCGCTTGTAAGTGTGTTTGATGTTAAAGAGAATGATGAAATTGTTATTGTTACAGAAAATGGTATGTGTATAAAGTTTGATGCAAGTGAAATAAGGGATATGGGGCGTACGGCTTCCGGTGTTAGAGGTATTAGGCTTTCAGGTGATGATAAGGTTGTAAGTGCGGATAAATTTAGAAATGGAGAACATACAAAGGTTATAGTTGTTACAAAAGATGGAATTGGGAAACTTTTAAGGATAGAGGACATAAAAAAAATTAGGCGTGGTGGTAAGGGTGTTAAATGTATAAAGCTTAAAAGAGGGGATAGAGTAGTTGAAAGTCTTTCTTTAAACGATTTAGATGATGTAATAATAATCACAAAAAACGGTAAGATGATAAAGATGGACGCTGAGAACATCAGTGTTATGAGTAGGTATGCTCGTGGTGTGAAGCTTATCAATTTAGACGAGGATGATGAGGTTGTAAGCATCTCTATAGCGAAAGGTAACAATGGATATTAGACTTAAAGCGGCGATAAAATCGGATATTGATAGGGTTGATAAAAAATTAAAAGAAGTAGTAAAACCTAAAAGTAGGTTGCTATTCGATGTTTATAATCAAGTAATAGATAGCGGAAAAAGATTAAGACCACTTCTTGTGCTTTATGTGTCAAAAGCTTTAGGTTTTAATGAAGATGACAATGCTTTGGTTGTTGGAAGTGTTATTGAGCTTGTACACACGGCAAGCCTTTTACATGACGATATAATTGATGAGGCACTCTTTAGAAGGGGTAGACCTTCTGCTAATTCCGTTTTTGGTATTAAACCGGCTATTTTAGGCGGTGATTACCTGTTCTCTTTGGCCTATAATGTTGTTTTAAGGTATGATAAAGAGATAGCAAAGCGGATATCTGAGGCTGCATACACTTTAACGGAAGGTGAAATTCTGGAAATTGAGAAGGCTTTTGATATTAATGTTTCTTACAGTGACTATTTGGAAGTTATATATAAAAAGACAGCTGTTTTGATTGAAGTAAGTTGTGTTTGTGGTGGTTTGCTTGTAGGAAGTGGCTATATTGAAGCTTTGTCTAATTACGGTAGAAATCTTGGCTTGGCCTTTCAGATAAAGGACGATTGTTTGGATTACATGGGCGATGAGAACGAGGTAGGAAAGGACTTGGGTATTGACCTAAAAGAGGGCAAGATTACCCTGCCTGTTTTGAATGCCATTGAGAAAAAAGGAGATTTGAAAAATAAATTGAAGGAGTTTTTTAACACCAAAGATGAAAATCTACTGAATGAGCTGATTTATGAAATAAGGGAGTACGGTCTATATGATGCGCTAAAAGAAGCAGAAAGATACGCAGATTTGGCAAAAAGAGCAATTGATGGCCTACCCGCCTCTAAATACAAGGATTACCTCTTGGCAATAGCTGATTACTCTATTGAAAGGACGAAATGAGTGAAATTGTTGTTATAGGCGCAAATCACAGCACTTCTCCCCTTGAAATTAGAGAAAAGCTCGCATTTGATAATGCCAAATTGGATAAATATCTGCTTGAATTAAAATCTTTGGATGGTTTGGATGAGGTAATGATACTTTCTACATGCAACAGGGTCGAGGTTTTGTATGTTTCAAAGGCAGATATTGTTGATAGGGTCATAGAGTATTTAAGCCGCCATTCTGGAATTGAGTTAGAAAAGTTAAAGGGGTATTTGTACATAAAGAAGGACATTGATGCCGTGAGGCATGTGTTCAGGGTTGCATCTTCTTTGGATTCGATGGTTGTTGGAGAACCGCAGATTTTGGGTCAGATAAAGGAAGCTTACAAGTGGTCTGTTGAGTTTTATACAAGCGGTGCAACAATCAACAGGATCATGAGGCGCGCGTTCCATGCCGCGAAAGTTGTGAAGACCAAGACGGATATTTCAAAGGGTGCAATCAGTGTGGCCTATGCGGGGTTTTTGAAGGTTAAGGAGCTGATGGATGTAGAAGGAAAGAATGTTTTAAGTATTGGAAATTCTGAGATGAACAGGCTTTCGTGTGAGCACTTTTTTGAGCACGGCGCTATTATTAAGGCGATTGCAAACAGGACCGTTGAAAATGTCTTGGATCTTGCAGAAAAGTACAATGCCCAAGTTTTTGGTCTTGATAGACTAAGGGATGCCTTTTGTGATATAGATATCGTTGTCACATCAACGGCCTCAAATGAGCCCATCATAAAGCCCGAATTTATACCCAAAGACAAAAAGATTGTCATTGTCGATTTGGCTGTACCTCAGGATACGGATCGCAGCGTTGAGGGGTTGGATAACGTTAGAGTTATATGTATTGATGATTTAAAGAATATAGTTGACCAATCACTGGAATATAGAAAGAAACAGGCCGAATTTGCTGAGAGAATTATAGATGAAGAAATTGAAGCTTACCAAGAGTACGTCAAGTCCCTGGATTATGATGAGGTGATTAAAGAGATAAGGCTGAGAGCAGAAAGGATAAGAAAATTAGAAATCTACAAATTTAAAAAGATACATAAAAATAAAGTAAACAAAGAAATGATGGAATCTATTGATAAATTAACCAAATCTTTACTTGCAAAGATACTTCACGAACCTACGATGAATATCAAAGGCTTTTTGAACCATCCAGAAGGCGATTTGTATGTGGAATTGTTGAAGAGATTGTTTAATATAAGTACATCAAAGAAGGATGTGAGATGCTTCTTCTCGGAAAACAATTGAGGATCGGTACAAGGGCATCAAAGCTTGCACTGTGGCAGGCGAATTTTGCAAAGGAGAAGCTTGAGCAGTTGGGTTTTGAATGCGAGATTGTGCCCATAAAGACAGAGGGCGACAAGACTGATAAACCCCTTTACAGTTTGGGTGGAAAGGGGCTTTTTGTTAAGGAGATAGAAAAGGCCTTGCTTGATAAAAGGATAGATGTTGCCGTCCATTCCCTAAAGGACATGAGTGTTTACGATAGCGACGATTTCGATTTCATAGTTTTTGAGAGGGACTTTTATCAGGACACGTTTGTCTCTTTTAAGGGCAATTTGCTTGAGTTTGAAAGGGGTGCTAAGATTGGGACGACTTCTTTGCGCAGGAGGGCGGAGATACTGCGCGTAAAAAGGGATGTTGAGTTTGTCGATTTGCGTGGCAATCTCGATACGAGATTAAAGAAGTTGAAAGAAGGTGCTCTCGATGGCATTGTGGTCTCTAAAAGTGGTCTTGTGAGGCTGGGTTTATACGATGAGAGTTACATGTACGACCTTGAGTTCATGATACCCGCCGCAGGTCAGGGTGTTGTTGCCGTTGAATTTTTGAAGGATTTTGAGTTTAAAGAGAAGATTAAGGAACTTGAGGATGAGAGGACAAGGGTGTGTGTTGATGTGGAGCGTGCGTTTGTAAGACAGATGAACGCATCGTGCAACTACCCCATTGGTGCACATGCCTACTTTGATGGGAATGAGTTCTGTATGAGCGTGATGTACGGCTGCTCAAAGGACTTAATAAAAGAGATAAGATACACAAGATGTGATAGTAGCGTGATGTTTGTGATTACAGACGTCATGGATTACGTAGAGAGGAAGAGGAATGAAGAGGGTTTCTGTCAGTAGATCACTGCCTTTGAAGTTCTTTCCTTTTGTGGAAAATGGTGTTTGGTTTGATGGTGACTTTGAGCGTAAGTTTCTGCTCAAGTGCAATAACATAGATAAAGACAACCACGATTTTTTGCTCACACACGCCCCGGGCGGCGATATGGAGTTTTTAAATAGGGATGGTGGGTCGAAGAAAAAGCTAAGGGTTCTTTTTAGTGCCAATAAGGGTGATCTGATCCGGTATTCAGAGATTTACGATGAATGTTTTGATATATTTCCCATTGAATCGATGGAATTTAGGGCTGTCGATTTCATCATAGAAAGTAAAGCAGATTGGGTGGTCTTTACAAGCAAAAGAGCCGTTGAGTTTTTCTTTAAGAAGGTCTCTGTGAGGTTTATGTGTGATAAAAAGCTCGCTGCCGTTGGTGATAAAACGGCTTATGCGCTTATGGAGAAGGGTTTTAAATTGGATTACGTACCTGAGGAATTTTACGGTGCGTCGCTTATAGAGTTTTTGAAAGATAAAGGTAAACTTCTTGTTGTAAGTGCAGCAAAGTACAATAAAATTTACGATGAACTGGATAACGTTGTTGTTGTACCTGTGTATGAGAATGTGATACCTGAAAGGATTAAATACTTTGAGCCCGTAGGACAATTTGATTTTGGTCTGTTTTCAAGTCCATCAGCGTTTTGGCATATAAGAGAGACATTTGGAAGTTACGAATTTGTAAAAAGAATAAATAAAATCGTAGCTATAGGAAAAACAACAAAATCTTACATTGAATCGTGCGGTTTTGAGGCTGAAATGCCAAGCAAGGCAACAATTGACGATATGTTTAAATACGTGCTGGATTTGATTTAAGGGGGAGTGTATGGAGGATTTTGCGGAGCTTGAGTGTATAGCAAAGGAGATCAGAAAAGATGTGCTTGTTATGTTAAACAAGGCAAAGAGCGGCCATTCTGGTGGATCGTTGAGCGTAGTTGATATATTGGTTGCCCTGTACTTCGGTGGCATAATGAACTACGATCCCAAGAATCCCTTGTGGGAAGACAGAGACAGGCTTGTTCTATCAAAGGGTCATGCATGTCCTGCACTGTATGCCACACTTGCAAAGGCTGGTTTCTTTGAAAGGGACTTTTTGTGGACATTAAGAAAGTTGGGTTCGCCACTTCAGGGTCATCCAGACTCAAAGAAGTTGCCGGGCATTGATGCATCCACCGGTTCTTTGGGTAACGGTATAACGCAAGCTGTTGGGATTGCGCTTGCTGCACGGGTTTTGAAGAAAAGGTACAAGGTTTTCTGTATTATGGGCGATGGCGAACTGCAGGAGGGTATCACGTGGGAAGCATTCATGTCTGCATCTCACTATAAACTGTCCAATTTGATTGTAATTGTGGATTTTAATGGCTTGCAAATAGACGGCAAGGTGATGGATGTTATGAACATATCACCTTTGAAGGAGAAATTTGAGGCGTTTGGCTTTAGAACGTACGAGATTGGCGGCCATGTGTATAAGAATTTGATTGATACGTTAACTACAGCAAAGCGTAATGTTATTGGTCCAACTGCAATTATTGCAAGGACTGTTAAGGGATATGGTGTTTCATTTATGGCTAATAGAGTAGAATACCACGGCGTTCCACCTTCAGATCAAGAGTTAGAAAGGGCGCTAAAGGAGTTGGATAATGGAGTTTAAGGCAACAAGAGAGGCTTACGGTAAGGCTTTGGTTGAATTGGGTAAAAGGGACGATAGGGTTGTTGTGCTGGATGCCGATTTGAGTGGATCGACAAAGTCCAAGGAATTCCAAAAGCAATTCCCCAATAGATTTTTCAACATAGGTATAGCAGAGGCCAATATGGCCGGTGTTGCAGCTGGTATGGCTTTGAGTGGCCTAAAACCATACGCATCGTCCTTTGCAGTGTTTATTACCGGTAGGGCGTTTGAGATCGTAAGGCAATCGATTTGCTATCAGAATTTGCATGTTATACTGTGCGGTTCGCATTCTGGCATTAGCGTTGGTGAGGATGGGGGATCGCATCAGGCTATAGCGGACATTTCCCTTATGAGGTCTTTGCCCAACATGAAGGTCATCGTGCCTGCCGATTATAACGAGACGTATCTGGCCGTTTTGGAATCGGTTAACATGGAAGGGCCTGTGTATATCAGGACTTCGAGGGCAAAAGCACCCGTTTTTATTGAAAAAGACAGATTTGAATTGGGAAAGGCGGATGTTTTAAGGGAAGGCAAGAGTGTTACGGTGATTGCCTGTGGAATAATGGTGAGCCTTGCTCTGGATGCTGCAGAGCTTTTGGAAAAAGAGGGTATAGATGCTGAAGTTATAAATGCCTCGTCCATCAAACCCATAGATCGTGAAACAATTGTCAAATCTGCCAAAAAGACGGGTAGAGTGGTTACCGTTGAGGAACACACAATTATTGGCGGTTTGAGAAGTGCTGTCAGTGAGGTTTTAACGGATGAGTATCCGAGTCGTGTGTTAAAGATAGGCGTAGAGGATGTGTTTGGTGAGTCTGGGACAAAGGAGGATCTGTTCTGTAAATTTGGATTTACGAAAGAAGCTATAGCTAAGAAAATCAAAGATTTTGTGAATGGTTGAGTTTATAGAAGTAACAAAAAGTTATAAGAAAAAGCCCATATTTGTGAATCTGAGTTTTCGTATAGTGCCAAATAAAATAAATCAGATAATTTTGCCTCAATCGGCGGGTAAAAGTACTATTTTGAAAATGATTTACGGTGCCGAGAAACCGGATAGTGGCTTTGTCCGTGTGTTTGATTTCAATGTGACAGATCTAAATTATTCGGGTATTCTGCTTCTGAGACGATACTTGGGCATAATCTTTGAGGATATCAGGTTGATTTCCAATATGACCGTGAAGGATAATCTTAAGGCTATAACGAAGTTAACAAAGAGGAACCTATACCTGTCTGAAGAGATATTTGATATGCTCTCAAT
>JALTCA010000045.1:0-2534 GCA_027008245.1 Desulfurellales bacterium
TTTGCAAACTCTTCTCTATTATCACAAACTAATAATTCAAATGTATCATCAAGAGATAAAATATCGTGGAGCTTTTTTCCAATGTGTCCTGCCCCAAAGATTATTAGTTGAGGTTTTTGCCCTACGTATTCCATATAAACCTGCACCGTCCCTCCACATACCATTCCTAAAGAACTTTTATCTCCTTCTTTTAGAACGTATGTCTTAAAAACATTTTTATGGTTTATGAACATTTTCTTCGCTTCATTAATTACATCCTGTTCAAGCGTACCACCTCCTACTGTACCTATTGTTTCTCCATCTGGCAATACAATCATTTTAAACCCTATTTTTCCAGAAGTAGAAGACTCAGCATTTACTACAGTAGCAAGTACGAATTCTTTCTTATTGTTTATTAGCTCAGCAATTTTCTCATAAACCTTTTGCATCTACAAATCCTCCATTTGCCATTTTCATTACCTCCAATCTGCTAAGCTTATAACCAGTTAACAGAATAGGCATTAATCTATGAAAACTTGTGCCAGACTTAGCCAACCCAGCAGCTGAAGGAATGCCTAACAGCAAATTATCACCCTTATAAGAAATAAAAAATGTTGTTCCAGGCCACATTGGCACACCATAAGTAATTTCAGTAACTCCTATTTTACGAATGCCACTGACGGTTTTGTCATCAGGGTCCACAGCAAGCCCGCCCATATATATAACAATATTAAATCCATCTTTTATAGCGTTTAAGCCTGATTCCTTAATTTTTTCTTCGTCATCTGGAAGAGGATTTTTTCTTTCTACGGTCTGGCCAAGAGAAGAGAGATAATCTGATACCCTAAAACTCATCACTTCTTCTCTTCTGCCTTCTACAAATTCGTTACCTACAGGGAAAATTGCTATTCTATTGGTTTTTAAGGGAAGTAAATTTATAATTGGATAGAATTTCTCGGCAATAATCTTTATTTTATCTATTTCAGATAAAGAAACTTCTACTGGCATTACTTTTCCTATTGCAACAGATTCTCCGCTTCGCACAAAAGAGAAATGCCTCTTTACAGCTATTACAGGGTCATTAAGGCTGTTTATTTCCAGCAAACCTTCTTCATTAATAAATAAAACTCCGTCTTTCTCTGCAACTAACTTAACTTTGGATTCGCTGGGCTCCGAGAGTTTAAGATTTTTGCCAGACACGGCTTTCATTATGGATAATGCTGCATCATCTTCATGTACAAAGCCCTCATCTTTACTAAAAACCCAGACGTAATGCTTTCCAATGGATAAAAGTTTTTCTATATCTTCTTCTTTAATTATATGCCCTCTTTTAAATAAAGGACCTTTTTTTACATCCGGGATAATTTCAGTTACATCAGAGCCGAGTATTTTTCCTACTGCTTCTTCTGTTTTAACTTTTTCCATTTTTCCTTTGCCTCTTCAAACTTTTCAGGTGTGTCCATATCAAACAAAATAGAATCCGTGTCAACTTCAACAATCTTAACTATATCCCTGTGATTATTTATAACATCGCGAAGTGAATGGTCCTCTGGTTTCATAGAAAGTATTTCATCCTTAAGTGATAGAGGAATGATAATGGGATGGCCTTTTCTTCCTTTATAGGCAGGTATCAGGATAGAATTCCCATCAAATTTGCCTATTAATTTGTTTATTATCTCACCTGTGATAAATGGATGGTCCACAAGACCAATCAAAACTGCATCCCCTTCGTTAATTGCAGAAATACCAACTTGAATTGAAGAAAACATCTCCCTTTTATAATTTTGATTAATAGCAATCTCTACATTGGGAAACTTCTTTTTAATTAAGGGTTCAATTTTATCTCTGTGAGCACCCAATACAACAACAGTACTATTTAAATTAGAGTTCTCGTATTCATTGAGCAGTATCTCAATAACTGTTTCATCATTCAGCTTCAAAAGTGCTTTAGGGAAGCCCATTCTTCTGGACTCCCCCGCAGATAATAGAATCCCTTTAATGTTTTTCATTCAGTTTCTGACTTGCTTTCTCAATTGCCTTTATAATTTTCATATATCCAGTGCATCTGCATAAATTGCCAGAAATACCTTCCCTTATCTCATCTTCTGTAGGATTTGGATTTTTAGTTAGCAGGTAGAAAGAAGACATTTCCATACCAGGCGTGCAGAACCCACACTGTATTGCACCTTCTTCAACAAATGCTTCCTGTATAGGATGCATATTTTCTAAGGTGCCAAGTCCTTCGATTGTTATCACTTCGGCACCATCTGCTTGAGGTGCAAGAATCAAACAGGAATTTGCGCTGCGTCCATTAAATATCACAGTACAAGCCCCACACTCTCCCTTTCCGCACCCTTCTTTTGTTCCTGTGAGCTTGAGCTTTTCCCGCAAAACATCAAGCAAAGTGATATTCGTGGGCACAGAAAGTTTATAAGGCTTATTGTTTACGGTAAGACTAATTTCTATTTCTTTCATATTCACCTCTCTTCAACAAAGTAATGCAACTGCCCGTCAATCTTTTCTTTCATTCGTATTGCATCAACAGGGCAAACCTG
>JALTCA010000046.1:0-8281 GCA_027008245.1 Desulfurellales bacterium
TTGTTGGTGTTACTGCAACTTCCATTACAGCCGGGTGTTCAGATATTTCGCTTTCAACCTCGAAAGGAGAAATTCTGTAGTCTAAGCTCTTGAATACATCGTCTGCCCTTCCTATGAAATAGAAATATCCGTCTTCATCATAATAGCCGCTGTCTCCAGTTAGATACCATGTTCCTTGGAATACCCTTTCGTTAACACTGTTATCATCGTATCTATTTAACAGTCCAAGTGGTTTTGTTGGGAATACTTTTACGCTAATCTGTCCATCTTGTTTTGGTTCTACTTCGTCTAAATAATCGTCGAGTATTCCAACCCTATATCCTGGTGCACACTTACCAAATGAACCCTCCTTTCTTGGTTCCCCTTTGAAGTTTCCTATTAACGCTGTGGTCTCTGTTTGTCCATACCCTTCTCTGATTTCTACATTCATTTCTTTCTCTAATTTCTTGACAACCTCTGGTACTAAAGGCTCACCCGCGCTTACAAATTCTCTTATGTTAAACTTGTATTTACTTAAGTCCTGGATTGCGAATAGCTTTAATACACTAAATGGTGCACAGAGTGTGTTAACTTTGTATTTCTCTACGAGATTTAGAACCAATTCTGGATCGAATTGTTTATATTTAACTGTTAGTATAGTAGCTTCTGCATTCCACGGCGCAAAGAATGAACTCCAAGCAAACTTAGCCCATCCAGGGGATGATATATTGTAGTGAACATCACCTTTTTTAATTCCAATCCAATACATCGTTGTAAGGTGTCCAACAGGATATGCATGCGTATGGATTACCAATTTTGGCTTGGCTGTTGTACCAGAGGTGAAGAACATCATTATAGGGTCGGTAGAATAGGTTATGAATGGTGCTTCGTATTCTGTGCCATATTTTTCTGAATTTGAATAGCAGACCCAATCAGGTATATCCTCTTCCATCTGTGTAATAGATAGCTCTTCTCCAACGTTTATCAGTGCTTTTAACTTTCTTAGGCTTTCCATAGGCGCTTTAATAACTTTTTGAGTGTAGGCATTGTGTACGATAATAAATTTGATGTTACCTCTATCAACTCTGTCACCTATATCTTTTGGTGGTAGAGTTGTTGCACCAGGAATCAAAACTCCCCCCGCTTTCATTATACCAAGTGTAATTTCGAATATCTCAACTGATGTGTCCATTATAACTAGGACTCTATCTCCTTTCTGTAAACCCATATCTCTTAAGAAATTTGCAACTTGGTTGGACCTTTTTCTCATTTCCTCGTAAGTTACTTTCTTTTCTCCACCTTCATCGTCTGCATAAATTAAGCAAAGGTCGTTGTTGTCTTTTGCTATTTTGTCGAAGTAATCTAAAGCCCAATTGAATTTGCTAATGTCAGGCCATTGGAACTTCTCATAAGCTTCTTTATAATTCCCCAGATTATTCCACAAAAAATCCCTGGCCTCTAAAAACTTTCCTACGTCAGTTTTCATCTGACACCTCCTTTATTTAAGATTTACATATTTACTAAAATATTAATAAATACTCCAAAATCTTTTACCATCGCAAACTAAACTTTCAACTTTTTGTACATTCCAGTTAATATCTAATTATAAGTAATTTTAACTCGATGTCAACTACAATTTAATTCTTGTACAACAAAATGAATTTGTTTATCTATAATCCATAATTAACAACAAGCATGTATAAAAACGGCAACCTAAATCCTCTATTTGTAAAACGAATGTTTATAATTAAGGCGTTTCGTATTGTTTTCTTGTTTGTATATTTAGGATTAAATAGGGCTTGTTTTTAAATTTTTGGTAGAGGAAAATATTTATCTAATTCAATTTTCTCATTAACATTTGCCTAAATTTGAATGGATAAATATTTTTATAGCGAATGTTTATGGATTGACAAAGTATTATTTTTCACTATATTAAATGAAGCTGTGGGCGGTTAGCTCAGCGGAAGAGCACTTGCTTCACGCGCAAGGGGCCACAGGTTCGAACCCTGTACCGCCCACCATTTTTTTATTCTTTCTTTTGCTTTTTTACTTTTATTGACAACTCCAAAAGTTGTTTATCACTGACTTCACTCGGAGCATCTGTGAGCATGCACACACCTTTTTGTGTTTTTGGAAATGCTATTACATCTCTTATTGATTTTTCTTCTAAAATAAGAGTAATTAGCCTATCAAAACCTATAGCCAAACCCCCATGTGGCGGTGCACCGTATTTCAATGCTTCAATTAAAAATCCAAACTTAATTTGGGCTTCTTCGTCTGTAATGCCTAAAGCTTTGAACATTTTCTGCTGTATGTCACTTCTGTGAATCCTTATGCTTCCTCCTCCAATTTCAACTCCATTTAAAACAACGTCGTAAGCCCTTGCTTTAACCTTTTCTGGCTCGGTTTCTAATTTATCTAAATCTTCTTCCTTTGGAGATGTGAATGGGTGGTGCATGGCTTCCCATCTATTTTCATCCTCATTCCATTCAAACAATGGAAAGTCTGTTACCCATAAAAAGTTAAACTCGTTCTCGTCCATGAGATTGAGTTTTTTCCCTATTTCAAGTCTCAATGCGCCGAGTGAATCGTAAACGATTTTTGGCGTATCAGCCATAAAGAACAACAAATCTCCCGGTTTTGCTTCTAATCTATTCAGAATATCTTTAATTTCATTATCCGAGAAAAATTTCACAATTGGAGACTGTAGTTCGTTTTGTTTAACCTTTATCCACGCAAGACCTTTTGCTCCGTAGATTGATACTAAATTTGTTAGGTCGTCTATCTCCTTTCTTGAGAAGTCTATGCACCCTTTGGCATTTAATCCATAAACTATACCACCTTTTTCAATAACATTTCTGAATACCTTAAAGTTTGTTTTTTCTACAATGTCAGTAAGCTTCTTTAGCTCTAATCCAAACCTCATATCAGGCTTGTCTGAACCAAATCTGTCCATAGCTTCTTGGTATGTTATTCTTTTGAACGGCCTTTTCACCTCATATCCGATGGTTTCTTTGAACACGGCTTCGATAATTCCCTCTGTTACTTCCATGACGTCATCTTCTTCCACAAAGCTCATCTCTAAGTCGATCTGCGTGAACTCAGGCTGTCTGTCTGCCCTTAAATCTTCGTCCCTAAAGCATTTCGTTATTTGGTAGTATTTGTCGAAACCCGCAACCATGAGTAACTGCTTAAAGAGTTGGGGCGACTGTGGTAAAGCGTAGAACTTGCCCGGAGATAGTCTGCTTGGAACCAAAAAGTCCCTTGCACCTTCTGGTGTACTCTTTGTTAGCACTGGCGTTTCTATCTCTATAAATCCTTGTTCGTTTAAGAATTTCCTTGCGGCAAATGCTCCCTTTGACCTTATTATCAAATTCCTTTGCATTGTCGGTTTTCTCAAATCGAGATATCGGTATTTGAGTCTAACCTCTTCATTTACATGCACATACTCTTCAACGGGAAAAGGTAAATTTTCACATTCGGACAGAACTTTCAGAGTATTCGCAACAACCTCAACTTCACCCGTTTTCAGATTTGGATTTACTGTACCTTCAGGTCTATGTCTTACCGTTCCTTTTACACCTACACAGTATTGGCTTCTGAGTTTTGACGCTTGTTTGTGAATTTCTTCATTTACTGATGGGTCAAACACTATTTGAACGATGCCTTCCCTATCCTTTAGGTCTATAAAAATAACACCGCCGTGGTCTCTCCAGTTTTGAACCCAACCAAAAAGCACAACCTCTTTTCCTATATCGCTTGCCCTTACATCTCCACAGTAGTGGGTTCTTCTCAAGCTTCCAATTGCCATCTTTCCACCTCATTTACCAAAAATTTTTCTATTTTTATCTCTTCTTGCGTTGATTGTTTCATGTCTTTAACGGTTACAACACCTTTTTCTTTCTCGTTTTCACCGTATATTACAACGTACTTTGCTTTCATCTTGTCGGCTTTCTTTATCATAGATTTTAGGCTTCTGTTTTCGTACTCAACATATACGGATTTATTGGCTTTATATGTGAGTTCTTTAGCCAATTTTAAACATGTTATGTAATCTTCCATACAAGCAAAGTAATAATCGATGTCTTGTTCTTCATTATAATTCATAAGTTCTATTAGCCTCTCGCAGCCGGAGGCAAAACCTATGCCTGGTGTGGGCTTTCCGCCCAATTCTTCGACTAAGTTGTCGTATCTACCGCCAGCAGAAACTGTGCCTTGAGCACCTAATTTATCCGTTATGATTTCGAATACGAATTTTGTGTAGTAATCCAAACCTCTGACCAAATGTGGATTTTCATCAAATTCTATACCAATTTTAGTTAGATTTTCTTTAACACCTTCATAGTGTGTTTTGCAGCTATCACATACGAATTCGTGTATCTTAGGAGCATTTGAGGCAATACTTTTGCAAGTTTTGTTTTTACAGTCCAATATGCGTAAAGGGTTTTTATCCAATCGTCTTTTACAATCATCACAGAGCTTGTCTTTATGCTGTTCAAAATAAGATTTTAGGTTTTCTAAGTACTTGGGTCTACAATTTGGGCAGCCTATGTTGTTTATCTCTATTCTTAAATTCTTTAAGCCCAGTTTATCTAACATGATTTTATCCACGCATACAACTTCGGCGTCAATTGCGGGGTTTTGAATGCCAAAAACCTCTATACCAATTTGGTGAAACTGCCTAAGCCTACCTTTTTGGGGTCTTTCATACCTGAACATAGGTCCTATGTAATAGAATTTCTTGAAAGGATAGTTTTCAAGGTGATTGTTAATGTATGCCCTAACAGCTCCAGCTGTGCCTTCTGGTCTTAATGTTACCGACTCACCGCTTTTATCCAAAAAAGTGTACATCTCCTTTTCAACGATATCTGTTGTCTCACCCACACCTCTTGCAAATAGGGATGTCTTCTCCAAAACTGGCGTTCTGATTTCCTTATAACCGAAGGATTCCAATGTTTCTTTAGCTACTTTCTCAAGCTTTTGCCATTTTCTTATCTCCTGGGGCAAAATATCTTTGAAACCCCTTAAAATACCCATTTTCTACCTCCCAAAAAACATTGATGAGTATGTAAAACATGCTTGATTTTGTCAAGGAATTAGTTGCTCAATATATAGATTTATCTTGCTTGTCGTGTTTTTAAAATATAACAAAATTGTTAATAATTATACTTTTATGTTCATAATTGTGTATAAAACAAGGTTATTTTTCTAATAAAATATTGTTATAACAATAAAGGAATATAATATGCTAATGAAAGTCAGATTTTTATGTGGGATGTTGGAAGAGCGGTAAAAATAAGGACAATGGAGGTAGATGGTGAGGCTGTTTAGATGGTTTATTGGAGTTATTGGATTTGTTTTGTTGCCAATAACAACTTTTGCTTCTACTGTGAGACTGAATGGCGGGGATACAGCCTGGATGATTACGGCAACAGCTCTTGTCATGTTTATGACTCCCGCGGGATTAGCTTTATTTTATGGTGGTATGAGCAGGTCAAAGAACGTGCTTAATACAGTCGCTATGTCTTTTGTAGCTTATTGTATAGTGAGTATAGTTTGGGTTATTTATGGCTATAGTTTATCCTTTGGTCCAGATATCAAAGGTTTAATTGGAAACTTTGATTATGTTTTTATGGGGGGTATATTACCCAACAGTTTGTCTGGCTCCGTACCAGTATTTATTTTTGCTACTTTTCAAATGACATTTGCTGCGATAACAGTAGCTTTAGCAAGTGGTAGCGTAGTAGAAAGGTTGAAATTTTCGTCATGGGTTTTGTTTAGTCTATTTTGGGCAACGTTTGTTTATATTCCTATTGCCCATTGGGTATGGGGCGGCGGATTTTTGTCAAAATTAGGTATTTTGGATTTTGCCGGAGGAACTGTTGTTCATATTAATGCTGGAGTAGCAGGGCTTGTTTTTGCTTTTGTTTTAGGTAAAAGAAGGGGCTTTAAAAAAATCGCTATGCCTCCCTCTTCAATAGTTTTAACGACATTGGGAGCAGCTTTGCTGTGGTTTGGATGGTTCGGTTTTAACGCTGGAAGTGCTTTGGCTTCAAATGGTAGCGCCGCTTTGGCGTTTATAAACACAAATACGGCAGCTGCTATAGCTGCCCTTAGCTGGATGGGCATTGAATGGATAAAAAATAGACACCCTACAGTCTTAGGTGTTGCTTCTGGTGCAGTTGCAGGTCTCGTTGCTATAACACCTGCGGCTGGCTATGTGAACTTATTAGGTGCGATGGTTATAGGGATTGTATCTGGGATTTTGGGTTTCTATTCGGCTTCATATTTGAAATTCAAATTCGACTACGATGATTCTTTGGATGCTTTTGGTGTTCATGGTGTAAATGGAATATGGGGTGCTTTAGCCACTGGGATTTTTGCTGATCCTAAAATGTGTAGCTCAAGCGGTTTAATCTATGGAAATGTGCATCAGTTTTTTGTTCAAATACTGGGTGTTATTATTGTTATTGCATATACTTCTATTGTAACATTCATAGTCATTAAAACTATATCACTTATAACTGCAGGATTGAGGGTATCGGATGAAGATGAGCTTAAAGGCCTCGATATAGCTATTCATACGGAAAAAGGATTTGAATTATAATGTAATTTTATCTACAAAAATGTAAACATAGGGTGTATTTACAGTGAGAACATGTTTAAAAAATATTGTTTTAATAATAGTGGAACTATCTATGCTATTTTCGGGAAAAACGTCGGGAGGTTCTGTATGAAATTGTTAAGGAAGGTTATGTTAATCTCGATTTTGTTTTTCTTGCCTATTAGTGCTTTTGCATCAACAGGTGTCGTTAGTGCAGGCGATACTGCTTGGCTTTTGATCTCCGCTGCGCTTGTTATGATGATGACGCCCGCAGGACTCGCCTTGTTTTACGGTGGAATGGTGCGCACAAAGAATGTTCTAAACTCCATGGGTATGTCTTTTGTAACCTACGGCATTGTTTCGGTTCTTTGGATTGTTTTTCAGTTTAGTTTGGCGTTTGGTGGCGATATTAATGGCTTGATCGGGACATTTAAGTATCTGTTTATGGGTAGGGATATTAATTTGGTCTACCCCGGAACGCATGTTTCTGTTATGGCTTTTGCAGCCTTTCAGCTTACTTTTGCTGCCATAACCACAGCGTTAATCAGCGGCTCCGTTGTTGAACGGGTAAAGTTCAACTCTTGGGTTATCTTTAGCGTCATCTGGTCAACAATTGTTTATGTTCCCCTTGCCCATTGGGTTTGGGGCGGCGGATGGCTTGCCAAAATGGGTATAGCTGATTTTGCCGGTGGCTTGGTGGTTGAGACGTGCTCTGGTATAGCAGGGCTCGTGTTTGCTTTGATGGTCGGAGCAAGGAGGGGATTTAGAAGAGAGGCTATGCCGCCGTCTTCAATAGCTCTCTCAATTTTCGGTGCTGCAATGTTGTGGTTTGGATGGTTCGGTTTTAACGCCGGAAGTGCCATTGCCTCGAATGCACTTGCTTCAAATGCATTTCTTGTAACAAACACAGCCGGTGCATGCGGTGCTTTAAGCTGGATGCTCATGGATTGGAGCGTGCATAAACACCCGACAATGTTGGGCTTTGCATCTGGAGCCGTTGCCGGTCTTGTGGCTATAACGCCAGCTGCTGGTTTTGTTAATAATGTTGGTGCAGTAATAATTGGTTTTGTTGCGGGTATTATAAGCTGGATAGCGACAGGTTATTTGAAGTACAGACTGGGTTATGATGATTCTTTAGATGTATTCGGTGTTCACGGCTTAAACGGTATTTGGGGCATGATAGCAATAGGGTTTTTTGCCGATCCAAAGGTCAACTTTGCACGCGGTCTTGTCTACGGTGGCACACATCAAATCGTTGTTCAATTAATTGGTGTTGTAGCGACAATAGTGTTTGTTGCCATCGGCACTTTCATAAGTGGTAAAATCACATCGGTTCTAACGAACGGCTTAAGAGTTGATGAGGAAGACGAGATGAAAGGTTTGGATGTTGCTGTTCACACAGAGAAAGGTTTTGAAATCTGATTACTGTTAGGCCGGCTTTTTAGCTGGCCTAATTGCCCAAACAAGCAAGCTACCAAAGATAGCTATTGCAACATTAAAACCAAAAGCTATTTTAAAACCAAATGCATCAACTAAAACCCCAATCATACTCGGAGCAATGGATGAGCCAGTCATTACCATTCCAAAGACAACAGCAATATTTGAATCAACCTTTTCTCCACCAATCTCTGCAGCAAATGCATGTCTAACCGGTATTGACAAAGACATGAAAAAGCCCATAAGGAACAGGAATACGAG
>JALTCA010000047.1:0-2404 GCA_027008245.1 Desulfurellales bacterium
CTATATTACAACTATCAAAACTTTTTGTACCTGGGTAGAGGTATTTGTTATCCACTTGCATTAGAAGGAGCCTTGAAACTCAAGGAAATCTCATATATACATGCAGAGGGTTATCCAGCAGGTGAAATGAAACATGGCCCAATAGCTTTAATTGATGAGGACACTCCAACAATGGTTGTTGCACACTCAAAAGAACCATTTTATTCAAAAAGCCTATCCAATTGTGAAGAAATAAAATCAAGACACGGAAAAATCATACTCATAAGTAGCAAAAAAGCTGATATAGCAGATTGTGTAATAGAAGTTCCTGATGTTGACTATGATTTTGTCCCTTTTGTCTACATAATACCACTACAGCTATTCGCATACTACGTTGCCCTGTTTAGAGGCAATGACATTGACCAACCCAGAAATCTGGCTAAAAGCGTTACTGTAGAATGAAGGTATCTGCACTTTCTGAATTGATGTTCATTATAAAGAATCTAAAACATTCTCAAACAAGTAAAATGTTGATATACGCCTCTATTGTGGGCGTATTGGCAGGTTTAGGAGCTATAGTACTATTTATTCTTCTTGATTTAACATCTGTGACATTAATGAACCATATAGCAGGTTTTCCTTTGAGCCATCCAACAAACGAAGAACCCCTGCTTCCCCTCGTGCATAAGCCGTTTAACCGAGTAGCGTTTTTAATCATCATAACGGTAGGTGGATTCATTAGCGGCCTTTTTATACACTTGTTAGCAGAGGAGACAAAGGGAGGCGGAACGGGAGAGGTTATAAAAGCCTATCATAACAACAAACCCATAAGAAAACGTGTACCACCTGTAAAACTTTTAGTATCAGTTATCTCTCTCGGAGTTGGTGGTGCAGGTGGAAGGGAAGGTCCTGCAGCACAAATAGGCGCTGGATTTGGTTATCAAATAGGAAAGCTCTTTCATTTATCTGATAAAGATAAAAGGATTTTGATGCTTGCGGGGCTTGCAGGCGGTGTTGGTGCAATATTTAGAAGTCCAATGGGGGCCGCAATTTATGCTGTTGAGGTATTGTATCAAGATATAGACTTTGAATACGAAGCCCTGCTTCCCGCTGCCATATCTTCCATCATAGCCTACTCTATTTTTTCTGCCAAGTTCGGCTGGGTGCATATGTTCTCAACGCCAATAATGAAATTTAATAACATTTACGAGTTTATATCATACACAATCTTGGCACTTGTGTGCTCTATTAGTGCAACAATTTTTATCAACATTTTTAATAAAACAAGCGATACATTTTCAAAAATCAAAACGCCGCTTTACATAAAAACGGCGCTTGGTGGGCTTATAGTAGGTCTGTTCGCAATGATTTTACCCGATGCAGCTGGCATGGGCTACGGCATCATGCAAAAGGCATTTTTAAACAAAACAGCCTTTACAGTACTCTTGCTTTTAGGTTTTATTAGAATGATTACCACATCTGTAACGTTGGGAAGTGGAAACTCCGTTGGACTGTTCGCACCTACTCTGGTCATAGGAACGGCCATCGGTGGTGGTATAGGCGGATTGCTTAAACACTTATCTCCCTTTTTGGTAAACAACCCAGCCTCATTCGCCATCGTTGGAATGGCAGGCTTCTTCGCCGCGACAAACAAGACTCCACTTTCCATAATCATCGTTGTTGCTGAAATCACAGGAAATTACGAGCTTATCGTACCCTCAATGTGGGTTGTGTCAATAAGCTTTTTGCTAACTACTCGATACACCATTGAAAGACATCAAGTAAAAGATAGAGCTCATTCTCCAATACACAAATATGAATACATAAGGGATGTGCTTGAAGGAATAAAAGTTAAAGATTTAATGAAAAGCAAATTTTTGAGCGTTACAGGGGACACAAACTTGTCAAAAATATTCGATATACTCTCTGATTCTAAGCAAACAGACATTCCAATAATAGACAATCAAAATAATTTACAAGGCATCGTAACCCTACATGTATTAAAATCGATACTGGGAGAAAACGAACTTGCAGATTTTCTTGTAGCTGATGACGTTTCTAATAAAAATGTCGTTACTGCTACAAAAGAAGAGAACTTGAATACGCTCTTACATAAAATCGGCTTTAAGGAGATAAACACAATACCAGTTGTTGATGAAAACGGCAAAGTCATAGGCATAATCACAAGAAAGGACATAATAAAAGCGTACAACGATGCAACAGAAAAACTCCATAATAAATCAGCTTAACGAATCTCAAAAACAAGCTGTTTTAGAGTGCAACTATAACCTGCTCATAATAGCCGGTGCTGGTAGCGGCAAAACAAAAACACTCACACACAAGATTGCATACATACTGCATGAAGGCTATGCAAAACCCAGCGAGATCCTTGCTCTGACATTTACAAACAAGGCCGCAAACGAGA
>JALTCA010000048.1:0-2329 GCA_027008245.1 Desulfurellales bacterium
ACTCGGAGAGTAATGTCCTTAGGTTGTGCAATTATAACATATAACGAAGAAAAGAGTATAGAAAGGACGCTAAAAAGCGTTAGCTTTTGTGATGAAATTGTTATTGTTGATTCTGGTAGTAAAGATAAAACATTGGAAATCGCAAAGCGCTATACAGATAAGGTTTATACCCAAGAATGGTTAGGATATGGAAAGCAAAAGAATTTTGCTGTTGGTAAATTGTCCACGGATTGGGTTTTGAGCTTAGATGCCGATGAGGTTATCTCTGACGCTTTGAAAAAAGAAATCATTGATGAGTTGAAAAAACCTAGATTTGATGCCTATGCCTTGAACTTTCAATTGATATTTATGGGAAGGCCGCTAAAGTTTGGTGGCACTTATCCTGACTATCATGTTCGCCTTTTTAGGAAAGGGCGATATTGGTTTAACGAAGACGATGTGCATGAAGGTATAAAAACCAAAGCTGTTAAACTAAAAAATTCTGTTTATCACTATAGTTATGATAGCTTGGAAGATTATCTCGAAAAGTTTAACAGATATACTACGCTTGCAGCGAGAAGCAGGTTGAAGCAAGGGAAAAAGGTTTCTAGGCTCTATCCTTTTTTAAGATTTGGTTTAGACCTTTTCAATCGTTTTATTCTAAAAGGTGCTTTTTTGGATGGTTACCCTGGCTGTGTGTATGCTCTGCTTTCAAGTTATTACGCATTCGTAAAGTATGTAAAGTTATTAGAATTAAACAAATGTTAGTAGTTATTTTACTATTTTTACTTGCTGCTACATTTTTGCTGCGTTACAATTTTTTTCGCCAGCCAAAAAATGGAATTTTAGTTCTCTTGTACCATAGGATTGACAATAAACCTGTAGGTACAGATTTGGATAAATTTTCAATTTCTAATTATATCTTTGAAAAGCAGGTGGCTTATTTGAAAAAGAGAAGGTATTTTGCTGCTCATCCTGGCAATATAGATGAAATTGTTGAAAATAAGCTATATTTGAAGAATCGCTATGTGCTGTTTACATTTGATGACGGATATAAGGATAATCTGCGAGCGGCTGAAATTTTGAAAAAATATGATTATAGAGGTCTTTTTTTTATATCAACCGCTCATATAGGGAAAAGTTTGGACGGAGTTGAAATGCTTACCTCAGAAAACCTTAAACGGCTTGTAGATATGGGGATGTTTTTAGGTAGCCATTCAAACAGGCATATTAATCTTTTAAAACTAACGTTGGATGAGATAAAAACAGAGGTGCTGCAATCCATAAGCATACTTTCCCAATATCAGAAAAACATTGAGGATTTTGCCTATCCCTTTGGAGGACACAACGATAAAATAGTTGAATTAATTAGCGATTTAGGTATTAAAAGGGCTTATATTATAGGGCAAAAGATTTATCAACCCACTATTCATTCTATATTTAAGATTCCAAGAGCTGTAGTAAGGAAAGACACCGATTATATTGATTTTTATTTGATCTCCACACGCGGTAGGTCTAAATTTTAGTTTCGTAAGTTTTTACGTCTTACAATCACAGACATATTTGTATTACTCAAATTAATTTACTTAATATATGCTTAGAGAGACTTGACAAATAATGTTTGTTTTTTTATGCTTATGCGTAATTTTATTTAGTTAATTTAGGAGGAGGTTTAGTGCGATGAAGATGGCAGAGAAAATAAAGTCCCACAGGAAAAAGCTTGGGCTTACGTTAAAGGCTTTGGCTGAAAAAGTGGGTTGTACTGATGCTTATATTTCACAAATCGAAACAGGAAAGGCTGTTCCATCTATCAGTGTATTAAAAAAGATAGCACAGGCTTTGGATGTTCAAGTTAGAGATCTTTTAAGCGATGAGCCCGTAAGTGACAAAATTTTTCTAACTAAAGAGGAAAGAACACAGATTATTTATCCAGGTAGTCATATTTATGCTGAGCTGTTGGTAGGTAAAATCTCTAATAAAGCTATGGAGCCTTTGTATAAGGTTGTACCTGTAGGATGTGACTCAAATGGAGAGCATAGACATGCAGGTGAGGAATTCGGTTATGTTCTTAAAGGGAAGTTAGAATTGAAGGTTGGAGATCAGGTTAAGGTGCTGGGACCTGGGGATAGTTTCTATTTTACATCATCTCAGCCTCACTCTTATAAGAATGTAGGTGATGTAGATGTTGAGACAATTTGGGTAGTTAGCCCACCAGTTCTTTAAGTTGATATAACCTTGCGCAGTGGTTGTTTAATATGTGTTCTTTTTGTGGGGGAATTGTGAGGTGGTTGTCTTTGGAGGTTATGTATAAAAGATGACCGCCGCTTATCCTTTTTTTTATTTCTTCTAT
>JALTCA010000049.1:0-7689 GCA_027008245.1 Desulfurellales bacterium
AAGGTTTCCAACCTTACTACTAGAAGACATCATAAGGGTAGCAGGTTACCCTTATGAATGGTTGAGTAAGTTTGTAAACCTGTATATATTTAGTAAGGGTGGTAAGTATGTGTGGACCAGTTACCAAAGTTTGCAAAGTAGCTTTGAATCTGTAGAATTGGGGTGAATATTTTTTTTGAGGAGCTTATTTTATGAAGAATGTTAAGGATTTACCAGAAACAAATGGCAAATACGTATTGATATTTGTGAGCAACCATTGTCCTTATTGTAAGCAAGTGGAGAAGATTTTAAAAGAAATGGAAAAGGAGTATGCTCCGAAGGGAATTGAATTTTATGCGTTGAACATATCCTCTAATCCCGAAATTGCCACGAAATACAATATCATGTCCACTCCGCTAACCTACTTTATGAACGGAAAAACAGTCGTTGGAAAAGAATTGGGCGCAGTGTCGAAAAGGACTATAGAATTGGAGCTTGAAGAGCTCCTAAAGGCTGGGGAGCTATTGAAGAAAATCAAGAAAATATTTGGCTTTGGTAGGCATTGATATTTTTTGTGTTTTAATTTGATGAATATTAATAAGTGCAGTGTTTATATTTTGGATTTCATGAAAAATCTGACTTAAAAGAGGTTTTTTTAGTTGAAAGGAGTATTAAGTGAGAAGAAAAAAGAAAGGTGTGAGTTACATTTGGTATAGCTGTAGTTTTAAAATCAAATTCTATTTAAACCATTTTGCACGCAGGACAAAGTTGCTTTCTATAGCTAATCAGACTGCCTCATACTTTTCTTTTTCTTAAGATATTTAACCAACAACTCTTCAGTAAAATCAGGGGGCATATGGCCTTTTGTGACATTGTAGTAAAAGTCAAAACCCCATTTCATCAAGAAGGGAATGTATCCATCTAATGTTTCATCCAGCTCACCACCATACAAAGCATTGGAATAAATCAGGGTTGCCTGATATTTGTCTCTTTCCATAATACAAAGAATTGCTGGGTCAAATTTTGGAATTTCAACCTTTTTCCCTAACTCATTGGCAATAGCTTTTGCAGCAATGTCGGCTTGCATTACGGCAATATGCCCTAATTTTGGAACAGACAATGATGTCGCATCTCCAACGGCAAATATCTCAGGAAAATCAAGATGACGCATTTGTTCATCAGTAGGAATAAAGCCTGCTTCATCACCTAAACCTGACTCTACAATAAAATCGTAAGGCTTATATTCTGGTAAAATAATAGCTAACGCATACTCTTCACTGGTGCCATCTGTAAAATAGATATTATTTGCATCAAGTTTTTTCACAGTTTTCTCTACAATCAACCTAATACTTTCTTTTTTCATCATTTCACCAATATCATTTCTTACTTTCTCGCCCGCATCTTCAAAAAATGTTTTAGCTGGAGTAAAAGCAGTAATAAAACTGGAATCTTTGAGTCCCTTCTTTTTCAAGAAATCGTTAAGCAAAAACATGACTTCACCTACAGGACCCTCACAAGGAGCAAGTAACTTGGGAGCTTTTACCCTATTGCCTGATTTGTATGGCATAGATCCGACAAAAATAGGGCCTCCCGTAAATGACTGTAACCTTCTCCATAATCTGGGTGCCTGAATGTCATCACAAACGGAATAACCAAACTCCCTAAAACCATCAATGCCAGAGTAATGTTTTTCAACACCAGGGGCTAAAATTAGGTAATCATAGGTTTCTATGCCGCCCTCTTTTAAATACACCTTTTTGGCATAAGGATCTATTCTCATTACTGTTTCTTGAATTAGCAAATATCCATCCTGCTTTACTGCGTCTCTCATCAGGAAACGGACATGCTCAACATTTTCCCCCTTCATGGCTACATTGGGCAATCTGGGTTTGTTGAGTGTGTCTGTTCTATAATCGATTAATGAGACACCAACATCATGTCCTAATAATTTCTTTACAGAGTGCATGGCTCTTATGCCACCGAATCCTCCCCCGACAATGATAACTCTCTTTTTCATCTATTTCTCCTGTCAATCCTTAAAATTACCTGAATTATCTTTAAATGGATTCAAGATAGTGTCAAGTTTTTTGTGTGATCCACCTACGAATACCTAACCAAGAGTATCTCTTTCGGCTAACATAATAGCCGATAGGGTTTATGTTACCACCTCTTTGATGAAATCTGTTAGGATACTTCTCAGTTCTGTCATTTCAGACCTCTTCTTAAGGGTTAGACATTGTCTTTGCGAAGATACTTAAATTTTTAAGCTTACACAAGTATATTATATGTTATTTATGAAATTTATAAGACTTTCAAATAAAATTTTAATTAACTTGAGAAATTTTTAATATTGTGATATTTTTAATTATGAAACCATTAAGAGGGGGTGTCGTTATGGATATACGAGAGGCTTTTGAGATCGCTATGCAAGGGGAAATTGAGGGAAGAGAACTTTATAAAGCTGCAGCCCGCCAGACCGAGGATAAAAAAGCTAAAGATGCTTTTATGAAACTGGCAAATGATGAGGACATGCACCTTGCATTCTTGAAAAACTTGTACAAGGATTACACCGAGGGTAAAGAGGTAGAGTTACCTGAGCTTCCAAAAGTCACAGAATTTGAAGATGCAGAAAGCCCTATTTTCACAAGAGAGTTTAAAAATTTTGTTAAAGACAGGGATTTTGAGGTTGCTACTTTATCGATAGCTATGAAACTAGAACTTGAGTCATCTCGTTTTTATAAAGAAATGGCTGATAAAGTTGAGGACAAAAAGTTGAAGGATTTTTTCTTATACCTATCCAAATGGGAAGAAAGTCACTTTGACGCTCTAAAAAAGCAAAAGAGTTTCTTTGAGGAATACTACAAAACGAGATATTCGTTTTATAGAGGCTTCTAATCCTTTTTTTATTATTATTTCCGTCAGTTATGTTAGGAACATGACTAACGGGTTTTGCCATATCTTAAAATTTAGATTTTTAACTCTACGTTTGACAGAAATATTTTACTTTAAAATATTTTTCAAGTTATGTTATCCCTCATTACGCATCTCTTCCTTTATTTATACCATAAAACCCCATATAGGCTCTGCCTAATAGCACCAGTATCAGCCTATGCTTATCTTCTAACCCAACAAATTGCTCCTGTCATCTAAAATAAGCAGATGTACGGCAAAGAAGTTCTCAAACACCCATCTTGCAGTGGGGTTCTGAACGGGTTTCCTAAGCTGATTGGGAAAGGTTTTGTTTTTATTCTTAAGTTCACTTACTATACTCCCAAATGAATAAAATTATCTAACCTTAAACGCAATTGTATCTACCTCTTTACCATTTAAAGTGATTCTTACCCTGTAAACGCCGGCTGGCCAGTCTCTGTCACTTTCAATTCTAAAGTTTACGTATTTATCTTTTGGTGATGTTCTATTTACAAACACAGTTTTTTGGCCTATTGGATAGTCTTTGTTTGGCATAACATAAAACCACTCTGCCTTTATTCTACTGCCCTTTGGCAGCATATAGACCGAGCATGTTAAGTTTACGTAGTGCTTTTTGGCATTTAGATATTCTGGATATCTCAATGATATATAATCCTGTTTATTCTGATAAACAGCGCATTTATCAATGCTATAGTGTGCCGTTTGGTTATTCCGAGCATTTTTGCAGTTAGCATAGGCATTTCTTGCAGCGTCATATTCTTTTTTTGCATTTACTGCCTCTGGTGTGTTTCCCTTGCCCTTACTTATCAAGTTCACAAGCTTATTGTAAGCAGTTACATACCTTCTGTAGGCATCTTTGCAATTCAATTTATTGAGGTTGTTAGATTCTTTGATTGTTTGGTTGTGTTTGGTTGTGTGTGCATGGTATGTGTTTGTTTGTGGTCTTTTTGGAGGAATTATAAACCTTCTGCCTGTACAGGTTATATACTTAAACCCGTCACAAAAGCTTTGATTGCAGATTTTACCGCTGCCTATCACATAAGTGGGTGATTTTGCGCCAATGTCGTAATCCTCTTCAAAGGCTATTGCCTTTGTAAAACCCATTCTTTTGCAGAGCGCATTTGCAGCACCCTGTCCGCAATCCTGAGCCCACTTCCTGCACCAATCCAGTCTATAGCCGTTTATCGTTGGGTATCTAAATGTTTTTGTGTTATTTGAAGATATACGTTTTATACCTGATATACAGCAATTTCTACTTACTTTGCTGGGTATAGAGCCTTTTAACCAGCATCTTGCCTGCGGTCCTTGAATTGTATATGGCTTAACATAAGTCCAAGCCATGCATTTAGGATCTCTTTCGCAGGCATTTTGGCAAAGCCTATAGTCAGGGTAAGGTAGGTTAAAGCTTTTGTAGTCAGAACCAGGCCTGTCTATATTAACCTCAACGCCACTGCCGTAATGAATTCTTGGAACATTTAGATGTGAAACATCGTAGACGCTGTTTGCCCAAGTTCCACCACATATCTTGGATTTGTCGCCGTTACAGTGCATATTGCAATTTGAAGCCCGACCGTATTTTCCGTAGCTATTGCCACAGAAACACTGGCTACTGTATTGAACGCCTGCGTATCTATAACCTCTTCTTGCACACTGTCTTATACATAGGCTTGGTGTCATCCTATCGCTCCCAAAACCAAAAGCAGCAAGATCTCTACCCCTTAATCCGAAAGGGTCTCCCTGATCTCTAAAGCAGCCCAAATATTTGTAGTTGTTGTAGGTCTTGTATGAATTGTTGTTCTGGTTGTTGCCTAAGAAGTTTTCGCCGCCTTCTGCTGTGTTGTAAATGACTGGCTGTTGTTTTCCTTGATTTCCATTTGTTTTAGGCATTTGCTCTAATGCGTTTTTTATAATTAAAAGCTTCTTTTTGAGTATGAAGTCAGCAAGGGGCATCACTCTTGCTATTTTCCATCTATTGCTTTGCTTTTGCAGCAAGAATACCAGGTCATTATCCTCCGTGAAACTCCTGTTTCTGAATTTGTCCATTATGGTTGCATTTACATGAACCTGCACTATCGCCTTATCACCGAATATTTGTCTCTTTTTAACTTCAATGCTATTGACTCTTTGGTTAATCGCAGCGAATACCATTTTGTAAACCTTAAGGCGTTCTGGGCTTGGATTGTAAAGTATCTGTTTTATACCCGATAGGTTTTTGTTCTGGACAAAATTGAAATAATCGCTTATTAGATCAGAGTAAGCACTAATTGGTATTAGTAGAACCAGTAAAAAAACAACAAACGCTTTTTTCATTTTTATTCTCCTTCCTTCCAAATTTTTACAGAAACATAACGTAGATACCTATCCCTATAGCCGTCGTTATCTGTCACTATAACAATTATGGGTAAGAAATCTATATCCTGATATGCCCGGGCTATTTTTCCATATTTTGCATACGCTTTGTATATCGTCGTCAAGTTGGCATAGACAGCTTTCAGCGCTTCCAATTGCATTGTTTGACCAAAGGGTATATTCTTACCGCTTAAAAGGTTGTTTATAGCGTCACCCAACAGTGCTCCGCCAACAGCACCATCCGTGATATTTGTTAAGGATGGGTTATCATGAGCTTGTTTTATCAAGTTTATATAGTCTTTTGTGCCAAATTGGATTACATATGAATCAACAAGTGACTTAAACTCATCGCTTGCAGGATATTTTATTGGCAACTTGCCGTTTTGGGCTATTGGTATGAACATACTGCCCAACACTTTTAGATTTGTTATTAAAAGATCTTTCCATAGTTGCGGTTGGTCATTCAAATCAAAACCGAGTTTTTTGGGGCTGAAGAAGAAATCGAACTCTTTACCGTCGAATTGTCTTAGAAGTGTGTTATATCGTGTGCCGCTGCCTTTACTTCTAAAACGTCCCCAACCACGAATCACTATTTTGAAGTGGTTGCTATCAATGTCTTTGATGAACACACGCGAAGGTTTACTCTGCCATAGTTGTTCTTCTACACCTCCGGGAAGTATAACCTTAATGATATGTGGTTTTGGGGATAAAAATGCGAGCTTTATAATTCCAACCTTCTCCTTTCCGCCATTTTCAAGAGAATAAACGTCGTATCTCGAAATTATAGGAAAGAGATCCTTGTCGTTTGAACGGTTAACAAGATTCACGTCTAACTTTGGAGATTTAACGCTAAAAACTGCTATACTATTTGAATCTGTTGTAACGTATTTTGAGTCGTATGAAAACTTGGCATAGTTTACTGTTTTACCGTTGTGCAATAGAGGTAGGTTGTCCGTTGAGATATAGAACCTTTTGTTTTTTACTATGCCTTTATCACTTATAAATCTAACCTTTACCGTTTGAACCCTGCCATTTGCTGCAAGTGTTTTGGATAAGACTTGGGCTGTAATATGTAAAAGTGGCTTCTTTAAATGAAAATCCTCGTTAAATTTTAATGTTCTTTCCCCTTTAGGGTTTATGGTTAAATCAAATTCAAAATAACCGTTGGAGTCGCTCTTTTTTGTGAATGTTTTTCCTAAAATTGTAAGTGTGATGGTTGTAGATGGCAGTTCCTTGCCTTTGTTGTCGTACACAGTGCCCCAAACTATGAGCTGTTTTGTTGTGTCTATGTTTATTTCCCTTTTGTCCCAATCATTTAGAAATCCCTTTTTGATTGCACTTATTTTGTACATTGCTGTGCGATTTGGATTATTGTTTTGCTTTTGTGGTTGTTTTGATGAGCATAGGCAGTTGAGCTTCTTAATCTTCTCTGCCATGGGTCTTAACAGGTAATCTTGTGGGTCTACAAGCCTACGATCGGGGTAGCCAGACCATAGCACAACTACGGCGCATTTTTCAGCTAGCATGTAGTACCTTCTAAAATTGTACTTACGCCTTACCGTGCAGCCGATGTCTGCATATGTTAGGTTTATTTTCCTTGACCCTAAGCCTTTACAATATTCTTCTACTTTGAGGCGGGCGAGATTTGAATTTGGATATACATAGAGGCGTATTGTTAAGTCCCTGTACCCTCCTGGTCCTCCTCTCCAAATTCTTGAGTATAAGATCGATCCATCATTCCCTTGTTGTGGGCCAGTGTCGTATCGTGCCTGCTCAATGACATCACCTACTTCTTTAGATGTTGGAAAGATAGATTTAATTTGAGATAACGTACACTTTGCATTTGCTATTGTTGGCAAAATAACAATAAAAGTCATTAAGATAGATAAGACTTTAAGATAAGATAGCCTCATACACTCTCCTTTTCTACTTAACGCCTTCCCAAGCTTTAACAAAGATTGGTTTTGTTATAATCGTTGAATAACCATCCATATCCGTTACCTTGACAAAAATATTTATCTTATATAAATCCTTATAGCTATTTACAATGTTTTCATACTTTTTGAAAATACCGTAAGTTGTTTTTGCGTTTTCATATATGGCTTTCATTAGCTCCATCTGTAGGTTATCCTTAAGTGTACTTGAACTCTTTTTTATGAGCGCTACCAAATCATTTGTGAGAAAAGCACCGCCAACGACCATATCTGCTTTTGATATACGGTCTTTATTTTTACTATTTAAAAAAGCTTGTGCTGAATTTTTATATTCCCTTGCGCCAAAGGCGAGTTTGGTGCCTCCATAAACCCTTTCAAAACTTACCTTGTCTGTTAAAACAGTAGAAACCCATTTCTTTTTAATCTTTCTCATCGCCTCAAACGATGTGCCTTCGTTTAAGGTTAATAGTGTGCTCATTAATACCCTTAGGTTTGT
>JALTCA010000050.1:0-7680 GCA_027008245.1 Desulfurellales bacterium
TGAGAAGAAATTTTCTATTTTACTTGCGGCTTCTTGCTTTTCGTGTAGATCCAAGATGTCTTTGTTAAAATATTCTTTAGATAAGATTACATCTCTTGCATAAGGGTTCATGTTCACAACTTTTCTGTTTTTATCGACTATTATAACACCTACAGGAACTATAGATAAAAAAGTCTCAACATGTTCTATCATTTTATAATAACCTTTTAGCTTTCCCCATAGCTGTAGAAATTATAAAATTTTACTATGATTCTTTGGATAATGTCAAGGATTTGGAAATTCAGGGATGTATGTTAAGTAATTATATTTGAATTAGTTTGCAGATTTTGGAGGAATTTTCCTTCTTTATTGACTCAAACACTAATTCAGCTTTCTTATATGTGGTTTTAGCAAGAACTACGAATGTTAAATAATCCGAATTTATAGGTATAGTTATATATAATCGTTTTTCAATTTTCAGTGGAGTAGAGGATTTTACAATGATGATAAACGTACCTTCATTGTGTTCATCTATTTTGCTTTGTTTTATTTTTTCTGTAACTATAAAATCTTCTATAAGGTTTCTAATTACTTTAGACCTATTCTCAAAGCCTTTTCTTTTTAGCAAATTATCAAACTCTTTAAGCAAATCCCAATCGATGCTGAAAGTAACTTTTACTATTTCGTCCATACTATTTTTATGTTAAACAATGAAATTGATGATTGTCAACAGTAGTGTTTTAATTGCTTATCTATTATTTATTTTTATTCCTAACATTTCGAATAGTTTAACTCCTTCTCCTTGTTGGTCAATTGGATTGAAGTCTACTTCATTTACATTTTCTTTTACAAGCCAGGTTAAAAGTTTTATCGAGTGCCCTTTTCCTCTGCCATGTAATATGTTGTCTATTACATATGCAATCTCTTTTCCATTTTCTGTTTTTGTTAAGATTTTTATCTTTGCAACATCTCTCATTCTTTTTGCTATATTTTCATTTTCATCTAATAGTATAGCTTTTTTTGGTGGCTTATCCGTTGATGGTTCGTAGTGTAAGGTGATGATTTTTAAATTTGGAATTTCTTTTTTTAACATGTTTTCTATCAAGTCTATCGCTTTGTGCGCATTTGACATGTTTCTTTCTCTAATTTGCAAGATAATGTCGGCTATAAAAATGCTCCCAGCTCTTCTAATGTAAATCATTTTTAAATTTTCAACTGCTGGGTGTGACAAAATAACATTTTTGGCTTTTTCCACAATTTCTGGGTCTATAGATGCATCTAATAGTGTTAATAACGAGTTTTTTATATTTCCTATGGCTTCTTTGGCAATTATAAGTGCAATGACTATCATGGCAACCCTTTGGGCATACATTATTCCAAAATGGTGCATGATTATACCTAAAAGAGCAATCATTGTGCTTCCTGCATCTAACAACCAATCTAATAGATCCACGTTTACACCGGGTGAGTTGAGTTTTTTTGATGCTTTGAATTCCAGAAAGGCAAATGTTAATTGGCTTAAAAGTACAAGAATAAGGAAGGCTATCAAATATATAGTTTTGAAGCTTGTATTTATTGGGTGGTTTGTCGTTAAAGTCTCTTTAAAGATATAAAATGCTGCATAGAGTATGATAAGACCACCTATTAGCGAAGCCAGATCTTCTACTTTATGTAATCCGTAAGGGAATCGCTCGCTTTTTTTGCCAGAAATCTTTATCGAAATTAAGATAAAAGTTGAACTTACAACGTCAGAAATGCTGTGTATACCGTCTGCTATTACAAGGCTGTTTTGCGATAAAAAACCTACAGTTAATTTGGAAATGGCTAATACAACATTCAATATGACAGATCGGAGCAGCCATCTTTCTTTCTCTCTCATCTTGAATTGAGTATATGTTCAAAAACAGTTTTGTCAATCGCTTCTTGAAAAAAAGCCGTTTTTGGTGTATAGAATTAACATGGGTGAACTTAGTTTTAGGTGTTATGCTCAATGACAAGCGAAGGAGATGGTGTAGATAGTTACAATGACTTTGTAGGGCAACCCCATCTATTTGAGAAGGGAAAGCCACTTTATACCTTTTATTATTCGAATGGTAAACCACCATCGCTTGTTTTATATGGCCCGCCGGGAGCTGGAAAGACAAGCTACGCTAAGCTTTTGGCTAAAAAACACAAACTTGATTTTTACTATATAAATGCCACAGATTGCCCCACAGAAATTTTAAAGAAAACACTAAAAAAGGGTAGCAAGGGAAAACCCATTTTGGTTGTGATAGATGAAATTCACAGGTTTGACAAGAGACAGCAAGATGTGCTTTTACCCTATCTTGAAGAAAAAAGCGTAATAATGATAGGCACTTCAACGTATAACCCCTACTTCAAGCTGACAAAAGCCTTGAGATCCCGTTGTTTTGTTTATGAATTTAAAAGACTGTCTGAGACAGATCTGAAGATTTTGGCAAAAAGATTAGCTCCAAACTTAGAAGAACGTTTGATTGATAAAATAGTTCTTTATGCTTCGGCCGATGCAAGAAAATTGAAGAGTATGTTAGAATTCACCCAAGAAAATGGATTGAGATTGGGACAAATAGAGGATTTCTTTGGTGTTGATTTGGGGTATAATAACGAAAGCGAAAGGTACGATTTGATTTCTGCTTTTATCAAAAGCATTAGGGCTTCTCAGGTGGATGCTGCAGTTTACTATTTGGCGAGGCTTTTAGAGGCGGGTGAAGATGCTGAGTTCATCGCTCGGAGGCTTTGTATACTTGCAAGTGAGGATATAGGGCTTGCGGACAATAATGCGATTTTAGTTGCCTCTGCGTGTTTAGATATTGTTAAAGAGATTGGTATGCCCGAGGCAAAAATTACACTTGCACACTGCACCGTTTACCTTGCTTTGGCCAAAAAGTCTAATTCAAGCTATTTGGCTATAAAAAGGGCTATCAATGACATAAAGTCCGGTGAGATTCTTGAAGTTCCTAAGCATTTAACGGTTAAAGGTAAATCTTTTTACAGAAATCCACACAACTTTGGCGGGAAAGCCGTTCAAGAATACCTATCAAAAGAGAAAAAATACTATATTCGAAAGGAGAATGACCGAGTTTGAAGTTAGAGGAGTTGGGCGAATTTGGTTTAATTGAGAGGATAAGGAAAAGTTTGCCAAAAAGTAATGATTTTTTGGGTATTGGCGATGACTGTGCGATTATTCCCTGCGGCGGTAAGGAGTTTCTCGTTAGCGTCGATACGCTTGTTGAGGGTGTGCATTTTTTGAAAGATACGGATCCATATTTGCTTGGACGCAAGTCCCTCTCTGTTAATATATCAGATGTTGCGGCGATGGCCGGTGTGCCTAAGTGGGCGTTTTTGTCCCTATCTTTGGATAAAGACAGAGATGTCTCGTGGGTGAATTTATTTTTAAAGGGATTTTTGGATGTTGCCAAAGAGTTTAACGTTTTTCTTTTAGGTGGAGATACAACATCATCTGATGTGTTGACAATTAGTGTAACAATAATTGGTGAAAGTGATAAGGGTAGCTCAATTAAACGAAGCGGTGCTAAAGTTGGAGATTTTGTAGCCGTTACAGGAGAAATCGGGTGTTCTTATGCTGGTCTTTTAGCTTTGAAAAATGGTTTTGAAGGGTGTGATGAACTTAAACTTGCGCATCTCAATCCGTATCCTAAGGTTAGAGAGGCTTTATCTATAAAAGAATATGCAACCGCAATAATAGATATAAGTGACGGGCTAATTCAGGATTGTGGTCATATATGTGAAGAAAGTGGTGTTGGAATAAAACTTTATTGGGAAAGGATACCTTTTTGCTATGCCGATTTTGTGAGTAAAGAAGAGATGCTCTGTGGCGGTGAGGACTACGAACTTGTTGTATGTTTCGATAGGAGGTTTAAAGACAAGGTGAAGGATCTGAACGGATTTACGGTTATAGGAGAGGTTGTTGAGGGTTCAAAAGTGTCCGTTTTAAAGGATGGCATAGATGTTAAACTTAACGATTGCGGGTTTAAACATTTTTAGTGGATGAAAGATGAGCGGATTAGGGTATGAATTTTTAATGATAGGTGTTTCTCTCATTACCAGTGCATTTTTCTCATCTTCAGAAACAGCTCTAACATCCCTTGCGCCTCTAAAGGTAGCCCAAATTATCCAAGAAGATAAAAAGAATGCCAAGTATTTCTCTATCTGGATGAACCACCCCAATAAGATGTTAAACACAATTCTCATAGGTAATAATGTGGCTAACATCTTTGCTTCTGTTTTAGCTGGCGATATTGCAATGAAATTGTCCGGGTCAAGCCAACTTGCAATAACGACGGCCGTTATGACTGTCTTTATACTTTTCTTTGGTGAGATTACGCCAAAAACATTTGCCAAACACAACGCAGAGAGCTTCTCTAAGTTCAGTATAAAGATATTAACTTTTTTTTATTACCTGTTTTATCCTTTTACCTATATTATGAATGTGTTTGTGAAGGGTGTCATAAAACTTGCAGGAGGAAGCGTTGACGCCGATAAGCCACTTATAACAGAGGAAGAGCTTGAGTTTATGATTAATGTAAGTAAAGATGAAGGTATTTTAGAAGACCAAACAAAAGAAATGATGCACAACATTATTGATTTTAGGGAGATAACGGTTAAAGAGATAATGGTTCCGAGAACAGAGATGGTGTGTATTGAAATAAATAGATCCGTTACTGAACTATTAAATCTCATAGAAGAGCATGAATATTCAAGAATTCCAGCCTACGAAGGCAAACTCGATAATATTATTGGTATAATTTACATAAAGGATTTGATTAAAAAACTGAAGGAAAAGGACATAGAACACATTAGTCTTAGGGAGATATTGAAAGAAGCTATGTTTGTTCCTGAAACAAAGAACATTTACCATCTATTCAAAGAGTTCCAAGCGAAACGTGTACATGTGGCTATTGTGATAGATGAATATGGTGGTGTTGCAGGACTTGTTACGATGGAGGATATTTTAGAGGAAATAGTTGGTGAAATTAGAGATGAGTATGACGAAAAAGAAGAAGATGATTTTGTCAAAATAGGTGAGAATAGATATATTGTCGATGCAGGAATGGATTTGGACGACTTTTGCGAGGTTTTGGGTATTGAAAAAACTGAGGACATGGAAGAGTATGAAACGGTTGCGGGATTGGTATATGATTTGGCTGACAGTATTCCAGAAGAGGGCGATGAGTTTGAGTTGCAAGAGAAGTACAAACTAAAGGTTTTGGAGTTAAACGGTAAAAAAATAGAGAAGATAGAGGTTAGAAAAATTGATGAATAAAAAATACATAGCGCCATCTCTTTTGTCGGCCAATTTCTTGCATTTAGAGCAGGAGATAAGAGATATCGAGAAGGCAGGTGCTGACCTATTGCATTTGGATATCATGGATGGTCATTTTGTTCCAAATATGACGTTTGGTCCGTTTATCGTTAAGCAAATTAAGTCGGCTGCGTCCGTGCCTTTGGATGTTCACTTGATGATTTATAAGCCTCAGCAGTGGATTGAAACGTATATAGATGCAGGTGCAGATTTTTTAACTATTCATTTCGAAACAGATCCTCATTTAAACAGGGCTGTGAATGAGATTAGAAAACATGGCAAAATGGCCGGCGTCTCTATAAACCCTTCGACGCATCCCATGTTGCTTGAATATGTACTTGAGTATGTTGACCTTGTGCTCGTGATGAGTGTAAACCCGGGTTTTGGCGGTCAGAAGTTCATTGAGAACTCTTTTAAAAAGATAGAGTGGTTGAATGATTACAGGGAAAAGCATAAGCTAAACTTTCTTATAGAGGTTGATGGCGGTGTGAATGAAGGCAATATCGAACTTTTGTCAAAAGCAGGAGTCAATATTTTTGTTGCCGGTAGTGCAATATTTTCTAAAAGTGATTATGGCGAAGTTATAAAAAAGATGAGGGAGAATTTATGATAAGCGTTGTTGTGCCTGTGTATAACGAGAAAGACAATGTGAAACTTTTGTACGAAAAGATTAAGGATGTTATGCTCAAAAACGGCTATGAGCATGAAATTATATTTGTTGATGATGGAAGCACAGACGAAACGTTTGATGTTTTAAAAGAGATTGTTGAGCAAGATAAGCAATTTAAGGTGATTCGCTTTAGGCGAAATTTTGGTCAGACAGCGGCAATGGCTGCTGGTTTTGACTATGCACATGGCGATATAATTGTGAGCATGGATGGGGATTTGCAAAACGATCCTGAAGATATACCCAAGCTACTTGAGAAAATAGAAGAGGGTTACGATGTGGTTAGTGGTTGGCGCAAAGAGAGACAGGATGAGCCAAAGAGGGTGTTTTTATCAAAGGTTGCAAATAAGCTTATCAGTAAGATAACAAAGGTAGAGCTACACGACTACGGTTGCTCTTTGAAGGCTTACAAATCGGACATTGCGAAGAACTTACACATGTACGGTGAGATGCACAGGTTTATACCTGCACTTGCCAATATTTACGGTGCCACAATTACAGAGATCCCCGTTAAGCATCATCCGAGAAAGTTCGGCAAAAGCAAATATAATCTCTCTCGTACGTTTAGGGTAATTGTTGATCTGATACTTGTGTATTTTATGCAGAAATTCATGACACGCCCTATTCATTTTTTCGGTATCATAGGTTTTTTTCTTGCTTTCTTCGGTTTTTTAATTGATGGTTATTTGGCTTTTGAGAAGATATTTTTCGGTGTACATATAGGCAATAGACCCCTGCTTTTACTTGGTATTCTATTGATTTTAACGGGCGTTAATCTGCTTGGCATTGGTATTATCAGTGAAATTTTAACGCGCATCTACTACGAAAGCCAAAATAAGAAAATATACAACATAAAGACCATTCTAAACGATGAATAATCCTTTAAGAACCATACTCTTAGGCTTTCTGACAGTCATTTTAATCGGGACAATCCTGCTTATGTTGCCTGTGAGTTCCCACGGCGGCGTGTCCTTTGTTAATGCCCTTTTTACTGCAACTTCGGCTGTTTGTGTGACGGGTTTGATCGTTGTCAGTATGTCCCATTTTACACTTTTTGGCCAGCTCGTAATTTTGTCTTTGATTCAAGTTGGCGGTTTTGGATATATGAGCTTTACATCGTTTATCTTTCTGACTTTTAGAAGAAAGCTGTCATACAGAGATAAAGTTATACTTAAAGAGGCTTTTAACTATCCTGAAATGCACTCTATTGTTGGTTTTTTTAAACGTATAATGATTTTTGCCTTTGTTTGTGAACTTGTCGGCGCCGTTTTGTTGTTCTTTGTTTTTTATCCTGATATGAGCGTTTCAAGAGCTATTTATTTTGCAGTATTTCACTCAATTAGTGCCTTTAACAACGCCGGTTTCTCACTTTTTCCAAATTCTTTTGTTGATTATAAGTACAACGTTTTGCTGAATATCACGATCATTTCTTTAATAGTTCTCGGGGGTATTGGTTTTGTTGTAATAGATGAACTCTATTTGTATGTGAAAAAAAAGATTAATTTTCTATCTCTTCATACAAAGGTTGTTTTCTCAACTACAGCTATTCTAATTTTTATACCTGCATTTATAATTTACCTGTTAGAAGTCAATGGTATTTTACACAATCATGGTTTTTTTAAGGACATATTGGTTAGCCTGTTTCAGAGTGTTACAACAAGAACAGCGGGGTTTAACACCGTAGATTTGA
>JALTCA010000051.1:0-7642 GCA_027008245.1 Desulfurellales bacterium
GTAGTTTTAAATGAAGGTGATGATTACGAGAAACATATAGAAGATACATTGAAGGCTGGTGCGGGGCTCTGCAATAGGGAAGCTGTAGAAGTTTTGGTAAAAGAAGGGCCTGAAAGGGTTAAAGAGCTTATAAATTGGGGTGCAAACTTTGATAAAAACGAGAACGGCTCTTTAGATTTTACACGTGAAGCAGCACACTCAGTTAACAGAATTATACATGCCTTAGGCGATGCAACAGGCCATGAGGTTGAGCAGACGCTTTTAAGAAAAGCAAAGACATTCAGCAACATAGAGTTTAAGTCATTCAAGATGCTTGCGAGAATATTAACAGAAGGCAATAGATTTAAAGCTATAGAGGTATTGGATACAAAAAGTGAGAAATATGAGTATTATACGGGCTCTGCTTTAATTTTAGCCTCTGGTGGATATGCTGCCATATACAAGAACACAACCAACCCTGAAACAACTACAGGCGATGGTATTGTGGCGGCATTTTTGGCTGGTGCGACATTGGAAGATATGGAATTTGTCCAATTTCATCCAACGGCTTTGAAACGCTACAATGCTCCACAGTTTTTGATTAGTGAATCGATGAGAGGTGAAGGGGCTTATCTTGTTAACGATAGAGACGAAAGGTTTATGGAAAAATATCACAGATTGGGCGACCTTGCGCCGAGGGACGTTGTTGCAAGATCTATTGTTTTTGAGATGAAGGAGAGGAATATCGATAAGGTTTATTTAAATGCAGCACATTTGGGAGGGGAATTTTTAAAGTCTCGTTTCCCAACGATATACAACGAATGCATGAAATATGGGCTTGATATATCAAAAGAGGCAATACCTGTGTCTCCAGCTGCCCATTACACAATGGGTGGCATAAAGACCGATATAAACGCAAAAACATCGATTAAGGGTGTGTTTGCAGCGGGTGAGGTGGCCTGTAACGGTGTGCATGGGGCGAATAGGCTTGCATCAAACTCAATTTTGGAGGGTTTGGTCTATGGAAAAAGAGCTGCAGATGGTGCCAGTGAATATGCTAAACTGAATACGCCTGTTGATTTTAAAAAGCCGCATGTTGAGCCTAAGCCGTGCAATAAGCAATTTTTAAGAAAAAGGATAATGGATTTAAGAGAAACAATCTGGGAAAGGCTGGGCGTTATTAGGAAAATCAAGGAGATGGAAGATATCTTAAACTGTAGCTGGGCGCTGTTTTTAAAGAACTACCAACCTTACAACTGCGAGGAAGGTATAACTTTGAGAAATATGGCAGCTTTGGCAAGCATAATTGCTTACTCTGCACTCCAGAGGAGAGGTAGTATTGGAGCTCACTACTGCATAGATACGCCACACTCCTATGAATCAAAGAAGCATATTTCTGTTAATGCTGGGGAGATGGTGGATAAGTTATGAACATTGTTGAAGCGATGGGCAATACGCCATTAGTTGAGTTGAAAAGAAAGGGTGTGTATGCAAAATTGGAATTCCTTAACCCAACAGGCTCTGTTAAAGATAGAACGGCCTGGGGCATGCTTAAATACGCTTTCGATGAAGGTCTTATTGATAAAGCTAAGGGTTTGGTAGAGCCAACAAGTGGCAACACCGGTATATCGCTTGCTTTTTTGGGAGCTTATTTTGGTATAGAAACTGTGATTGTAATGCCGGAAAATATGAGCAGACAAAGAATAAAAATCATGGAGAGTTTTGGTGCAAGAGTGGTTTTAACTGAGGCAAGTGGCGGTATGAAAAGGTCAATTGAAGTGGCCAAGGAATTTGTAGAAAAAGGCTATTTAATGCTAGACCAATTTAAAAACGGTGCAAATCCAAAGGTTCATGAGCTTACAACAGGTCAGGAGATTATAAGGCAATTGCCCAATATAGATGTGTTTGTTTGTGGCATAGGCACGGGAGGTACAATAACAGGTGTTGCAAGGGCATTAAAAAAATATAACAAAGATATAAGGGTTGTTGGTATTGAACCGGCATCAAGCCCTTTTTTAACAGAAGGCAAATCTGGCATCCACAAAATTCAAGGCTTGGGCGCAGGTTTTAAGCCCGATGTTCTTGATTTGAATTTGATTGATGAAGTTGTTTGTGTAGAAGATGATATTGCCTTAGAATATAATAAAAAGCTGGTTAAAAATGAGGGTATTTTTGCAGGTATTTCAAGTGGCGCTGCGTATTTTGTTACTTTAAAGCTAAAAGAAGAATACCCTGATAAACGTGTAGTAGCTATATTTGCAGATTCGATGGATAGGTATGTTTGATATTATGGGAATTGAGGAAAAAATAAAATACACGTTCAAGAATAAAGACCTTTTAAAAAAGGCTCTGACGCATAGGTCGAGCGTTAGGGATAAAACTAAATCCAATGAAAGGCTTGAATTTTTGGGAGATGCGGTTTTAGAACTTGTTGTCACAGAATTTCTAATAAACAACTACAAAACCATCGATGAAGGTAAGTTGTCAAAGATTAGGGCTGCAAGCGTTAACACAAAGACCCTTGCCAATGTTGCCAAGAAATTGGAACTTTTTAACTATATTGTTGTTGGCAAAAGCGAAAAAAAGGAAGGCATTACGTATAATGAAAGCATACTAGAAGATACGTTTGAAGCCATTGTGGGAGCGATTTATTTAGATGGAGGCTTGGAAAAAGCAAGAAGGTTTATAGAATTTTACCTTGCGGATACAATAAGGACTATTGTCGAAAAGGGCATTATTTTTGACTATAAGACTTACTTGCAAGAATTGACCCAAAAAATGTTCGGAAGCTTGCCTGCTTATGAGATTGTTAAAGAAGAAGGGCAAGAGCATAACAAAACTTTCTATTGCGATGTTTATATTAATGATATAAAATACGGTTTTGGCATTGGGAAAAGCAAAAAAGAAGCGGAAAAGAATGCAGCCAAAGAGGCTGTAGAAAAATTGGAGAATGGTGGTGTTTAAGTCTGGATTTGTTGCAATTTTAGGGAAACCCAATGTAGGAAAATCTACTTTGTTGAACATTTTGATAGGGGAGAAGATAGCCATTGTTTCACATAAACCTCAAGCAACAAGGAAATCGATGAAAGGTATTTTAAGCGGTGAGAATTACCAGATTATTTTTGTTGATACGCCGGGTGTGCATGAGTCTCAAAAGAAACTGAATCAAGTTATGAAAAAATATATAGATGAGGCTTTAGAGGATTTTGACCTTGCACTTGTGATGACTGATAATCACGGTGAAATAGATGAGGTTTTGGAAGAGTATCTTGCCAAAATTAAGCAAAAAAAGAAAAAATCTATTTTGGTTATTAATAAAACTGACTTGATGACTAAAGAGCAAATAGATGAAATAAAAGAGAAGTTTAGCTCAAAGGCTGAATTTAATAACATTTTAGAGGTATCACTTATAAAAGACCCAGACGCAAGAGATAAAATTTTAAACGCCATTTTAGAGCTTTTAGAAGAAGGACCTAAATACTATGAAGATGACATAATAAGCACCGAGACTGAGCGTTTCATTATTGCAGAAATCATACGTGAAAAGATAATGAACAACGTGGCTCATGAGATTCCGTACCACGTAGCCGTTACGGTTGAGGAGATGAAATATAGAGAAGAAAAAGGGTTATACTACATACGTGCCAATATTATCGTTGAAAGACGAGCTCACAAGATGATTGTAATTGGAGAGAACGGTAAGTTGATTAAAGAGATTGGGCGGCAGGCAAGGGAAGAGATTGAAGAATTTTTGAAAACGAAGGTTTATCTTGATTTGTGGGTTAAAATAAAGGAACACTGGACAAAAAAAGAGCCTTTAATTAGAGAGTATATAGACCCAAGGTTTTAAATTATGACAAGCAACGAACTAAAAGAACACATCTACGACGAAATGATTATAAAAAACATAAGAAAATTAATAAGAAAAGAGGCAAAAGAGAATGTAAACAAGATTCTCTCTAAACTACACCCAGCTGATATTGCCAGAGTGCTTTTGAATCTTGCTCCAGATGAGCAGATTTATTCTATAAAGGCTTTAAAGGATATAGAACTAAAGGCAGAAGCCGTTGAATATTTAGACGACTATAAAATTGCAGCTAAGCTGTTAGAGCAACTTGACCCTAAAGAAGCGGCCACGATTTTGGAGGAAATTTCACCCGACAAGGCTGTTGATATCATTGAAGAGTTGAGCGAGGGCTTTGAGGAGGAGGTTCAAAAGCACTTTAGTAGCACATTTAAGGAAGAAGTGCTGAGCTTGCTCAAGTATCCTGAGGATACGGCAGGCGGCATAATGAACCCTGACTTTTTTGCTATAGACAAGGATATGACAGTTGAAGAAGCTTTAGAAGAAATTCGCAGAGCAAGCAAGGAGAAAAAGATAATATACGTTTATGTCGTTGATAAATTTGGGCACTTGATAGGTGTTGTTACCTTAAGGGCTTTAATAACAGCGGATAAAAACGAAAGAATAGAAAACATTACTAATACAAATATCATTTCTGTTAGGACAAGTATGGACCAGGAAGAGGTCGCAAGAATTGTTGAAAAATATGATTTGTTGTGTGTGCCTGTTGTTGATAACAAAAATAGGCTCGTGGGTATAGTTACCGTTGACGATATAATAGATGTTATACGTGAGGAAACGACCGAGGATATCTACAAGTTAATCGGTACGTCAGAGGATGAATTTGAAGAAACAAAGGTTGTAAACATAATAAAGTATAGGGCGCCGTGGCTTATTATGAGTTTGTTAGGTGAGTCTGTTTCGGGTAGTGTTTTGAAGTTCTTTGATGGGACATTAAGAACAGCGATTTCGTTATCATTTTTTATGCCATTAATCATGGCTTTGGGTGGAAATACAGGGCAGCAATCCCAAACGATAGTTGTCAGGGCTTTGGCGCTTGGCAAATTTGATGAGGGCGGTATCTGGAAGATTATCAAAATTCAGATAAAAACGGCTTTATCAATTGGAACACTGTTTGCCATTTTGGGCTTCAGTATGGCTTTAATTTTCCAAAGAAACTTCCCTTTGGCTTTGGTAGTGGCATCGTCTTTGTTCTTATCCATGTTTTTGTCTACGATTATCGGCGCATTTTTGCCTTTGGGTTTAAAGAAATTAAACGTAGACCCAGCGGTAGCTGCGAGTCCTTTCATATCAGCGATGAACGATATAGTGGGGCTTTTTATTTATTTAACAATAGCAACTCTTTCTATTAAATATTTTGGGGTTAGGTTATGAAGTTGTTTGGCACAGATGGTATAAGGGGAAAAGCCAACGTTTACCCAATGGTTGGCGATATGGCTTATAAGTTGGGCAAAGCTTTGGTTTATGCTTTAAACGGCACGCCCAATAAGAAAAGAAAAATAATAATTGGTAAAGATACGAGACTTTCTGGCTATATGCTCGAAAGCGCAATAACAAGTGGCATAGTTTCAATGGGTGCAGATGCGTACCTTGTAGGCCCTATGCCCACGCCTGCGATAGCGTTTTTGGTTAGAAGTATGCGGTGTGATGCTGGTGTTGTGATTTCGGCAAGTCATAACCCTTATGATGATAACGGCATAAAAATATTTTCGCATGAAGGTTTAAAACTTGATGATGAGGTTGAAGAAACTATAGAGAATTTGATTTTGGGCGATGAACTTAATGGCAAGGGCACTTTGGGCGAAAAAATTGGAAGGGCTTACAGAATCAGGGACACGCTCGGTAGATATATAGTATTTGCCAAAGACACCCTGCCTTACAGCGTTTCCTTAGAGGGTTTGAGAATTGTTTTAGACTGTGCAAACGGAGCTACATACAAAGTTGCGCCTATGATATTTGAGGAGCTTGGTGCCGAAGTTATAGCAATCAATAACCAGCCAAACGGTGTAAATATAAACGACAAATGTGGCTCTACATATCCAAATGCGATTTTAGAAGCGACAAAACTTTATAGGGCTGATGTCGGTATAGCCTTTGATGGTGATGGGGATAGGGTTTTAATGGTTGATGATAAATACAACTTGGTTGATGGAGATGCTATTTTGGCTGTTCTTGCAAAAAATATGAAGGAAAATGGGTCTTTGAAAGGAGACACGGTTGTTGGAACTGTGATGACAAATTACGGATTAGAGCTTTTTTTGAAAAAAGTTGGTGTGAAACTGGAACGCGTTGACGTTGGAGATAAAAACATAGTCAAGAAAATGATTGAAAAGGGCTACAATTTGGGCGGAGAACAGTCTGGACATGTGGTTTTGTGGGATTTTAACACGACCGGTGATGGAATTGTTACGGCTTTGACTGTGTTGTCTATAATGCAGCAGAGCAAGAAAAGCCTATCTGAACTTACTGAGGGTTTTGAGAAGATACCGCAGAAAACATACAATGTCGTTGTAAAGGATAAACCGCCAATTGAGAATATAGAGGAAATTCAAAAAGCTATAGAAAAAACAGAAGGCATTTTAAAGGGCAATGGAAGAATTGTAGTTAGATACTCTGGGACTGAGCCTCTGCTGAGAATTACGACTGAGTCAACTAAGGCAGAGTTGGTAGATGAGTGTATAAAAATTGTTGCTGAGGCTGCTAAGGCCGTATTGGGGAGGTGAGGCTTATGAAAAGGTTTATAGCAATTTTTGCTTTTGTTTTAGGTGTTTTTTTAATTGCACAGGCGAAAGAGATAAATATACAACTTGATTCGCCATATTTTGGCAACTCAACAACAACGAATGTTAGTCATTATTTGGGTAAAAAACCGGTCCTTTTGGTTTTCTTTTATCCGGATTGCCCGCCCTGTGAGCATGAAGCTGAGGTCATTAACAAGCTTTACAATGAATACGGGAATAAAATAAGCATCGTTGGTATAAGCTTAAGTAGGGATAGGTATGATATTGGTGATTTTGTCAAGGATTTAAAGATAAAGTATCCTGTGTGGAGAATACATTCAAAAAGCCAGCTTAAATATGTTGGCGGGATTTTGGCTACACCTACAGTTGTTATATTGGATAAAAACGGTAATATCGCAGCTAAGTGTTTAGGGAAAAGAAGTTATGAATTTTTCAAGAAGCAGTTCGACAACCTACTGAAAGGAGAAGTTAAATCATGTTCAAAGTAGCTGTTTGCGACTCCATATCCGAAAAAGGTATTGAAATTTTGAAAAACGATAAGGATATAGTTGTTGAGATAAAAAGCGGTGTTGATAAGAAGGAACTACCTAAGCAACTTGCAGATTTTGATGCGATTATCACAAGAAGTTCCACAACTATAGATAAAGAGTTTTTAAGCTATTGTAAAAACTTAAAGGTTATAGGTAGGGCTGGCGTTGGTGTAGACAATATTGACTTGGATGAGGCTTCAAAGAGGGGCATTGTTGTTTTAAATATGCCAACAGGCAATACACTTGCTGCAACAGAGCATACAATGACACATATGCTGAACTGCTTACGTTTTATGCCTAATGCAAATTATGAGCTAAAACACAAGCATGTTTGGAATAGAAAAAAATGGATGGGTATTGAACTTTATGGTAAGACGCTTGGCATTATAGGTATGGGCAGAATCGGAACTCGTGTTGCCATAAGAGCAATGAGTTTTGGCGCGGATGTTGTTGTTTATGACCCGTATATACCTAAAGAAAAGGCAACCAATATTGGCGCGGAGATAGTTGATGATTTAGATGAATTG
>JALTCA010000052.1:0-29210 GCA_027008245.1 Desulfurellales bacterium
GCTGAAGCCGTGCTTGAGGCTCAAGGATCCATATTAACGAACAAATACGCTGAAGGTTATCCGGGCAAAAGGTATTACGGTGGCTGCGAGTATGTTGATGTAGCTGAAAATATAGCTATCGAGCGTGCAAAGAAGCTGTTTGGGGCAGATCATGTAAACGTTCAACCGCACTCTGGATCCCAAGCCAACATGGCCGTTTACATGGCCACTCTAAACCCTGGCGATAGGCTGTTGGGCATGGATCTATCTAACGGTGGGCACCTTACGCATGGTGCACGTGTAAGCTTTTCTGGGAAATTGTACATAAGCTTTGGATATGGTGTTAACCCAGAAACGGGTTTGATTGATTACGATGAGGTGCAAGCTATTGCTGAGGAGTTTAAACCGAGATTGATTGTGTGCGGAGCAAGTGCCTATCCGCGAATTATAGATTTTAAGAAGTTTAGGGAGATTGCTGATAGTGTTGATACCTATCTTATGGCCGACATTGCGCACATTGCAGGTCTTGTGGCTGCAGGTTTGCACCCAAGCCCTGTTCCTTACTGCGAGTTTGTTACGACAACCACGCACAAGACATTAAGGGGCCCGCGTGGTGGCATGATTATGACAAAGGAATTTTTTGCGAAGCCTATAGATAAAATGGTTTTTCCTGGTATACAGGGTGGACCTTTGATGCATGTAATTGCGGCCAAAGCCGTTTGCTTTAAAGAGGCTATGAGTGAGGAGTTTAAGGAATATCAAAGGCAGGTTGTTAAGAATGCGAAAAAACTGGCGCAAGTGTTAATGGAGAGTGGATTTAAGCTTGTGAGCGGTGGAACGGATAATCACTTGATGCTCGTGGATTTGACAGATAAAAGGATAACGGGTAAAGAAGCTGAGGAGGCTTTGGGCAAGGTTGGAATAACAGTGAATAAAAATACAATTCCTGGCGATACACAGAGCCCGTTTGTTACAAGTGGAATAAGAATAGGCACACCTGCTATCACTACACGTGGCATGAAAGAAAAAGAGATGGAGAAAGTTGGGGAGTTTATAGCAGAAACCCTAAACAACATTGGCAATGAGAAAAAATACGCAATAATTAGAGAAGAGGTGAGAAAGCTCTGCGAAGAGTTTATGTTTTACTCTGTTTAATTTTAGTATTAACCATAAATGCCTTTGGTGCTGAGTTATCATTTTTTAGGAAAAACGGCGTTTCATTTTTTAAAATTACAGGCATAGACAATAATACGGAAATTTACACAAAGGGTAAGTACTTTGTTGCTTATTTTCCTGATAAGCTTTTAAAGAAAGAACTGTTTGATGAGAACTTAAAAGACCAATATTTTAAAGGGTTTTATCTTGAGAATGCCGATAATTCGTCAATGATTATAGTAGAATGCAATGAAGGTTTTTCTCCTGGGTTTGAAATTAACGGTAATTCTGTAGTTGTTGATCCTATACCAAAAACTGGCGTTTTTAAGAAAAATCAAAAGAATTTAGCTTCTCCGCCTGAAAGTATGCTTGCTATTCCTTTTTATGTTTCTGAAAATACGTTTTCACCCGTGGAAAAGACAAAGGCAAGCTATGATGAAACGCTGTTTTTTAGCGGTGTAAGGGCGTTTTACATAAAGAACTACCAACTTGCGTCTGCATTTTTCAAAGAAATTGTGCTAAAGTACCCTAAAAGCCCGTTTTTTATAAGTGCATACTTTTTGCTTGGTGATTGCTATAAAAACATGAATAACTATGATTTGGCTATAAAAACTTATAATAAAGCTATAGAGCTTGCACCTAAGAATTCAGCCGTTGCCCAGACTCTGTTTTCTATAGCAGAGATTGACGAAAAAAAGAATATGTTTATGGCAGCTAGGAATATTTACAATAGAATCGTGAGGGATTATACAGGAACTAAATGGGCAGATAAGGCATCTTTTATGCTTGGGTATAGCTATTATTTAGAGAACAGATGCAGGCAAGCACTTAAGCACTTTTTAAATATACCAAAAGGAAATTCCTATTATCCTTTGAGCATGGTGCTTTCTGCTGAGTGTTTTTACAGGGTTAAAGATTATGCAAAGGCTGTGCTTGCATATTATTACATGTCCAATAAATTGGATAGCATAAATCCAACTAAATACTACAAAGAACTTGGGGATGTTGGAGTTGCTTTGTGTAAGTTTGAGGATTACAAAGAGGCCGGGAAAGTATTTGACTATTTAGAGTCTACTAAAGATGAACAGGTTTTGGAACACTCTTACATTTACAGGATGAAGTGTGACTTAAAGAAAGGTGATTTTGATGATTTGAACTATAGAGGCAACTATATCTTGAAATACTCTAAGGACGAGGTTTTGAGGAAACAGGCAAGGAAATTGATAGATGAAGCGAAACTTAAGAAAGGAGAGGTTAGCAAAAAGACAATAGATGAGATAATGGCAAGGTATAGGAACGACCCAGAGGTTGTCTCGTTGGCGCTGTATGTGTATGCGAGAAAGAATTTTAGGGATGGCAATTGCGATGAGGCTTTAAAATACCTTGTTAAGCTTAAAAAAGCCTACCCTAACAGCGACTATAGTTCAAAAGGTGATGATATAGCTGCAAAATGCATAAATAAGATGCTTGAACAATTTTATGCAAACCCGTCGGTAGATTTGATAGAGCAACTTTACAAAACCTCTCTCATTTTAAAACCAGAAAAAGCTGATTTGTGTAAGCTTTCATGGGGATTAATCTTTTCTTATAAGGTTGGAGAGGTTGAGAAAATCATGCACATGATAAGAGACGATGAGTGTAGGCAGGCTGTTATAGCTAAATTCTTTATTGAGATGGGCGATAACGTAAAAGCTTTGAATATTGTGAATAAACTACAAAAGGTTGAACCATATGTTTACTACCTTAACATGATATTTGGCGATGTGAATTATTTTAACAGTGATTATGAAAAGGCTGTGAGTTTGTATGAAAATGCATTGAAAGTTAAGAACAACTTAATGGATGACTATTTGCGTTTGAGAATAGCCAAGTCTATGATACAGTTGAAAGAGTTTGATAAAGCTAAACAAGTCCTTGAAAGTATAAACATTTCTATCTATATGAACGAGGTTACATTCCTTGAAGGTTTGTGCCTGTATAAGAAGGGTGATTATAAAAATGCTATAGAAACATTTAAAAACCTGATAAACAATTTGGATTACAAAGAAAGAGTTCTTTTCTATTTGGCGATGTCTTATTACAAATTGAACGATAAAAATAATGCCATGAAATATTTTGTGGAGCTTAAACGTAATTATCCTCATAGCGATTATTTGAAGGTTTTAAAGGCTTTAATGTCATGATGGATGATAAGCTCAAGAATTTGCAAAGGATGTTTGAGACAGTTCTTGATACCAGTGGAAAATTAGAAAATTCATATAATGAGTTAAAAAGTAAATTTGAGGTTTTAGAGGGCAAGTTAGAAAGAAACAGGAAATATCTTGAGAATATTTTGAGAAGCATTGATAGTGGCGTATGCGCAGTTGATTTGGATGGTAAGATTACAACCTTTAACAGAAAAGCTGCTTTGGTTTTTGACGTTGCAGAGGATGAAGTCAAGGGCAAACATTTTGGTGAGGTATTTGCTATTAATGAACTTAAGGGTGTTGTAGCTGAAAGCATTGTTGAGTTTTTTAAAGGCGGAAGAAAGATAAATCTTGATGTTAAGGGGGAACTGAAGATTTTGGATGTATCAGCATCGCTTGTCCTGGAAGAGAATAGGGAAAGCGGCGCTGTAGTAGTTTTTAGCGATATTACGCAGGTAGAAAAACTTAAGGAAGAAAACGCAAAAAGGGAAAAACTCGCTATAATTGGCCAGATGGCCGCATCTATCGCTCATGATATAAAAAATCCGCTTGCAAGTATTGAGTTGCTTGTTCCCCTTTTAGATGATGGGACAAAGAAGGATATAGTTGAAAATATTATGATTAGCATCAAAAGAATAAACAATATAATTAATAATACGTTACTTTTTACGAAGACGATAAACTATGTGCCTGAGAAGATAAATACTGTTGAGTTGGCAAAAGAGGTGAAGCTTGAGTTGATGACTCAAATTAGGGATGCTGATTTTTTAGAGAAAGTAGAAAGATTTGAGTTTGTGAGTGATAAGAATCTTTTGAAGAGCGCTCTTGTTAATGTTTTGTCCAATGCCTTTGATGCTGCAAGAAGTAAAGTGGAATTTAGGGTGTATAAGGATAAAAGAGCTGTGTTTGAAATCGTTGATGACGGTGAAGGAATAGGAGATTTGGATAAGATTTTTGAGCCATTCTATACGGAGAAGAAAAACGGCACAGGTTTGGGACTTGCCATCGTTAAAGAGGCCGTTGATGTGTTAAATGGGAAGATAGAGGTTGATACCTCTAATGACGGCACGGTCTTTAGAATTGTTCTATGAAGGGTTTCTTGAGATTTTTGGGCGTAGTTGGCCTTTCCGTAAAGTATTATTATTTGAACGAAAAGATTACGGAAGATGTTGTAAGAGAGTGGGTTCGAGAGATTTGTGATAGATTTGGTATCGAGATTCACTGTGAAGGAAGTTTAAGACACGACAAGTTTATAATCTTGGCTAACCATGAGAGCTATTTTGATATACCAGCCCTTTATAAATGTTGTGACAAGAGACTTGTTTGGGTTGCAAAGGAAGAGCTGTTTAGAATTCCAATTGTTGGTCACTCGCTGAGGGATCTTGGGGCTGTAGCTGTTAATAGGTTTAATGAGTTAAAGTCTGCAAAGGCTATACTGAAGCTTCTTAAGGATTTTGAAGGTGGTGGAGTTGCTATTTTTCCTCAAGGTACAAGGATGGATAAAAATGCTTTTCATATGGGCGGAGTGTTTTTAGCAAAGAAAAAGGCACTGCCTATATACCCTGTTAAAATTCAAGGCACCGATAAAATCATGCCTGTTGGCAGGATGGCTTTAAATGGAGGTAAGGTGTTTGTTAGAGTGTTCGAACCAATAGATACTGTTTTGTACTCCCAAGAAGAGATAAAGAAAAGGGTGGTGGAATTGATTTATGATTAAGAAGTTTTTGCCATTTGTTGTTCTTTTGATATTTTTGTCTTCATGTTCTTTAAGACATGTTGTCCATACGGGTTACTATCCATATCCTGTTATGGAATCCGTTCAACAAGGTTACACACAAGAAGGTATAGCATCGTGGTATGGTCCGAATTTTCACGGTAAAAGGACGGCGGATGGTGAGATATACAACATGTATGCCCATACTGCAGCTCATAAAACACTACCCTTTAACACCATTGTTAAGGTGATAAATTTAAACAATGGAAGGTCGACAGTTGTTAGAATAAACGATAGAGGTCCATTTGTTAAAAACAGGATAATTGACCTATCCTATGCAGCAGCCAGAGATATTGGCATGATAGGTACGGGTACGGCTCCTGTTAAGATAATTGTTTTAGGGGATGCTAAAAATTATAACGCTCAACCAGGCACCTACACAACAAACACCATAAAGCAACCCAGCATGCAAGAGCTTGAGCATATCGACATAAATACAAACATTGGTGTCGATACTCAAGCAATGAGTGTGCAATTTGCAGTGCAGTTCGGTGCTTTTAGAAACCTTTATAATGCTCTTAGATTGAGGGATAGACTTTTACATTTCTTTAAAGGTGTCTATATTGAAAAGAAAATTATTAGAGGAGAGGTATTTTACAAGGTTCTTTTGGGTTCGTTTGATACAAAAGATGCAGCGCTTGAATACGCTTCTAAATACGTTAATCCCATAACCTCGTCTTTCATTATTTCCAAAAAATGAACATTTCAGCCTTTGCCTATAAATTGGCAAAAAGTGAGGGCAAAAATTTCATAATTTTAAGGGATAATATAGAAATAGACAAGCTTGTTCTTGCGGTTGAATTCTTTAAAAAACTTTTTGGCAAAAGTGGCTTTATTTGCCCTTTTTATTCCTACGAAATACCACCTCACTCATCCATTAGACCGGCATCGCATATAATTTCTGGTAGGCTCACATCCGTTTATAGACTGTTGAACGAAGATGAGGATGTGGTTTTTATAACGAATTTAAGCGCCCTACTGCAACCCGTTATTAAAGAAGAGGCCTTTATCGATAAATTGATTGACATAAAGGTGGGTGACGAGTGGAATTTTGATGATCTGACAAAGAGGCTTATGCAAGCCTACTACGATCGTGTTGAGAGCATTGAGGATATTGGTGAATTTACAAAAAGGGGCTATATATTCGATATTTTTGATCCGTTTTACGAGAAACCGTTGAGGATTGAGTTTTTTGATACAGAGATTGACAGTATTAGACTTTTCTACCTTGAAAACTATAGGACTTACCAAGAGCTTGAAGAGGCGACAATCTTGCCAGCTAAGGAGTACCCTTATGTGGATGATGAGTTTGGCTATGTGTTATTGAATGATAAGACTTATATTGACAGATACGATCTAAAGGGCTTTAAAAGATACACGGTTGTTGATGAGAAGGATCTGCAGGCTGCCTACAGACTGATTGGGTTTTACAAGGAAGAGGGGCTTTTCAATACAAAGGAAAACATAGAAGCTTTTTTGAAGCAGTGCAATTATGTGGATGAACAGTTTGAAATTGGGAAGCTCTTTCCCGATACGTATTCCATCGATGAAAAGATAAAAAAGATTATCGAGGCGTCCAAGTCCTTTAGGGTTGTGATTGCCTGCGGTTCTTCGATAAGGGTAGAGCACGTATCCAAGTTTTTAGAGGATAGGCACATTGTCTATAAAGTGTTAAATGGTAATCCATTAGAGTTTGCGCCCGGTATCTATTTATCCGATGGTTATTTATTTGACGGTATCTTAGATAAGAAGAATAGATTTGCCGTTGTTACGTTTTCCGATCTGTTTGGGAAAAAAGAGGTTTTCATACCAAGGGCGAGAAAGAGGGTAAAGAGAGACGTTTCGTTTGCTATAGGCGATAGGGTTGTGCATAAACGCTACGGCATTGCACTGTTTAAAGGGTTAAAAAGGATGAAAATCGATGACAGCGAAGAGGATTACTTTGAATTGGAGTATGAAGGCGGGGATAAGATTTACCTGCCCGTGTACAATGCTGAGCTGTTGAGTGAGTATCATGGCAGTGAACCCTTGAGTTCTTTGAGGAACAACAAATGGCTCAAAGCACAGGAGTTAGCTAAGAAATCCATTAAAAAGATACTTACGGAGCTTGTGAATACGTATGCCAAGAGACAACTTGCAAAAAGAGAGCCTTATGACGTGGATTTGTACGAGATAAAAGAGTTTGAGGCTATGTTTGAGTACGATGAGACGTACGATCAGCTTAAAGCTATAGAGGATATCAAGCGCGATATGTCAAAGGATGTACCGATGGATAGGCTTGTTTGTGGCGATGTGTCCTTTGGCAAAACAGAGGTCGCAATGAGGGCAATAGCGATAAGCGTGTTCAACTTTAGGCAGGCTGTATTTATGGTTCCAACGACGTTGTTATCGCTTCAGCACTTTAAGACGCTTAAAGAGAGATTTGCCAATTTTCCTGTGAAAATAGCCCTTTTGAATAGGTTTACGACAAAGAAAGAGAGGGAAAGCATCATTGAGGGTTTGAAAAGCGGCGAAATAGACATTTTGGTTGCCACACACTCCGTTTATTCTGACAAAATTGAATTTAAAAACCTTAGTCTTGTTGTAATCGACGAGGAGCACAGATTCGGCGTTAAAGTCAAGGAGCACTTGAAGTCCAAGTATCCCAATATTGATATGCTGTACATGTCGGCTACACCCATTCCAAGAACATTGAATATGTCTTTAAATGGCATAATGGACATAAGTGTCATAAAAACCCCACCACTTGAAAGAAAACCCATAGAGACAATCATATCAAAAAGGAAAAGCCACATAATCGGGGATGCGATTTTAAGGGAATTGTCAAGAAATGGCCGCGTGTATTTTGTTCACAACTCCATTGATGATATTGAAAATATAAAGGAAGAACTCGATAATCTAATCCCTTTTGCCAGAAAGTCCATTGTCCACGCTAAAATGCCAAAGAGCAAGATAAAGTCTGTTTTTGAGAATTTTAACAAGAGCGAGATAGATATCTTAATCTCCACATCGATAATCGAGTCGGGTTTGGATATTAAATCCGTAGATACGATAATTATTGACAACGCCGACAGGTTCGGCTTGTCTGATCTGTATCAGTTGAGGGGTAGGGTAGGCAGAGGAGACAGGGTTTCCTATGCGTATCTGCTTTATGAGGGTAAATTGACGGAAAATGCGGCAAAACGGTTGAAATACATGGGTGAATTTATTGAAAGGGGCTCGGGATTTAACTTGGCTTTAAAGGATATGGAACTGCGTGGGTATGGCAATCTGTTGGGCAAGGATCAATCGGGCAAGATAAAATCTTTAGGTTATAATGTGTACATGTCATTGATTGAAGAAGCCATACGCGAGATGAGGAATCAACCTGTTGAGCGCGATGTTGAGATAAAGCACACGTTTGATGCCTATGTTCCGGATGACTATGCCAAAAGTGAGGGAAAGGTTGAGATATACAAAAGACTGTCTCAGGCCAAGACACGCGAGGAATTAGAGGAGCTAAAGAGGGAGTTTCAGGATAGGTTCGGTGATATACCTTCGCCGGTTGAGAATTTGTTTATGATTGTTGATTTGAAGATACTGTCCAAGCGTGCTTATGTCAAAAAGTTGAACCTTTCTAACCGTGGCGTCGTTGTTGAGTTTTATGTGGATGCTTTAATCGATACGGATAAGCTGATAGAGGTGGTGAATGAAAATAAGGGTAGATTTTTGTCCGAAACGACGGTGTTTTTTGGACTATTGGGTAAGAGTCTAAAACAGATATACGCCAACTTGATCGGTATATTTTCCAAGATCTCCAAATAAAAAAGCGCCGCTTTGCGGCGCCGTGTTCAACAGGGCTCTCTCGGGCGAGAGAACAGGGGGGAGGCCCCACCTAAGGGGGAGTGAGGCAACAACCTTTGTTTACAGCTTAATTTTACATTATTTTATCATAATTGCAAGTGAAAAATTATCTATGTTTAACTTGTTTTTAATGTATTAATTGTATTAAATATATGACAATTTAATATATAAGATAGGGTTTTAAAAAGATTATCAGGTTTTGTAGTATTGCTTGTTTTAACGAGCTCATTTATTTTGTTTAGCTCATCTTTATTGCTAATTTGATAGACTAAGTTATGCTTTTTTAAGAGTGTAACCTCTTCCTTAAAACTTTCCATGTATGGTCCGCATATAGTTAGATTGTTGTAAAAAACTGGCTCTATAGGATTATGGCCTTTTAAGTTTTCGTGAAAACTGCCACCGATGATAGATACGTTTGAAAACGAGTAAATTTTTTCTAACTCGCCCATTGTGTCAAGAATTAACAGAGAATTTGCAACTTTTTTCTCACTTCTTCTTGTGTAGAATGTCTTATTTTTACTGAGGTAGCTTTCAAAAAGTTTGAGATCTTCAAGATGGCGAGGAGCCAAAATGATAAAAAAGTCGTTTTTTAGGTTGGAAATTATTTCTAAAACAGTATTCAATTCTTCTTTATGAAAGCTTGCAAGTGTTAAGATTGGCTTGTTTGTTTTTATTAAGAAATCCTCTTTTGAGGATATCTCTTTGTTTTTTTTGCTAAAAGCACAGGATTTAATATTGCCACATACTATGACTCTGTCGTTAAAATATCTATACCTTTTTGCGTCGGTTTTTGACTTTGCTATGATTAAGTCAAAGCTTCCTATGGTTTTTTTAAATAAAAAACCAAATTTTTTATATGATTTAAAACTATTTTCTGACATTCTCGCGTTAAAAAGTATTATTCTTACATTATTTTTTTTAAGCGTATAAATGTAGGAAGGCCAAATTTCTGTTTCAAAGAATAGGGCAATTTTTGGTGGGTTTGGTAGTGCTCTCTTGTGTATAAAAATCAAATCTATAGGCATAAGAAATGTGTCCTTTTTGTCTGAAAATTTATGTGCTGTGTCGGTAAATACACTAATTACAGCTTCAGATTTTAGGCCTTTTTCAAACTCGTTTAAAAGCGAAAGAACGGTTTTTATTTCACCGAAGCTTGATGCATGAATGAGAAAATAGTTGCTTTTGCTGATTGGTTTTGGAAAGAATCTATCCAAAAAGTGATATCTATACCTTTTATTTGTTGCGGCTTTAATCAATAAAAATGGTAAGAAAAATAGTAAGAGTAGTGTTAATAAAACGTTATAGACTACTATCATCGGCTACTTGGATTTTGTAGAGTTTTCTGTAATATTCGCAACGCTCGAGAAGTTCCTTGTGTTTACCTTGATCAACTATCGTGCCGTTTTTCATGACTACAATTTTATCCGCATTCACAGCAGTTGAGATTCTATGCGCTGCCATGATTACTGTTCTATTTTTCATTAGGTTATTCAAAGCCTTTTGGACAATCTGTTCGCTCTCTAAGTCAAGTGCGCTTGTTGCCTCATCGAGTATCAATATATCTGGATTTTTAACCAATGCCCTTGCTATGGCAATTCTTTGGCGTTCCCCACCAGATAGAATAACACCTTGTTCGCCGAGGTTTGTGTCGTAACCATTCTTTAGCTTCATTATAAAATCATGAGCGTAAGCATCTTTTGCGGCTTTGATTATCTCGTCCATTGACAGATCATCTCTGCCGTATGCTATGTTCTCTTTTACCGTTTTCGCAAAGAGCAGCACCCTTTGTGAAACGATGGCAATTTTTTTTCTCAAACTCTTTAGGTCAAACTCTTTTAAGTTTATGTCATCAATTGTTATTTGTCCTTCTGCGGGGTCATAAAATCTGGGTATAAGTTCTAAAATAGTGCTTTTACCGCCACCGCTTTCGCCAACCAAAGCCATAACAGACTTTGCTGGTATTTCCAAATTTATATCCTTGAGCACGGTTTTGTTCTTGTCATCTTCATAAGAAAAAAACACATGTTCAAACTCAATTTTTTCTTTAACGCCGGAAAATTTCTTACTTCCAGAATATTTTTCCTTTTCCGCATCTATAATTTCAAAGATCCTTTCCATTGATGCAATGGATGTATTGATGTTGTTATTTGCCTTTGCGACGGTTTTGAAAGGCCTATAAAGCATAAAGAGTGCAGCCATGAATGAGAAGAAACCACCGACGGTCAGTATTCCTTTAAACACGATGTATCCGCCAATCCAAATGAGGAGTGCCACGCCAATCGAGCCGATGAACTCCATTAAGGGGCTTGTTGCCTCGTCTATCTTTATTGCCTCTAATTTTATATTCAACAGTTCGTCGCTTTTTGCTTTGAATTCCTCGATTTCCCTTTTCTCTGTGGAGAATGCCTTGATGAGCTTTAGGTTGGTTAGGGATTCCTGCATCTTTGTGGTTAAAGTTGCTATCGAAATCTGTCTCTTTCGGCCAATTTTCTTCATCTTCCTGCCGAAGTGCACGACGGGGTATGCTGCAATGGGGAACACAACCGTTGCAATTAAAGCGAGTATCCAATTGTTCACGTATAGAACTACAAGCAAGCCAATGATGGTAAAGCTTTCCCTGATTGTATTCGGTATTACATTGGCGATACTGTCCTGCACCTGTTCTGTGTCGTTTAACAATCGGGATGTTAAATCTCCACTGTGTGTTTTATCAAAGTACTTTACGGGCATGTACAGTACGTTTTCAAAGAGTTGTGTTCTAATGTCAAATAGAATTTTTTCTGCTATGTAGTGGGTTTGATATCCTTGCAAATAGGTAAAAAGGCCTTTAAAAAAGTAAGTAAGCATGATGGCAATAGGCAATAATATAAGCATGTGCTTGTTTTTGTGTATAAAAATGTCATCAAGAGCAGGTTTTATTAAATAGGCTGCAAGTGCAGATAGTGCACCCACACCTATCATGCAAACAAACGAAAATAGTATTCTTTTCCAATATGGCTTTAGATAGCCTATTATTTTTTCGATTATTTTATTATTCATTTACGAATCCTTCTAAAAAGTCTTTTAAGTTTTCGACATTTAACTTTATGTCAGCGTATACTATTTCTTTTTCATTTTCCAATTTAACAAAATCTTTGAATGTTGTTATTAAAAGGTCTGCATTAAGGGCGTTTTTTTCTTTTTTTAACTGTTCTATTTCATTTTGTGTATAGAAGTGATGATCATCAAATGTTATAAGTTTTTTTATATTTACATCTAAGCTTTCAAGCGTTTTTTTAAACCCTTCGGGGTTTCCTATTCCGCAAAAGGCTAAAGTTGTTTTGCCTTTTGTATCAATCTTTTCGCCATTTTTGTTGAATATGCCAATAATTTCCATCTTAACATCTATGCAATCTAAAGGTTTTTGTGGTTTTTCTGAAGTTTCTCCTTTATCTACACAAACGATTATGTTGCATAAGTTTAGTGCTCTCTTTGAATCCCTCAATATGCCAGCAGGCAGATAAAGGCCATTACCGAAGGGTTTGTGCTTATCTAAAACGCAGATTTCCAAATCCTTTTTTATGTTTCTTTTGTGCAGGGCATCATCTAATATTATGAATTTAGATTTTAATCCTAAGGCTAACTCAATTGCTGCTTCCCTATTTTTAGAAGCTATAACATTGACATCGACCTTCTTTGCTATCATATAAGATTCGTCATTTACCTTTGGTGGTTTTTTAAATATGCTACCGTATACAGAAACGAGATGAACTTGCTTATCTTTTAGGGGGTAGTTGTTTGTTATAACTGTTGTTTTTCCTTGAGTTTTGAAAAATTTGGCAAGCTCTATTACAAGGGGTGTTTTTCCAACGCCGCCTGCAACGATATTACCTACACTTATAATTTTTGCTCCTTCGAAGGTTTTTTTCGGTCTACTTAAGTAATAAACGTCTCTCAATGTTAAAAACGCGCCATATGCAAATGACAATGGGATTAAAACAGGTTTTAGTTTTCTTTGTAATTTCTTAACTGCATCCGGATTCATTTAGGGCTTTTTCTAACTCCTTGGTTTTTGTGTCAAACTCGGATTTTTTGTTCACATAGATGGGTTTTTTGTAAACGAATGTTACTTTTGAAAATGGTTTCGGTATAATAAATTTATCCCAGCTGTTGAGCCTATAGCACGATGAAAATTTACCAATAACGGGATATATGGGTTTTTTTGAAAGATAAGCAAGCTCAATGACGCCCCTTTTAATTTCCCTTCTTGGACCCTTCGGTCCATCCGGTGTTATACCTATGTTTACACCGTTTTTTATTGCTCTTAACATATCCATAAATGCTTTTTGTGGGTTTCTGTGACTCGAGCCGCCAATTGTACCCAAATTGAAATGTTTTATAGTATGGCTGGCCAATAGTCCATCCTTGTGGGTTGATATCAAAATGTCCATTTTTCTCTTTCTATCGTGAGCGAAGGGCAAAAACAGTATAATTTCGTGCCAAAAAGCGAATATTGATGATTCGTATCCTATGGGCTGCTCGTATTTTACCTCTATTTTACACAGCTTTGCATATAGTCTTATGAGTATGTAAAGCAAAAAAGCCTTTATTTTCACAATATAGACACAATTTTTTTTGCTATTTTTTCTGTTATTGGATATTCACCAAGTATTGTGTTCAAGCTTTTTAGTTTTAACTTCATTGTTTCGTATGCTGTTCTGTCTTTGTGAAGTCTGAAAAAATCCTCGGCAATTTTTTCTGCCGTTACATTATTTTGGATGAATTCTTTCACTATTTCCTCGCCAGAAATAAGGTTGGGAAGGGATATAAATCTTATATTTTTAATAAGCAATTTTCCTATCTTGTAGCTTGTTGGGCTTATTTTGTATACCACTGTCATTGGTAATCCAAACATTGCAGCTTCAAGCGTTGTTGTGCCGCTTTTTAGAATTCCGAAGTAAGCTTTATCCATATATTCATGTGGATCTTGTCCTATCTTTATGAAATCATATCTTTTTAATTTTTCTTCTTTTAAGCTATCTGGTAGATGTTTTGGATAAACCCAAACAAACTTAAACCCCTTTGTTTTGCTGTTGATTATTTCTGCTGCTTTGAAGATTGCCTCGCTGTTAAATTCTATTTCACTTTTTCTTGAGCCCGGCATTAGTAAAATAATATCTTCTTTTTTGTGCTTTCCAATTTTGTCGTGTAGTATGTCTATTAACGGGTGCCCTAAGTATGTAACTTTATTTAGATTGTTAAGTTTAAAAAAAAATCTTTCAAAAGGTAAAATGGGAATAATTAAATCTGTGTATTCAGCAAGTTGTTTGATTCTGTATTTTCTCCATGCCCAAACCTGAGGCGTTATGTAATAAACTACCTTTTTGCCAAGTTTTTTTGCAAATTTTGCTATTTTTAGGTTAAACTCAGGAAAATCCAAAAGGATGACTATTTCAATTCCTTTGGTCTCTATTGCCTCTTTTGTATTTTTTAACATTTTTATGGCTTTTTTCAAAATGGGCAATGCCTCTTTTGCCCCTATAATGGATATGTCTCTAAAATCAGCCAACTTTTCTGATTTGTTTTCTAGTATAGTTGAACAAATGCTGAAAAACTTGAAATTGCCTAACTTCTTTAGTTCATCAATTAGTAAAGATGCGTAGTTTTCAGAAGATCTTTCGCCAGTTATTATGAGGGTGTTCATCTATCTCTTACGAATCCTCTGTCTGATCTTTTTAGAAATTCTATCATGTGTATAACATTTTTTGATGGGCTATTTTTCAATCTTTCGTAGGCTTCTTCGAATCGTAGCTTGCTTTTGAATATAATTTTATAAGCGTCTTTCAATAATTCAATTTCCTCATTTGTAAAGCCTGCCCTTTTTAAACCTATTAGATTTAAGCCGTGCAGAGTAGCTCTGTTGCCTGCAGCCAAACAGAATGGTGCTACATCTTGAGCAATACCACTCATTCCACCTATCATGGCGAACTTACCTATTCTATTAAATTGGTGTATCGCAGTCATTCCACCTATAACCACATTATCTTCAACAAATACGTGTCCTGCGAATTGAACGGCATTTGCAATGATAACGTTGTTGCCCAGAATACAGTCATGAGCTATATGAACATAGGCCATAATGAGGCAATTGCTTCCTATTTTTGTAACACTGCCGCCACCTTTTGTGCCTCTGTTGATCATACAGAATTCCCTTATGGTTGTATTATCTCCGATAATCAGCTCGCTGAACTCACCCTTAAACTTGAGATCTTGTGGTATTGTGCCTAAAACGGCCGATGGAAAGATCCTACAGTTCTTACCAATTTTTGTGTATGATCCGATATAGGCGTTTGGCTCTATAACTGTGTTATCCCCAATCGTTACGTTGCTTTTTATGTTGACATAAGGACCGATCTTGACGTTTTCACCTATTCCAACCTTATCGTCTATTATAGCCGTTGGATGGATGTTTGTAGCCATTTATCCCATCTCCCTATCGATTTTTGCTGCCATTGTTGCCTCTGTCACAAGGTTTTCTTGAACAAACGCCCTTCCTTCCATCTTCCATACATCGAGCTTGTGCTTCAATATTTTGACCTCTAAAGTCAATTGATCACCCGGTACAACCGGCCTCTTGAACTTTGCTTTGTCAATCCCGACAAAGTACACCATCCTTTTACCGCCGACAGATTTTTCAAACTCCTCTTTGTCCATAGATAGAAAAGCTAAAATCCCGCCAACCTGAGCCATTGCTTCTATGATTAAGACACCAGGCATAACTGAGGCATTTGGGAAGTGTCCTTGAAAGAACGGCTCGTTGAATGTTACATTTTTTATTGCCTTTATCCAATTGCCTTTTTCATAATCTAAAACCCTGTCAACCAATAGAAATGGGTATCTGTGAGGAAGTATTTTCTTAATATCTTCAATCGTTAGCATTTTCAATCTCCTCTAACCTCTTTTCCAGTTCTTTTATCTTTTTGTACATTTCGTATAATTTTGGAGTTACAGCCGAGCTTTTGAGCCAGTCTCTGTGGTCATATACTGGAATACCGCTGTAAACACCTGGTTTTTTTATGCTTGACCCTACACCAGATTTTGCCGTTATTATGACATTGTCCGCAATGGTTAAGTGTCCTGCTATGCCTGTTTGGCCTGCTAAGATTACGTTTTTGCCTAATTTCGTGGAACCCGAAATGCCTGTTTGGGCAACAAGTATAGAATTTTCCCCTATCACAACGTTGTGTCCGATTTGGACTAAGTTGTCTATCTTTGTTCCCTTTTTTATGATGGTGCTATCAAGTGCAGCCCTGTCGATTGTGACACAGGCTCCTATTTCTACCTCATCTTCAATTACCACATTGCCGATTTGCGGGATTTTTAGATGTTTTCCACTTTCAGTGTCGGCATAGCCAAACCCGTCACTGCCAACCACGCTGCCAGAGTGAATAATTACATTGTTGCCGATAACACAGTTTTCTCTAATTGTGACGTTTGGATATATGATGCAGTTGGCGCCAATTTTTACGTTTTCACCTATGTACACAAACGGCATTATCCGTGTTTGCTTACCGATTACAGCGCCTCTTCCAATGTAAACAAAATCCTCAACTCTTGCTGTTTTGTCTATCTTTGCATTTTCACCTAAAAAAGTATTTTTACTTATTGAAGGCTCGGGTGGCCCTGGCAAAAATAGTAACCTTAGCACTTTGGCAAAGGCTAAATATGGGTTCTTACAAACAATCAAGTTTAGACTTGGATAATCGTCGGGGTTAATTTTATCTGAAACAATCACGCACCCAGCTTTTGTTGATTGCAGGTATTTTTCATACTTTGGGTTTGAAAGAAATGCAAGATCAGTAGAAGTTGCCCTATCTATAGGTGAAATATTTTTTACCTCTATATCTTTTCTTATTATAGATTTGCAACCCAAAAGATTGGCTATTTCCTCTAATTTCATTTCTATTTTGTTGCATTCATAAGCTTGATTATTGTTTTTGTTATGTCCATATTATCGTTCCAGTATATAACGTTGCCCTGACTTGTTTCTAATACAGCGTCTATGCCGTGTTTCTTTGCATAATCTTTAATTATGCCGATTGCCTTTGTAAGTATTTTGTTTGTTACACTTATTTCTTTTTGCCTAACTTCTTCAGAAGCTTGTGCTTGGTATTGCTGCAAATCTGCCATATCTTTTGAATACTGCTTTTGTAATTTATCTTTTTCGGCTTTTGAAAGTTTTTTGTTGTTTAATTTTTTTACTATACTGTTTAAGTTGTTTTCTTTTCTTTGAATAACCATCTTTTTTGCTTCGATAAGTGTTTTTAACTGTTCTTTTGCTTGATTTCCCATGTTACTCTCTTGCATAACTTTTTTTAAGTTAACAAAAGCTATTTTTGTTGCAAATGCGTTGGAGCTTAAAATAATTAAACCCATCAACACCGTTAAACCTAAAATCGACAACCTTTTCATAAATCTATCCTCCTAAATTTGTTTTTAAAATAAAGCACCCATTGAAAATTGGAATACCGTAGATTGCTCGTCGTCTCTTGGAGACAGGTTTTTGGCTATTGAAATCCTAATTGGTCCAAGAGGCGATATCCACCTTATCTCAAAACCAGTGTCATACCTTAAATCTCCAAAGTCGAAGCTGCTTGTCCAAACATTACCTATATCGTAGAACAAAGCCCCGTATAGGTTTAGACCACTTATAATTGGAAATATTAGCTCAGTTGATCCATAGGCTTCTCTATCACCACCAATGTAATTGCCCTCATTGTCTTCTGGAGATAATTTGTTCACATCAAATCCCCTCATATCATTGATGCCGCCCAAGAAGAACTTTTTATCTATAGGAACATCTTTTCCTCCATATCCTTGTGCAACCCCGATTTGAGCTTTTATGTGACCTACAAAATCCCAAAACAGTGGATGGAAATATTCTCCAAACAACACTGTTTTTACATATTTCCTATCTCCACCAAGCCCGGCGAGAGTTGTGCTTAAGCTGCTGTTTATACCTCGGGTTGGCAGTATATAATTATCAAGTGTTTTGTAAGTTATGAATGGTATAAGAGCACTTTCTATGTAGCTGCCCTCCTGTTGCTCCAAGTAATAGCTTGGATAATCGGTATCCAAATCAATAGTTGTGGCTGTAAGAGAATATTTGGCTCCTACTATTAGTGTTTGATCCCAGAACCTTTTTGCAATAGAGGGGACTATACCTGTTGTTCTTTCTGTGTAATCGTAGTTGTCGTATTTTTCATGAAAAATGTTTACTCCGATAGAAATTGGTCTATTTTTCCACCATGGGTTAACTAAATTTAAATTAAAGTAGCTGGATTTAGTCGTCAAGTTTGCAGAAAGCTTTGCATGAATACCGCTGCCGAATAGGTTTGTCTCGCTGATTGAACCTTGCACACCAAACTTTGTGTATGTTCCGTAGCCTACGCCAAAAGACAGCATGCCTGTTCTTTTTTCATCCACATGGACTATCATTTTAATTTTGTTTTTCCCAACACGTTTAGTCTTTATCTTGACGTCTTTGAAATAGTCCAGGTTTATGAGGTGTTGTTTGGATTTCTTTATCTTGCTTGTTGAATAAACATCGTCTTCTTTAAGCTCAAGTTCTCTTCTTATAACGTTGTCATGTGTTCTCACGTTTCCTGTTATCTCAATTCTTGAAATGTAAACCTTTGGACCTTTGTCAACATCCAGTTCTAACATTGCTGTATTATTTTCTTTGTCTTTGTGTATGATAGGGTTAATGTCTGCAAATGCGTATCCCTTATCTCCGTACATATCCGTTATTTTTTTAATTCCTCGTCTAAGCTTTACCATGTTAAATGGCTTGTTTAATTTTAAATTTAAAGCCTCAAGCAACTCTTTTTTTGTTAAAGGCTTTATATTTTTAAAGCTTATGGATTTTAGTGTGTAGGGTTTACCCTCTTTTATGTGTATGTCTATATGTATATTTCCTGTATCTGGCTCTATACTTACAAGGGGTTCACTCACATTAACATCTAAATAGCCCCTTGATAAGTATTTGTCTATGATTTTTTGCCTGTCGTTTTCTAAGTCATTTATTCTTAGTTTTCCTGTGTAGAACCAGGGCAAAAACGTTAAAATATATGGTCCTTTTTTGACATGGTTTGATAGGCCATCTTCTAAGTTAGAAACCGATATGTGTTTGTTTCCAATAATGTTTAAATCTCTAATAACACCCTCTTTGCTCTCTTTGATGTGAAACACTATATCTACCCTATTTCCTGGAACTTTTTCTAATGTATAGCTTACACTTGTTAAGTACCTGCTCTTTGCTGCATACATTCCTATTATATTGTTTATTGTTTCTTCTATTAGTTTTTTGTTCAGAATATTGTAAGGCTTAATTTTCAACGTTTTTTGTAATTTTTTGTCACTGATTTTTTCGTTTCCTTCAAACATAATGTATCTAACAGACGGTTTTTCTTTTACTTTGAAAATCAGAATGTCTCCCGATGATGTTTCATCTATCCATGCAGAAACTGTTTTGTAAAAACCCAGGTTGTAGATGTTTAATATGTCCTCATCTATTGTTTTTGGATTTAGCTTATTGCCTACTTTCGAGTTCACGACGCTAAGTATTGTTTCTTTGTCCGTTCTTAAATTTCCTTCGACTTTTATTGAGATAATTTGTTGGGCAAGAGCTGAAAAGGAGAAGAGAAAAAAGATAAAAATAGAAAAGCTAAGTTTTTTCACCCAATTTTCCTCCGCTTAAATATAAAATACGATGACATCTCATTGCTACATCCTTGCTGTGTGTTGCTATTATGAATGTTTGGCCAGTTTGAGAGTTAATATTTTCCATGCTGTTAACTATATCAATTGAGCTTACTTTGTCAAGGTTGGCGGTTGGTTCATCTGCTATCACTATGTCTGGATTGTTAATTAAAGCCCTTGCAAGAGCAACACGTTGTAGCTCCCCTCCGGAAAGAGTCATGGGATATCTGCTTTTTTTATCTATAGACAACCCCACGAGATTCATTGTGTATTCTATTGTTTCTTTGTTTGGTTTTAACCCGGCTATCATTGACGGTAGTGTTATGTTTTCTTCAACTGTAAGTTCGCCAATAAGTGAATAAAATTGAAACACAAATCCTATATGTTTGTTGCGTATTTTTGCTAACATGTTTTCGTTTGAAAAATCTATTGGATTACCTAAAAAGGTTAAATTTCCACTATCTGGTCTATTTAGTAGGCCTAAAATATGTAAAAGCGTGCTTTTGCCGCTGCCAGATACACCCATAATTGCAACCATTTCTCCCTTTTCTATGTTCAAATCCACCTTATCCAAGACATTGATGACCTTTTGTCCGCTTTTAAAAGACTTTGAAATGCCCTTTGTTTCGATTATTGTCATTGGCGCAGAACCTCAACGATATCCAATTTTGATGCCTTGTGAGCAGGATATAGGCTTGAGAGGACAACCAAAACGAAAGATAAAACGGTAATTCCTAATATGTATAGACCATTTATATCTACGGGTATCGTTGTGATGTAGTACACACTTTTTGGAAGCTCTATAAAGTGGTATTTCTTTAGAAGAAAGCTCAAGATTATGCCTAAGACATCACCTATTAATACTCCTACAACACCTATAATCGCAGATTGCTTTATGAATATGTTTTTTATGCTTTTTGATGTAGCACCAAAGCTCCTCAGTATAGCAACATCTTTGGTTTTTTCCATTATTAACATCATTAAAGAGCTTGTAATATTGAAAGCAGCAACGATTATAACGAGTGTTAATATTATAAACATCGCAATCTTTTCTAACTTTAAAGCAGTAAAGAAATTGTAGTTTAACTCCATCCAGTTTGAAGCGTAAAACTTATAAGGCAAAATAGGGTTTAACTTGTTTGTGAATTTATTTGCTTCAAAAGGCTCTTTAAGATTTACTGCTATTGTGTTTATTAGCCCTTTCATGTTTGTTTTTGACCATAGTTCATTCAAGGGTAGATACACAAAGCTTGAGTCGTAGTCGTACATCCCGCTTTTAAAAAAACCGGTGACTGTTTCTGTGAACGACAGGGGTGCAAATCCAAATGGAGTTGTTTTGCCAAATGGCAGGATAATCCTGACCTTATCGCCAATAGTAACACCCAGCATCTTTGCCAGTTCATACCCTAAAACCACACCTTCCTTTTTTAAAGAGCCTTTTATGATATATTTGAAAACAGGATTGCTCTTTTCAATTTCCAATCCGTTTATAACCACACCACTTGAATATCCGTTTGCACTAACCATGCCTTGCGTCACAAGCAGCGGATAAACCAATTTCACACCTCGTAGGTGTGAAATTGTATGTAAGAGCTTTTTGTTGTAAGGGAAAACACCGCTTGTATTTTTTACTAAGACGTGGGGGTTGACATCTATGATTTTTTTTTCAAGCTCGTTATCAAACCCATTCATCACTCCCATTACTATAATTAGGGCAGCTACGCCCACTATAATACCTAAAACAGACATTAAAGAAGAAAACGATATGAATTTTTCTTTACCTTTAGACGATTTTATGTATTTTAAAGCTAAAAATGTTTCAAAATTCACTGTATTGGTTTAGTCAACGCCTTTTGTAATACTTCATCCATTGTTCTAACATAGTAGTACTTAAGTTTTCTTGATTTGATTTGATTTTGCACTTCGTTTGCATCCTTTTTGTTGTCAAAAGGGACAATAATTTCATAAATTCCTGCCCTTAGAGCAGCAAGTGTTTTTTCTTTTAATCCACCTATAGGCAAAACTCTGCCCGTTAGTGTTATTTCCCCTGTCATGGCTATGTCGTGCCTTACAGGAATTTCGGTCAAGCATGATATTATAGATGTTGCTATAGTTATTCCTGCACTTGGTCCATCTTTAGGCACTGCTCCTTCTGGGACATGTATATGAAGGTCGTACTTTTCATAAAAATTCTCTTCCAATTTTAGCTGTTTGTGTCTACTGCGAGCGAACGTAACTGCTGCTTGCGCCGATTCTTTCATTACGTCGCCCAAAGAGCCCGTAAGAATCAACTTCCCTGAGCCTTTAACTTTTTGGGATTCTATGAATAAGATTTCGCCGCCCACAGGTGTCCATGCAAGTCCGGTGGCTATGCCTATGTAACTTCTGTCTAACTTCTCTTCCACTGTAAATGATGGAACGCCAAGATAGTTTGTAACCATGTTAGCGGTTATGTGAAACTCTTTTTGTCTCGTGCCTTCAGCTATTTTTCTTGCTATTTTTCTTAAAACCTTTGATATGGTTTTTTCTAGATTTCTGACACCTGCTTCTCTGGTATAGTTTTCAATTATTTTTCTTACTGCATTGTCTGTCCAGGTTACTTTAAATTTTTCTAATCCGTGCTCTTTTATCTGTTTGGGGATTATGTATTTTTTGGCAATGTGCATTTTTTCCTCTGTTGTATATCCTGAAAGCCTGATGACCTCCATCCTATCTAAAAGTGGAGGGGGTATGGTCTCTGTGGTGTTTGCTGTTGTTATGAAGAATACTTGAGATAAATCAAAAGGCACACCCAAATAGTGGTCTTCAAACTCACTGTTTTGTTCTGGGTCTAATGCTTCTAATAACGCACTTGCTGGGTCTCCGCTAAAATCTCTCGAGAGTTTATCTATTTCATCTAATACAAATACAGGGTTTTTCACTCCAGCTTGTTTTAACCCTTGTACAATCCTTCCTGGTAATGCTCCAACGTAAGTTCTTCTGTGTCCACGAATTTCTGCTTCATCCCTTACACCGCCCAATGATATTCTGACTAATTTTCTGTTTATGGCTCTTGCTATTGATTTGGCAAGGGATGTTTTGCCTACACCCGGAGGACCTACAAAACACAGAATAGGCCCTTTCATGTCTTTTTTTAGTTTTTTAACAGACAAATATTCCAATATCCTTGTTTTTGCTTCCTTTATGTCATAGTGGTCTTCATCTAAGATTTTTTGAACCTTTTTTATGTCAATTTTTTCCTCAGACCTCTTATTCCAAGGCATCGATACCATCCAATCAAGATAGGTACGAATGACATTCGCCTCAGCTGAATCTGGATGCATTTTTGCCAATCTTGATAGCTGTTTTTCTGCTTCTTTTCTCGCAACCTCTGGCATTTTAGCCTTTTTGATTTTTTCTTTAAATTCCTCAATTTCATCTGTTACATCGTTTTCGCCAAGCTCTTTTTTTATTGCTTTTATTTGCTCCCTTAAAAAATACTCTTTCTGTGTCTTTGATATTTCTTCTTTTGCTTGATTTTGTATTTTTGTTTGTAAGGCAAGAAGTTGCAGCTCTTTGTCTAGTATTTCATTTAACCTTCTTAATTTTGTTTCTACAGAATCTATTTCTAACAGTTCCTGTGCCACCTGTGTTCTTAGCTGTATATTGCTTGCTATAATGTCTGCAAATTTGTCCGGCTCGTCTATGTTGTTTGCTATTACGACTATATCGTTGGGTATGTTTTTGTTGTATGCAGACAGTTGTTGTAGTTGGTCTTTGACAGCCCTCATTAGGGCTTCGGTTTCCATATCTTCGTATTCGCTTATTGGCATTAGGTCTATTTTCTCTTCTACTTCTGCTTCTATATATGGTTTAAATTGGGTAAACTCCTTTACCCTTACCTTTTTCAGCCCCTGAACCAAAACTTTGACTCTTCCATCTGGCATTTTAAGCATTCTTAAAATTAGACATGCAGTGCCAACTTTGTATAAATCATCACTGTTGAGTTCGTTTACCTCAGGTTGCTTTTGGGTTAAGGTAACAATTATCCTATCTTTTGATAATGCCTCATCTATAGCCTTTATGGAAAAATCTCTTCCTACAAATAGAGGAATTATCATATAAGGAAAAACTACCATGTCTCTTAATGCTAAAACTGGCAATGTGTCTGGCAGTTTCATAATTTCTTGAGTATCATTCTCCATCATGTTATCACCCCTTTATAAGTGTTATCTTCAAAAGTCCGTCTTTGTATTCTATCTCTTTGACTCTTTTTATCTTACAGGGCAGCTCCATTTCTTTTTTAAAGTTGCCAAAAACCCTTTCTGCCCTTAAGTATACAGCTTCTTTCGTACTCGATCTTCTTTTTGTTCCTGATATTTCTATTTTGGATTCATTGGTAATATTAACACTCAAGTGATTAAGGTCAAGATTTACAATTTCCATCTCTATAAGCACACATCCCCCTTGCTCACTAACGTCACACAACGGCTCAAAGGTATAGTCGTGATTTAATAGAAATATTAGGATTTCATTGACTGCGCTCATTTAATAAATTCTTTTATCTCTTCGGTATATTTACTTTCTGGGTATTTTTCTTTTAACTCCTTAAAAAACTCCAATGCTTCTTTTCTCTTACCTAAAGCCCAATAAACTTTTCCCGTTAAGAACAACATTTCGTCGTTGAAGTTTACATTTTTGAAATGTTTATACATGTACTCAAGCCTATTCTCTGCGGCTTTAAAGTCGTCTAGATTTGCATAGAATTTAGCTACAAACAACTCATGTTTATAGAGTTCCTCAACGCACTGGGTCAAAAAGTAATAAATCTTGTCTTTGTATGGATTATCTGGATATTCTTTTAATATTTCCAAAAAGGCTTTTATAGCTTCTCTGTCAGGTGTGGCATCGAGCTTGTATCCATTTCTCGATTTATACCAGCTTAAAGCTATCTTGTATTTTGCATATACGACATCTTTGCTTTTAGGATAAAGCTTTATGAACCTTTTGTAATAATCCCTTGCTAACATGTAATCGCCTTTTGCGAAATATACATCACCAAGAATGAGAGTAGCCCTTTTTGCATAGATGCTGCCTGGGTGCTGGGCATTTATCATTGTTAAGGCATGTTCTGCCTCATTATAGTCGTGATAAATGTAATCTTGTATGCCTTCGTTATACCATTCAAAAGCAGGTTTTTCCACCTCATGGGGTATAATCTTTTTATGAGAAGCGCAACCAGACAATAAAAAAATAAATACAATTCCACCTATCCATACAAACTTTTTCATCTTAATAACCCCATGTTTTGTTAAAATAAAATAACAATGTTAACTTAATCATTTAAACCCTCATTATTTAATGTGTATTTTCATCGCTTTCTATTGCTTTTACCATTTTATTTTAAAACCTCTTTGAATCTAATTCCTTTAACAACCTCTTCACCAATGGTTTCATTTACCCTATTTATTATTTCCTTTTCCATAAAGGACAGCTCTTGACTAAACACAGGATTTGGTGTTCCTATCCACACAACACCATTTTTAAAACTTAGAATTTTCAAATGCTCCGACAAGTCACCAAAAACATGTTTTAAAACTTCGAATATACACTGACTTACCGTTAATTTTTCATAAACACCACTCTTTGCAAGGTCGTTAAATATAATTTGGCCTACACTTTTTGTCATGGCGTACCCGGGGGGATTTGAACCCCCAACCTTAAGATCCGGAGTCTTACGCTCTATCCAGCTTGAGCTACGGGCACTTCATTCTTTACCATTACCACCCAATCTCTCTCGTTTTTCTTTAAAACATTGTCTACGGTGGCTTTCTTTGCAAATGCCGCTTGGGCAACGACAGAAATATCTTCGTATTTGTTTACGTAGACAAGCATGTAATTGCCCTTATTTACAGACTCCAGACTACTTTGAACCTTTTCTGTTATTACATCACTTGGTTTTTCTCTTAAATCCAACTCTTTATCGATGTTGAAGGTATCACCTTTTCCGTCCATTTTTATACCCCCAGACTTAATTTGTCTTGTTTCTTCTGTACTTCCTGTTAAACTTCTCTACCCTTCCAGTTTCGTCAACGATTTTCTGTTTTCCCGTAAAGTAAGGGTGGCATTTTGAACATACCTGTACAGTTAAATTCGGAACGGTTGAGCGTGTTACTATCTCGTTACCACATGCACATTTAATTGTTGTAATTTCGTATTTTGGATGAATACCTTTTTTCATCTGACTACTCCCCTTTTCTAAATTTTTTCACGCCAGCAAGGTTAGCATAATTCTACTTTTCAATCAAACTAAATTTTGATGTTTAGGCGTTTATATCTGAGAATCGGCTCTTTTTTCATCAGATTTAAAGATAGGTTCACACCATTTATTAATTTTTTCAGTTCATCTTCTTTGGATAAAAGTGATTTTAGGGATTCTTCCTTCTTAAAATAAACATTACAAGATACAGAACCATTTGTGTAGATGCCATCTATTTGTATCATTCCAAGCTTTTTGTGGTTCCAGATTAGAGAGATTTTAAAGGATTTCCCGACTTGTGGTTCGTTTTTGGTTTCCTTTTTTAAATAGATTTCTTCTTGCTTTGAGTTGATGATTAATGGCAGTTGCAAGAATAGGTTTTCATTGTTCGTTTGATTGTATGTTACGTTTTTTAAGCCCTCTTTTATGAGATGTACAAACTTTTTCGAGTTTTTGTACTCTTTTGATGACAGCGTGTCTATAAGTTTTTCTATTCCATCTTTGTCAAAAATACGTTGTTTTATCAGTTTTTCTTCTAATTTCTTTACAAAAATTTTTAATTCATCCGAATCTACAACACCTGAAAGTTTTGTTATTTGGACAATGGCTTTTAATCTGTCATCCCTGGAAAGTGCCTCTTTTAGCGTATTTATCGCCTGTTTTATGAGCTCATTTTTATCCTCGATTATTATGGGCTGATTGTGCTTAATAAAGTTTATTATGTTTTCTTCTGGTTCCACGATTTTTAAAACAATCTGTGGAGTTATTTGTTTTACCATGAGCTTTAACTTGCTTGTCGTTATAGGTATATTGGATTGTGCCTCAAATAGGTTGTTTTTTATATTAACTGTGTATTTTAAATTCCCTTTTTTCTCGACAATTGTTGCTTCTACAATTTGCCCCACCCTTAAGATGTTTTTTATATTTTTTAATTCTGTTATTTTTAGATTCAGACTTGTCTTTGTTATGAACACTTTACTATCCCTAGACACAGCTTTTTGACGTCATCAAAACTTTTGGTTTTTAAGCTTTCCCAGAAAGGGAAATCCCTGCACTGCTTTGGTCTTTTGGGGTAGATTTCGCATCTGTAATTATCGTCTAAAAATACGCACCTTTTCTCATTTTTTATCACCAGATCTATAAGGGCTATTCGTCCGTTAACCTTTCTTGTGTAGAGCTTTAGGAATTCCTTTTTCTTCAGGGATAAAAAATTAGAAATGTTCTCTATATCCTCATCCCTCAAAAACACGTATCCATCGCCTATGCAACATTTGCCTTTGCATATCTTGCAGGTATTTTCGTCAAAACAAAAGCTGAAACCCTCTTTTTTGATCATTTAACACCTATTTTGGGGCATATATCGTTTAAAGGACACTTATCGCAATTGGGCTTTTTGGCTTTACACACCCTTCTTCCGTGCAATATTAAACCTGTGTAGAAGACAATCCAATCCTCTTTTGGTACGACTTTTTTTATGTCTTCCTCAATCTCTTCTGGTTTTTCTGACTTTGATATACCAAGCCTATGAGCCAATCGCTTTACATGGGTATCGACGCCTATAGCCGGAATGCCATAGGCCATTGACAGTATGATATTTGCCGTCTTTCTTCCAACACCGGGTAACTTCGTTAATTCCTCAAGGCTTTTTGGCACTTCGCCGTTAAAGTCCTTCACCAATATTTCAGACAGTGCCTTGAGATTTTTGCTTTTTGTGTTGTGCATACTGCATGATGATATGATTTTGTCTATCTCTTCAACGGGTGCATTAGCCATATCCTTTGGTGTTGGGTAGTGCTTGAACAGTTCTTTGGTAATAATGTTTGTCCTTTTGTCCGTGCACCGTGCAGAAAGAATTAAGGCAACCAAGAGTTCAAACGGGTTTGAAAAGTTTAACTCTACAGTTGATTCTGGATAGAGTTTTTTAATCTTTTCAACTATCTTCTTCATCTTTCGATTTCTTATACGTAATTTTTATTGAGCAGCCTCTGAAGTTAAACAGGTTATACAGGCTATTTTTTACGTAACGCTTATAATTTTCTTCGATTTCATTTGGTCTATTTGTAAAGATAACAAGATGTGGAGGGTTTGTGTCAACCTGTGCCATGTATTTCAACTTTATTTCCTTGCCTCTTTTTGAAAAAGGAGCATTCTGTTTTATTATTGAGTGAAGCTTTTCGTTTAATTCATGTGTTTGAATGCGGTTAGAACAGTTCTTGTAAACATTTAAAATTTTATTTAGTAATTTGTTTATGTTTTTTCTCTCTATTGCGCTTATTGCTACAATTTCTGCATAATTTACAAATGGCAACTCCTTTTTTAGTTTTTTCGAATATTCTTCAAACGTTATTTCTTTAACTAAGTCCCACTTATTTAGGGCAACTATTATGCCTTTGTGCTTTTCTGCGACGATGTTTATAATGTGTTTGTCCATCGATGTTAAACCCTCGCTTGCATCAATGACCACAACGCATATATCGCTTCTATCAATGGCAAAAAGTGAGAATATACTCGCAAGCTTGTCCAATGCCCTTTTTGTTTTTGATTTTTTCCTTATACCAGCCGTGTCAACAAGCAAGAAACATTTATCTTTATACTCAAATGGTGTATCGATACTGTCCGTTGTTGTTCCAACTCTATCGCTAACAACACTTCTATTCTCGTTTAAAATTGCGTTTATCAGTGATGATTTGCCAACGTTAGACCTGCCGACAATGGCTATCTTTGCATCACACTTAGTTCTTTGTTCATCTTTATCAATTAAATTGACAATTTTGTCCCTTAAAATATCAAAGTTTTTCCTGTGAGTTGCGGATATTTTCAGTATGTCGCCAAATTTGTAGTAGTCATATTCAAATTCTTGCTGTTTTATGTCAGATTTATTGGCAACGAGTATGTATTTTTTATTTTTTTTAAGAACATATTTAAATATCTCCTCATCTTCAATGCTTAGTGGTGTGGTTAAGTCGAATACTATTATTACAACATCAGTTGAGTCTATTGCATGGTGTATCTGTTCGTTTATGTTTTCTTGAAAATCGCCGCTTCTTTCAAATCCTCCTGTGTCGATAAATAGTATGTCTCTGCCGTTTATGTTTCCATATTCGAAAATTCTATCCCTTGTTGTTCCTGGAATATCCAACGTTAAGCTTTTGTTTTTCTTGATTAAGGCATTGAATATCGTTGATTTACCGACATTTGGTTTTCCTACAATAGCAATTTTAGGCACGCTTCCCCTCCCTCGAATGAAGAGATTATCAATTTATCTGGATTTTGCAAGATAAGATTGTTAAAATTA
>JALTCA010000053.1:0-2243 GCA_027008245.1 Desulfurellales bacterium
GAACCAGAAAGCAGGTCGATAGCAAAGCTTTTGGGTTTTAGGAACATTTTTGAGATAGATGAAATGAAAAATGGTGAAATCGTTGTAAAGGGTTTTTCTTTTAAGGTTGAGCGTTTAAAAAATAATTGCAAGTTTGCCTTTATAAGGGCTGAGGATGTGCTTTTGCTTAGAACAGATAGGGATATATCAGACAAAAAAAATGTCGTTTTCGGCAGGGTTTTGAAGATCTTTGAGGAGCCCAGCGGTGTTTTGATTAAGATAGGGTCAAACGATTTGGTTGTTTACAGCAAGATCTCGTCCCATGTTTTGGAAAAGATGGAAATAAAAGAAGGTTCGGATGTTGTGGTATCGCTAAGAAAGGAAGCTATTGTGTGTGGTGAAAACTGATGAAGTTAACGAGGTTTTCCTTGGTTTCGGCTATTCTGCTTGTTGCCTTTGTTCTATTCATTGTTGTTTGGGGATTTTTGGGTGTATCACTCGGCGATTTCAAAAGGCTTTTTTCTGATAGAGAGTTTCTTTCGGCCGTTGTTTTTGGATTAGAGACCTCTTTTGTTTCTGTTTGTCTGTCCTGTATCTTTGCCATTCCTACGGGTTTTTTGCTTGCAAGGAGCGATAGGTTTTTAGCGAGGGTTCTCGATGTTGTTTTTGACATTCCCATAATCATACCGCCTTTGATAGTTGGTGTTTTGTTGTTAAATGTTTTCAACAACAGCTTTATTGGGAAGTTCTACTCGTTCGTTTTTACATTCTGGGGTGCTGCCATAGCCCAGTTCTTCATCGCCTTTCCGTTTACGGTTAAGGCATCCAAATCGGCATTTGAGCTTGTGCCACCGATTTATGAAAGGATTGCCATGACGCTTGGCGCAAACTACTACAAGTCTTTTTTCGATACGACATTTAAGCTTGCAAAGAGCGGCATCCTAACGGGACTTGTCCTAAGCTGGCTGAGGAGTCTTGGCGAATTCGGTGCAACGCTCATTGTTGGCGGTGGTATAGCCTTTAAGACAGAGAACATTCCCATCAACATATACTTGAAGATCATGGAAGGTAGCTTTAAAGAAGGCTTGGCAGCAAGCCTGTTTGTCGTTTTGGTTGCTTTCTTTAGTGTCCTGTTGATTAAGCTGATTTTGACCAAAAACAAGATTAGGTTATGACCCTCTCAAACCTCTCCATGTCCTCTTTTGTTCCAACGCAGATGAGTGTAGAGCCGACCTCTATTGTATCATCCGCTTTGGGGTTAAAGATTGTTTCCTTGTTCTTTGAGATTATGGCAATAATAATGATGTTGTACTCGCTTCTAATATCCGTTTCCTTGATCTTTTTACCTGCGTATTTGCAATCCTTTGAGATGTAGAACTCACCCATCTCAATGGTTCTATCCGACTGCATGACAATAGAGACAAACTCGGCTGTTCGTGGTGATATAAGCATTCGTGATATGTCATAGCCACTCGATTGGTAGGGCGATATTGTCTTTGCGCCTAGCTTTATGAACTTTTTTACGGAATCCTCAGAATTCGCACGTGCCACGGCTAATATATTCTTGTTTTCGTCCTTTGCTGTGATCAGTGCGTATAGGTTATCTGCGTCTGAGTCCATAACCAAAGCTATGCCCTGGGCTTCCTTAATGTTTGCTTTTTTAAGTATTTCTTCATCTGTTGCGCTACCTATTATCGTGAGATATCCGTCATTTATAGCTTCGTGGGCAGCATCTGAGTTTTCTTCCAAGATGACAAAGGGTTTATTAAACCGCTCCATTTCCTTTGCTACTACTTTTCCTACTCTTCCGTATCCACAGATTATAAAATGGTTTGATAACTGTCCAATTTTTTTCTCCATGATTTCCTCCATGCTCAACTTCATTTTTAGTATTCTATCGGTGAAAGCACTTGAGACAATACCTGTTAAAAGGGCTATGCCAGATATTCCCATAACCATAAGGAATGAAGCCACTACCCTTCCAATTGTGGTTTTTGGGACTATGTCACCGTAACCAACGGTTGTAAATGTTACTATGCTCCACCATATGGCATCTATTATTGTTTTTATTCGTGGATTTTTACCCTCTTCAACAACAAAAAGAATAATCGATGATCCGATGATCATGAACGTAAAGATGATAAAGACCATTGTTATTTCGAAGCGCTTTTCCTTTAGGCCCTCTATGACCTCACGTGCACTTTTGCTAAACCGTGCACCTTTGAATACACGTGCAACGGGGACGATGACCCTGTAGGGGTAGG
>JALTCA010000054.1:0-7434 GCA_027008245.1 Desulfurellales bacterium
TCATTACCATTCCAAAGACAACAGCAATATTTGAATCAACCTTTTCTCCACCAATCTCTGCAGCAAATGCATGTCTAACCGGTATTGACAAAGACATGAAAAAGCCCATAAGGAACAGGAATACGAGACTGGGTTTTATCAAAAACAGGCCCAGAAAGACGCCCATAAGAAAATAGCTTACAGAAATTGTGAGTTTTCTGCCTATCTTATCTGAGATTGTACCACCGAGCGGCTGTGCAATTAGACCTGCAAGCAGCATAACGGAAGCTTTCAAATTTGCATTTAGAATATTTGAGCCATGGGAGTAAAAATATGCTGGTAAAAATGATAATATACCACGAGAGAAAAACGGTATAACAATAGCGACAATGCCAAGCAACAACAGTTCTTTTGTTAAAGTGCTTTTAAAAGAGGTTTTTATCGGCTCCTCTTTGATTTTGATAACGGTCAAAATGATCAGAGCCATCAGAATGCCCGGCACAGAGACAATCAAGAAGCTCTTTATTCCGTAGACGGAAAGCAAATATCCCATAGATATGGGTGCAAAAAAATAACCCAAAGCGCCGCCTATGCCATTTAAACCTATTGCCATGCCCTTTCTATCCTTGAATACGCTGCTCAAAATCCCCATGCCTTGTGGATGGTATGTTCCAAGACCGATACCAATGAGGATTGTTGCAAAAAGTGCCGTGTAGTAAGAATTGGATACGTAAAACAAAAAGTAGGCAATGGAAAGTATGATAAACCCAGTGGTCAGGGTTAATTTTCTCATTCCGTGGGTTTCGGATAGGTGAGCTATTGGAGATTGCAAAATAGCTGCCAAAAGGTAAGGCACGCTTAAGAGCATGCCCGACTGGAAGTAATTTATAGTATAAAGCTTTTTTAAAACAGGAATAGCGGGTGCAATTAAAAGTGAATACCAATCATTTACGAAATGCGCCGTTGCAACAATGAACAGTAGAACTATAGGTTTTGTTAAGTTTTCCATCTAGCAGGTGTTGTGTCATTTATTGACACGTTCTACATATTGCCCAGTTCTTGTGTCAATCCTTAAGGTGTCCCCCTCTTTGATAAAGAACGGTACTTGTACAACCGCACCAGTTTCTAATGTTGCAGGTTTTGTTCCTGTGGCAGCGGTATCGCCTTTAAAGCCTGGTTCTGTCTCTGTTACGGTTAATTCGACGAAATTCGGGAGGTTGACACCAATTGGCATGCCTTTATACAGAACGACGCCAACTTCCTTGTTTTCCTGTATAAACTTAGCTGCATCACTCATGATTTCTTCGGATATTGTATATTGCTCATAACTATTTGAGTCCATAAAATTGTAACCCTCGTTGTCTTTGTATAGGTATTGCATCATCCTTTCTTCTACTTCAGCTAAAGGTAATTTGGTACCAGATTTGTACGTTTTTTCAACTACGTTTCCTGTTTTTAGATTTTTAAGTTTTACCCTTACAAACGCCTGACCTTTGCCGGGTTTGACGTGCTCGTAGTCAACGATCTCATAAGGGTCACCTTCAATTTCTAATTTTACGCCTCGTTTAAATTCATTTGTTGCAATCTCAGCCATTTTCCCTCCTTTCTATTCGTTAAGTCCTATTAGTTTTGCCTGTTTTTGAAGGCAGTCAGCAACAAAGAGAATATGTTCAGATAAATCTACGCCCAAATCCTTTACTCCCTGCTCAATCTCGTCTCTGTTAACGCCTTTTGCAAATGCCTTATCCTTTAGCTTTTTCTTGATGGATTTCATTGTGACGTCTTTGAGATTTTTTGTTGGTCTTACAAGTGCATACGCATACAGAAATCCGCTCAGTTCATCCACAGCAAACAGTGCCTTTGCCAAAAGCGTCTTTCTTTCGACACCGGTATAGCTTGCATGTCCCAATATGGCTTCGATCATCTCCTCGTCCACGCCCTTTTCCCTTAAGATCTCTGCGCCTTTGTATGGGTGCTGATCGGGGTATTTTTCATAGTCAAAATCATGCAGTAATCCTGTGATTGCCCATCGTTCCTCATCCTCACCGAACTTTCTTGCATAGCATCGCATTGCTTCACTTACACACAATGCATGCCTGATCAGGCTTTCGCTTTGTGTGTATTCCTTTAACAGTTCCATTGCTTCATCGTACGTCATGGTTTCACCTCCCAATAATCGGCTAAAGTTTATCTGTTTTTTGCCAATTTTCAAGAAAAAGGTAGAAAGTTTGTTTTAAATCGATAAAATGAGACCCATGAATGTGTCTTTGATTGGCATGCCGTCATCCGGAAAGAGCAGCGTCGGTGTGATTTTGGCAAAAGTGATGGCCCATGACTTTGTGGATACGGATATTTTGGTGCAGAACAGAACTGGTTTGACGCTTCAAGAGATTGTTGACCATTTTGGATATTTGAGGCTAAGACAGATTGAGGCTGATGTGGTTTTAGCCCTCAATTGTGAAAACACGGTCATATCCACTGGTGGCAGTGTTGTATACTCTGAAGCTGCTATGAGACACCTTAAAGCCATATCTAAAGTGGTCTATTTAAAGATTGGCTTTGATGAGATGTTAAAAAGGCTTGGCGATTACTCAAAGAGGGGATTGGCAAAACCTAAAGGTCAGACGATTGAAGAGCTTTACAGGGAGCGCTCAGAACTGTATGAAAAATACGCCGATTTGGTTTTTGTGAACGAGGGAATGTATCTAACAGAGGCAGCTTTAAACTTGGCACGTTTATTGAAATGATAACCAAAAAATTGCTTACTGTTTTGGTTGCTTTATACGTTTTTGGTGCGTTGTTGCACTTGGGCAGGATGTATCTGCACAGGGAAGAGCCACGCCGCTGCATCATTGCAATGGAGATGAACTATTCGGGAAATTACATCGTGCCACACGTTCTTGGCAGGCCTTATTTTAAAAAACCGCCTCTACACAACTTTGTTTTGGCAATGTTTTTTAAGATGTTTGGCATGAGTGAATGGAGTGCACGCATTGTGTCTGTTCTGTCGATGTTTGGTATTATGCTTGCAATTTTTATCGTTGCAAAGGACATTGTTGGTTCTGATGCCGCACTTTTTTCTGCCTTTTCCTTTGGCTTGGCTTTTATTTCTTATTTTAATTACGGCATGCTTGCAGAGACAGATATGTTCTTTTCTCTGCTTGTTTTTCTATCTTTGGTTTGCGTTTTTAAAAGAAAACTTTTATTGGGTAGTGTGTTTACGGCTTTTGCCCTTTTAACCAAAGGTTTTCCCGCTTTGCATTACTACTATTTAACGTTGTTCTTTTACGCCTGGGCAAAAAGGGACTTAAAGCGTTTTTTGCTATCTAAGGAGACGATCTTTGGCGCAGTTTTTATCTTTATTGTCTTTTTTGGATGGCTTTTGGCTGTCTCAAAGGGCGACATTCACAGATTCGACTTGGCTTTGGGGACTTTAATCCATGCAAGTGGCGGCCGCGTCTTGAGTATCGAAAGAATTCCTGAAGTTCTCAAGCACTTAATCAAATTTCCGATAAGCTTTTGGTTGAGGTTTCTCCCCGCTTCCGTTTTGTTTCTTCTGCTTTTTAGAAAGGACTTTCTGCGCGAGTTTAAGGAATCTGTAAGGTCGGATGAGAAAATAAAAGAACTTTTTGTATTTAGCTTAGCTGCCTTTGTGCCTAATTTCTTGATTTACTGGATTATTCCTGATGGAAGAGTAAGATACGCTTTAGTATTATTTGCCGTTATTTCGTTTATTCTAGGTATTATTTTTTACGTCTTTGAGTTTTATCCTGTGTTTGAATTAAAAAGGTTATTTAAATGGCTGTTTGGCATTTTGGCTGTTTTTGCTGTCTTTACTTTGTTTTTTGATTTTGAATTTGTCAAGGGATTGGATTATTATATAAGTGGCATTGTCTTTGTTCTATCTATTTCGTTTTTCCTTATAATCAACAGACTTAATCATGAATCGGTGAGGTTATTATCTGGTGTCGTTGTCTTAGGTGTTCTATTTAAATTGCTTTATGTTTCTTCATATGGTGCTTATGTTTTTACGTATTACACAAACTACAAAAGGTACGGATACAAGGTTGCAAAAATCATTTTGTCTAATCGTCCGAAATATGTTATGACTGATGGCGGAAATTTGAGGTTGTTTGTCTATGTGGAGAAGTATTTAGATATGCAGTTGCATCCTGTTAATGAAAAGTACGGTGCTGTTATAACAAGAAATAAAAGAGCGATAAATAATATTTGGCTTAAGCTTGAGTTACCCGATGGAATTTACTATGTGGGAAGAAAATAGGGAGGTGTAAGAATATGTACATGTTGGATGAAAGGATTATCTCAAAAGCTATTATAGAGCGTTATATGAATAAGCTTTTGGACTATTTGGAAACGGATGTTACTATAGTAGGCGGTGGCCCGGCCGGTATTGTATGTGGTTATTATTTGGCTAAAAATGGTGTAAAAGTAGCGCTTGTTGATAAAAGATTAACTATTGGCGGTGGTATGTGGGGAGGCGCTATGTTGTTTAATGAAATCGTTGTTCAAGAAATGGGTAAGGAAATTTTAGACGAATTTGATATAAAATATGAAAAATACACTGATGGTTATTATACTGCTGGTTCAGTTGAGGCTGTTACAACCTTGATATCAAAAGCTACAAAGGCAGGGCTTGCAGTATTTAACACAATAGAGGTTGAAGATGTTGTGTTAAAAAAGGTGGAAGATGAATACAGAGTAACAGGACTCGTAGTAGGGTGGACTACGGTTAATATGGCAGGTTTACTTGTTGACCCAATAGTTATAACGAGTAAATATGTTGTTGATGCCACAGGCCATGATGCGGATATTGCAACAGTTTTAACGAAAAAAGGTGGCGTGAAACTCAATACTTCTACAGGAGGCGTTATAGGCGAAAAGCCGATGTGGGCTGAGGTTGGAGAAAGATCAACGGTGGAACAAACAAAGGAAGTGTATCCAGGTTTAGTTGTAGCTGGAATGGCGGCTGTAGCTGTTAGTGGTTCTCATAGAATGGGTCCTGTTTTTGGCGGTATGTTGCAGTCTGGTAAGAGGGCAGCCGAGATTATTATGAAAAACTTGAAAAAATAATTTAATTGGACTTGAATTTATGAACTTTTTGCATTATCGTATAGTAAAAGCCGCCAAAAGGAGGGTGGTATGAATGTGAATACGTCTTTAACGGGCATTAAGAATGCATTTTACAGGCAGGATGTTACAGCGAACAATGTGGCAAACATAAATACGAAGGGTTATAAGCAGGTCAATGTAGCAAACGAGTCGTTAAAAGGCGGAGGAGTAAAGGGTAGGGCATTTACCTCAAAAGCGCCCGCAACGCATAAAGGTAACAATGTAAATTTGGTTAGTCAGACAGTTAATCAGATTAATAATGTAAACCAGGAAAAGGCAAACGTTAATGTTCTAAGAGCTCAAAATGAGATGATAGGGAGTTTGATCGACATCAAAGCTTAAAGATTTTTTTCTTGGATAACAAAAAAAGGGGCGTTTTGCCCCTTTTTTATTTTGGTCTAAATTTTTACTTTTTAGCCCACAAGCCGTGGATGTTGCAGTATTCCCTTGCGGAAACCTCTTTTCCTTCAGGCACCTCAAACACTGCCTCAGGTGCATCGCCGGGGTTTAAGAACTTCCTGTAAACAACGCCGTCAACTATGAGCTCGATCCATTCAATGTAGTGTTTCTCCTCCATAGGATGCGCCTGATTCTCGCCGACTTTTACAATGTATTTGTTACTCTCTCTCTTGATGAATGGAACGTGTTTTTCTGTTGAAGTATCGGCCGTTTGCTCTTCCAATAGCCTCATTGGTTGTCCGCAACAAACAAGGGCATCTGCTCCTTCGTGTATTACTTCAACAATGTTTCCACAGATGTCGCATTTGTAAACCTGCATCTTTTTAGTCATCTTTCCACCTCCCATTTTTTATATTTCAGACGTATATTGTCTGCTTGCAAGGTCTTTGTCTATCATAAATATTCCGTGTTTGCTTCCATCAACTAATTTGAGTTTATCGATAATCTCTCTATCATTTTCTTCCTCTTCTACCTGTTCGTTAATAAACCACTGGAGCATGTTGTATGTTGCCCTGTCTTTTAGCTCTTCAGCCAAGTCGACAAGTTCGTTTATGCATTTTGTTATATGTTGCTCATGTTTTAATGTTTCTTCAAAAGCATGTAAAGGAGATTCCCATTCATGTGGTGGTTCTTCAATTGCCATTAATTTAATAGCAGCACCCTGGCTCTGTAGGTATTGATAAAATTTCATAGCATGATCCGTCTCCTCTTTGTATTGTACCATCATCCAATTGGCAAAGCCTTTAAGTCCTATCGAGTCAAACCATGCAGACATAGAAAGGTATAGATATGCTGAATAGAGTTCCTCGTTTATCTGTTTGTTAATCGCATCTTCCATCTTTTTATCTATCATCTCAAGCCTCCTAAAATTTCTCGAATTTATCTTTTGGAACGCCACATACTGGGCATTTCTCAGGTGGATTATCCCCAACATATGTAAATCCACATATCGGGCAGATATATATGTCTTTGTCTTCTAAGTCTTCACCGTTTTTTACCTTTTCCTTAGCATCTGCATATAGTTTTTCGTGTATTTTCTCTGCCTCTATTGCGTAGTGTATGGATCTCTGGGCTTGTTTGTCATCGAACAACTTTGCTATTGCCTCATAAGCTGGATACATGTCCTCTATCTCAAATTCCTCACCACTTCTTGCGCTTTCTAAATTTTCTACATTGTCCTTCGGTATTCCCAAAGCTTTTGCATGATTTTTGGCATGGACAAATTCGGCATAGGCTATAGCTTTAAATAGTTTTGCTAAGTTTTTCTTGCCAGAATTTTCGGCAATTTCTGAAAAGATTAGATACTTCATATGCGCCATGCTTTCCCCTGCAAAGGCCTCATTTAAAGCCTTTTCAACCATCTTCCTCATTCTTTTTTCTCCTGTAATTTTTTCAATTCTTCCAAAACCTTATCCACATGACCTTTTACTCTGACATTCTTCCACTGAGCTCTGATGGTGAGTTCAGGATCGATGATAAAAGTGCCCCTTATTGTTCCGTAATACTCTTTTCCGTAGTTTTTCTTCAATCCCCACGCTCCGTATGCCTCTAAAACCTTGTGCTCTTCGTCACTCAGCAAGAGTATGTTTAAGTCATGTTTTTCAATGAACTTTGCATGGGATTTAGGCGAATCCTTGCTAATTCCAACAATAACTGCCCCGAGCTTTTCGAATTTCTCTCTCTTTTCTGTAAACTCTTTTGCCTCTTTTGTGCAACCGGATGTGTTGTCTTTGGGATAAAAGTAAAGCACAATCCACTTGCCTTTAAAATCCTTTAGACAGTGCTCTTTTTCCTTATGATCTTTAAGGCAAAAATCTGGCGCCTTTTTTCCTATCATTCCACTATCCCTATTGATTTGTGTTTTTG
>JALTCA010000055.1:0-7400 GCA_027008245.1 Desulfurellales bacterium
CCGTTCTTTTGCCCTTTCTTAAGTCTACACCAACACTGGCATTCCATACTTTTGGCTTAAAATTTGACGAAAACTCAAGAACCTCTTTAGCTAATTGATTAATATCAAACTCCAAATTCAAAAATTTCCCCACTTCTACAATTTCTCTCAAAGACCTCTCAACAATCCACCATGTATGCTCGTAAGACAAATCAAGTGTTGCCGTTAAAGCGTTAATCGTAGCGGAAGAGCAGTAAAACATAAATTTATGCCACTTATCCCTCATAATATCTTCTGACTTTTCAACTTTAATACCGCTTTTCAACAATATATCCAACAGGATATCCAAAAATTCGCTATTCCCCAAGCTACCCAACTTCATTCCATAATTAAAGAACTGTTCAAGTCTATTTCTGCCGATAAATTTAGAACCAATAAGCACGGATGCTGGGAATATCTGGACTTTATCAAATATCTCCAAAGCCTTATATTCCGTATAAACGCCGTTTTGAATGGTCATAATATTTACTTTAGGCCAATGTTTTTTAATTATTTTCAAGCTCTCATCCGTATTAAAGCTTTTACAGGCAAGCACAACCAAATCAGGCTCGAATTTAATTTTATCTGCACTGTCAACAATGTTAATCATCTTTCTCTTGTTTTCACCTGAAAACTTTACTTCAAGCCCATCTCTAGAGACAAGTTCAGCTATGCGTTCTCTTGAAACACACACAACTTCATTTTTATCGTGCAAAAACCAGCCAATCAGCAAACCCAGGGCTCCGGCTGCTTGAACAACAATCTTCATACACATCACCCCTTTTTATTTTATTATTATTTTAACAATTTTTTGTAGAAAATTAAATAAGAATTTGTATAATTAATTTAAAAGGCAAGGAGGTGAAATATGTATGAAAACATTGTTGTAGAGGTTAAGGATTTTATTGGGACTATAACTTTAAACAGGCCCGACAACTTGAATGTCTTCACCACACCTTTAGCCAATGAGCTAAATGAAGCGCTATTCGAGCTTAATGGAAATAAGGATGTAAGAGTGATAGTAATAAAAGCTAACGGAAAAGGTTTCTCAGCTGGAATTGATATGAACGAGCTAAAAAACAAAAGTGCAACCGAAATATACGACACGATAACGCTAATGGAGAAAATGAATCTAACCCTTACAAGTATAAGTAAACCTACCGTTGCATCTGTTCATGGCTTTGCCGTTGCAAACGGACTTGGTTTAGTATCTTTGTGTGACTTGGCCATAGCAGCAGAAGGAACAAAATTTGGAGCAACGGCAATAAATGTTGGTCTATCGTGCATAGGACCTGCTGTGTCTATTTCTAAATTGGTTGGCAGAAAAAGAACTTTAGAACTACTTTTAACAGGTAGAATAATCTTGGCAGAGGAAGCTTTAGAATGGGGTTTAATAAACAAAGTAGTTCCAAAAGACAAACTGGAAGAAGAAACCAATAAATTAGCCAAAGATTTGGCAAGTAAGAGCCCACTGGCACTGCAAATAACTAAAAGAGCCTTCTACAAGATGTCAGATATACCTCTCGAAAAGGCTTTAGAAGTTGCAAACCTGGCATTTACTCAAATCTGTACACTTGAAGATGCAGAAGAAGGCATACAGGCATTTTTAGAGAAACGAGAGCCCAATTGGCAATTAAAATAAGTTTGAAAATACTAAAAAGTCGGTTATAATGGTGTGCGTTGCTTTCGGGGCGTAGCGCAGTTTGGTAGCGCACCAGTTTCGGGTACTGGGGGTCGGCGGTTCGAGTCCGCCCGCCCCGACCATCTTCAATCTACATTGCCTCCATGAATGGTGTAAAAGCAATGACTTCAACATCTGTTTCATGAACTAAAACCATATGTTCAAGCCTAATACCCAGCTGTCCAGGTATATAAATTCCAGGTTCAATAGTAAAGACCATATTTGGTTGCAAAACTATATCGTTTCCAGGAACAAGATAAGGAAATTCATGAACCTCTAAACCAACTCCGTGACCTAAACCATGAATAAAATACTTATCCAATCCAAATTTAATCAACTCTTTCTTCGCTCTTTCATAAACTTCACCTGCTTTTGTTCTTCCAGGAGCTATCATCTCTGTAGAATAAAGTTGGGCATAAAAAACTGCATTAAATAGTTTCTTTTTTTCATCAGTTTTTTCACCCATTAAAAAAGTATAGGTCATGTCAGAATTATAGCCATCGATATTAGCACCAAAATCTATAACAACAAATTCTCCATCCTCTATTTTTTTATCTTCAGGCATATGATGGGGATAAACTGCATTTGGACCGCTTGCTACGATTGTATCAAAAGCTTCTTTCTCAGCTCCTTGTTTTCTCATTTGATAAACAAGCTCGTCTGCAAACTCCTTTTCTGTTATACCAGGTTTTAAATACGGATAAACTCTCATGAAGGCGTTTCTTGCAGTAAAAGCAGCCCGTTTAATTTGATTAATTTCGTCACGCTCTTTAATCATACGCAAAATAAGGGTTTGATTGGAAAAATCCACTATCTCAAAATCTTTGAAAGCTTCTATTTGCTTGTGACTAGAACGGAAAAAGTCTAACCCTACCCGCTTAACGCCTTTTTTCTTTAAAAAATTCATAACATCGTCCAAATCTTTAGATAAAACCACATTGTTCTTAATTGCATCCAAGGCGGTTTGGTAATAAAGGCTACTAACAAACAGATTTGCTTCTTCTTTGTCAACAACTAAAACACCATCAACATCAGTTCCTGTAAAATACCTGATATCTGAATTATTCTGTATTCCAAAGATTACTACAGCATCGCAATTAAACTCATTAAGCTTTTCCCTTAATCTTTCTACCCTCTGCTTTATCATAACTGAGTCTCCTTTACAGTGTAATTTCTACTCTCTTTTGCCTTATAAAGTGCTTTATCCGCCCTTTTGATTAAAGTTTCTATTGTATCACCCTCTTTAAATCCAGCCACACCGAAACTTGAGGTAATAGAAAAAATGTCATCTTTGTATTTAAACTTTAGTTTACTGATAGACAATCTTAATTTCTCAGCAACATCATAAGCACTATCTAAATCTGTGTTCGGCAAAATAATTATAAACTCCTCACCGCCGTAACGCGACGCTATGTCGGCAGACCTGATAATTGATTTAACTGTTTTGCAGAAACCCTTTAGAACCATATCGCCTGCTAAATGACCATAAGTGTTGTTTACATTACTAAAATGGTCAAGGTCGGCCATAATTATCGAGAGCGGTTGTTTATAGCGCTCTGCCCTTGCTATTTCAATTCTAAGGAAATGTATCAATCCTCTTCTGTTATAAATACCCGTTAATGGGTCAATAACCAGATTTTCTTGGGCCTTCTTAAGTTTTTCACGCAAATCCTCTATCATCTCCTGTGATTCTTTGAGTTTTGCAGAATATTGCTCAATCTCGCTCTTCATACTAACAGTCGTATCTTTTATCCTTATAGCTATGCCGATTAACCTTTTACTCAGCTCATCAACGTCAACATCTTTGCTACTTATAGCATTGTTAATCTCATTAATATGCCCTTGGAAAGTGTCAACATAGTTGGTTGACGAAGATGTAAAAGTAGTAATTGTATATATGAGCGCTTTTAAAGCTTTATTGAGCTTGTTCTGAAGAGAATCTATGTATTCTTCTTCTAACTTCTCCTTTTCCTTTACCAACTCCTTAATTTCATCCCTAATATCTCTCTCATCAATCCTGTAAGGGCTTGCAATAAGCTTACTCTGCAGCTTTTTGACCTTATCTAAATACAATTTAGCTCTATTATCATCGCTTTCTACATCTAAAAGGGAGAACAAAATTTGCAATATATCCCTATAAACAACATCTTTAGAATCCTTAGTTGTAGTACCCAACCTAAACAGTATTTCTTTAGTTTGTTTTAAGGAATCTATATCAATTTTTCTTTTGAGAATCTCTTTAACCTTTTCTAAGCTGTCGCGCCATTTCTTGTCCGATTCAGCAGTTTTTGCTATTGCAACCAATAAACTAATATTATTCAAGATAAGATTGTTAAAAACCGCCTTTTTATTTTGAACAAACTCGTCATGCTCTATCACAAAATCTGCTATTGCATTACGAAAAGCTACCAATTTAGATGTGTCTTCTTCATATTTTATTTTCTTTACCTTACCTTTGAATGCGTCTATCTTCGAATCTATATCTTTATCCCCAACCTTTAGAGAAATAAGAAGGTATACTATAGCAGCTGACAAATTTTCTATATATGTCGAACATGAGACCTTTGTTTTAGAGCTTCTCCTAATAACCATAACACTCCTCACTAAAAAACAAACAAGTTGACAAAGTTAGCCTTAGAAACTAATCTATAATACAACTTATGTTGCTTTCTGTCCAATTTTTGGGTGCTTTTTAATGATTAAAACTAAGCAGTTTATAGACATAACAAAAACAAACCTACTCATACTATCTATTAGACTCCTATCTGTAGCAGGAGCTATTCTTTGGGTAACCAATCCCAATCTTTACATAGCAACAATAAACAAAGAGTATCTAATATTCATATACAATGCAATAATTTTTGTTTATGTATTATTTTTTGTTTTGCGGTTTACAATTCCACAAAAAACAAATAAATGTGAATATTTCTGTCTCATGACTTTTATTTTTGATCAAATAGCAATATCATTCTTCACCTATAACACGGGTGGTTTTTCAAGTCCATTTTATTCAGGATACTTTGTTGTAATCACGTTCTCTGCTTTTGTTTTGGGTCTAAAGGATGCTGCTATTACCGCTTTTTTTGGGGCTTTATTCTATATTTTATTTAACTATTCATACGGGGTTGGTTTATACAACTTGGCCGATATCGCATATAGAATTATACCGTTTTTTATAATAGCTTATCCTACAGGTATTCTAAGTGACAGGCTTGAGAAACATTTAGTAGAAATAGAAAAGTTAAATGCTAAACTAACAAGCAAAAACACAAAACTTAGAGAAACACTGATGGAAATGGAAAAAATGCATAATCAACTTATAAAAAGAGAAAAAGAGAAAGCTATGCTGGATTTAGCTGAAAGCATAGCGCATAGGTTAAGGAATCCATTAATGAGTTTAGGTGGTATAGCAACAATATTAGACAAAAAAATAAAAAAAGGTGCAAATTTGGATGAGATGCAAAAATATATAGAATACATAAAAAATGAAAGCAAAAACATGAGTGAACTCATAAACAATCTATTAGAAATGAGCTCAAGAAATATAGAGATGAGCTTCATTTCCATAGAAAACTTAATAAAAAGCCTGGTTAGTGAATTAGAAGAAAGCATCAGGCAAAATAATATAGCGTTGGAACTTAATATAGAAAAGAATCTCCCTCCCATTAGAACAGACAAAAACAAGCTAAGGATAAGTTTAAGAAATATAATGGACAATTGTATAAAAGTCATGAAACACGGAGGTAAACTGACTATTAATGTCTACAAATCAATAACAATCGAGAATACCATCGAAATAATAATAAAAGATACAGGACCTGGCATACCAAAAGATATTCTTAAAAACATATTCAAACCGTTTGAGTCTGGAGGTTCTGTAAAAAAGGGTATAGGCTTACCTTTGGCTAAACATTCTATTGAAATTTTGGGCGGAGAACTTTATATAGAAAGTGAAATTGGTATTGGAACGACGTTTAAAATAATTCTACCGATGTGAGGTTTAAAAATGAAAAAAACTGTTTTAAGTGGAATGAGGCCAACGGGTATTTTACATTTAGGAAATTTATACGGTGCATTACAAAACTGGATAAACTTAGAAAAAGAGGATTACAATAGGTTTTATTTTGTGGCAGACTGGCATGCACTTACAACTGGCTTTGACGATGCAAAGGATATCACAGAAAGTACAATAAACATGGTTATAGACTGGATTGCCTTTGGATTAAGCACAGAAAAAAACACACTTTTTGTACAATCACTTGTAAAAGAGCACGCCGAACTATTCCTTTTGTTATCAATGATTACGCCTGTTGGATGGCTTGAGAGAGTTCCATCATACAAAGACCAAATTGCACAATTAGGCAAAGCCAAAACGTCCAATTACGGATTTTTGGGCTATCCAATCCTAATGGCAGCGGATATTATAATTTACAAGGCTCATTACGTGCCTGTTGGCTTAGATCAAGTAGCACATTTAGAATTTACAAGAGAATTGGTCAGACATTTCCATAACCTAACTCAAACAAACGTGTTTATAGAACCTCAGCCCCTTTTGACAGAAGTACCAAAAATATTGGGTCTTGATGGCAGAAAAATGAGTAAATCATATGGCAATGCCATATACTTATCAGATTCAGAAGAAGAAACTGCAAAAAAAATCAAGGTTATGTTTACAGACCCCAGGAGAAAACGCAAAACAGACCCAGGAGTAGCAGAAGAGTGCGGTGTATTTATGCTGCACAAAATATTTACACCAAAAGAGACTCAGGATGAAATAAAAAGCGCTTGTTCTAAGGCAACAATAGGATGTGTAGAGTGCAAGAAAAAATTGATTGAGAATTTGAACAATAAGCTTAAGCCAGTAAGAGAAAAAAGAGAAAAATTGCTAAATAAAAAAGAATATGTTAAAGAAATATTGATGGAAGGTTCTAAAAAAGCCCAAGACGTGGCTTCAAAAACGTTAGAAGAGGTGAAAGATGCAATTTTTTCAGCAAAAAGATTTGGAAAAGCTTGAAAGAGACTTAATAGACAAAAATACACAACTCTACAACAAAACTGCACTTTACTTTTTAATGAAACACATACTTTTGCAACACGAAAGATACGAAGAAAACTATAGTTTTATCATATTTGACTGTGCAAAAGAACATAGCGTAAGATCTAACTGCGAAGATATAATACAAAGTTCAATAGACAAAGCTATAGCAGAGAAGCTTAAGAAAATCTGCAGGCGAAGTGATATACTCTTTCATTGCAATGAGGGTATATTTTGTATCTTAACGAGAGTTTTTTTAGGAGATGATACTGTTCTTTTTTGTGACAAAATCACAAGGAACTTTGAGGATTTAGGAGATGAAAACTGCACTTTAGAGGTAAAACCCAAATACGGCATAACATTCTCAAAAATAAATGACACCCCCGAAAGCTTTGCTCAACGTAGCTGGGATGCCCTAAACAGAGCCTTAGAGAAAGATGAACTCATAGTGATTGAAACTTAGGTTGAACCTAAAAACTTTTTATCTATGAAATTTGTGTCATAATTGTTGTTTATAAAATCGTCAGTTGTGAGCAGTTTTTGGAAGAAGGGTATTGTGGTCTTTACGCCTTCTATAACAAATTCATCTAAGCATCTCAGCATCCTTTTGCGGGCTTCTTCTCGACTGTTACCTCTAACTATAAGCTTTGCTATCATGGAATCATA
>JALTCA010000056.1:0-2195 GCA_027008245.1 Desulfurellales bacterium
CCCCCATGCCTATCTTCCGAGTTTCTCCTCAAGTTTCTTTATATTAACAATCGTCGTCATAATGCTGTCTGGATTCAAACTCATGGAATCAATACCTTGCTCAACCAAAAACTCGGCAAAGTCTAAGAAGTCGCTCGGACCTTGACCACAAATTCCCACGGGTTTTCCATGTTTATGAGCCTTTTCAATAAGCATAGATATCATTCTCTTTACAGCTATATGGCGCTCGTCAAAGAGATGGGCAACAAGACCAGAATCCCTATCGATACCCAACGTAAGCTGCGTCAAGTCATTTGAACCTATCGAAAAACCATCAAAGATTTCAGCAAACTCATCAGCACACATTACATTGCTTGGAATCTCTGCCATCACGTATATTTGAAGCCCATTTTCTCCTTGAACAAGTCCATTCTTTTTCATCTCTTCTATAACTTTTCTACCCTCTTCAGGTGTCCTACAGAACGGTATCATCAGTGCCACATTGGTTAGACCAAATTCATCTCTAACCTTTTTCATTGCCCTACACTCAAGGGCAAAACCTTCTCTATAGGCGTCCGAATAATATCTTGAAGCACCCCTGAAACCTATCATAGGGTTTTCCTCTTTTGGTTCAAACTCATCTCCGCCTATAAGGTTAGCATACTCGTTTGTCTTAAAATCGCTCATCCTAACAAGAATCTGATTTGGATAAACACTTGCAGCAAGCATAGCAACACCGTATGCGAGTTTATCTATAAAATATTGGGGTTTTTCATCGTAACCTTTAGTAAGTTCTTCTATAATCTCTTTAGTTCTTTTATTCTCTAATTCGTCAAAATGTATCAAGGCAAGCGGATGAACCTGTATAAAGGAGCTTATTATAAACTCCATCCTTGCGAGCCCTATACCATCATTTGGAACGCCTGCTGTTTGAAAGGCTATTGCAGGATTTCCTAAGTTCATTTTAATTTGTGTCTTTGGCTTCTTAATCTTAGAAAGGTCAATCACCTCAACTTCATAGTCGAGTTTTCCGTCGTAAATATAGCCCACTTCACCTTCTGCACAGGATATTGTTATCTCCTGACCATCTTTCAACCTTTCAGTTGCATCGCCACACCCTACAATAGCTGGAACACCAAGCTCTCTTGATATAATCGCAGCATGGCAAGTTCTTCCACCCCTGTTTGTTATAATTGCTGCAGCCTTTTTCATTATCGGCTCCCAATCTGGGTCTGTCATGTCGGTAACTAAAATCTCACCATCTTTAAACTCATCCATCTCTTCTGGTGTATCTATTATCCTAACAGGTCCTGATGCGATTTTACTTCCAACAGCTATACCTTCTGCAATCTTTTTACCTTTTTCCTTGAGTTTGTATGTTTCAAGAACGCTTAAGCTCTTCTTGGACTGAACTGTTTCTGGTCTAGCTTGAACAACGAATAACTGCCCAGTTTTACCGTCTTTTGCCCACTCTATGTCCATTGGCGTATATTTACCATTTCTCTTTGTATAATGGTTTTCTATAATAACCGCCCATTTGGCAAGCGTTAGAACATCATCGTCGCTCAAACAAAATCTATTTCTGTCTTCTTCTGTAGTATCAACATCTTTTATTCCGCCGTTTTCATCATAAACTGCCTTTGTAAGCTTTGAGCCTAATTTTTTATTGATTATAGCCTTATAACCCTTTTCTAATGTTGGCTTAAACACAATAAACTCATCTGGGTTAACTTTACCAGAAACAACATTTTCTCCAAGACCATAGCTTGCATTAATTACAACGGCCTTGTCAAAACCACTCTCTGGATCTAATGAAAACATAACACCACTTGCCGCTAAATCGCTACGTGCCATCTTTTGAACACAAACAGACAAACCTACATTAAAATGGTCGAAGTTTTTATCATGTCTGTAGGAGGTTGCTCTATCTGTAAATATAGAAGCATAACAACTCTTTACGTAGTGAATGACATTGTCTATACCTTTAACATTTAGATAAGTATCCTGTTGGCCTGCAAAAGAGGCATCGGGAATATCCTCAATAGTGGCGGAACTCCTAACGGCAACATCACTTTCCTCTTCTCCGTAATATTCGCTGAGTTTCTTATAGGATTCAACGATCTCGCTCCTCAAATCATCGGGCAGTTGAGCGTTAAAAATCAACTCTCTTGCCTTTTTCGTTTTTTCTTTAAGGTCGTTGATGTCATGGGTATTTA
>JALTCA010000057.1:0-7300 GCA_027008245.1 Desulfurellales bacterium
CAGAAAACGCATGCAAAAGGAGATTGAAGAAACAAAAGAAGCTACAAAGCACTCTATAATTAGGGAATTCTTGGTGATTTTAGATAACTTGGAAAAGGCCATAGAGATGGCTTATCAACACAAAGATACGATCATAGAAGGAATTGAGCTATCCATAAAATCATTTAAGGATATGCTAAAAAGACACGGAATTGAAGAAATCAATCCTAAAGAAGAAATATTTGACCCTAATATACATGATGCTCTAATGACACAAGAATCAGATAATCTACCCAAAAATACAGTTATACAAACCATTGAAAAGGGATATATTTACAAAGACAAACTCATCAGGCCGGCTAAGGTTATAGTAAGTGCTGGCAAGAAGGAAGAAAATTCACAAAATAACAATACAGAGGAGGAATAAAAAATGGGAAAGGTATTAGGAATTGATTTAGGAACAACAAACTCTTGTATGGCAATTATTGAAGGTGGAAAGCCACGCGTTATACCAAACGCAGAAGGCGCAAATACTACTCCAAGTGTGGTAGCCTTCACTGACAAAGGAGAAACACTTGTTGGCCAAGCAGCAAAGAGACAAGCTATAACAAACCCAAGAAGAACAATCTTCTCAGTAAAAAGACTAATAGGTAGAAGGTATCAATCAAAAGAGGCCAAAGAAGCAATAAGCAGGCTTCCATACGAAGTTACAGAAGGTCCAAACGGCGATTGCAGAATAAAAATTGACGGTAAGGAATACACACCACAGGAAATCTCGGCTAAAATCTTAATGAAACTAAAATCTGATGCAGAAGCATATTTGGGTGAAAAAATCACAGATGTTGTAGTGACAGTGCCAGCATACTTTGATGACTCTCAGAGGAAAGCTACAAAAGATGCAGGCAAAATAGCGGGACTGAACGTTCTAAGAATAATAAATGAGCCAACCGCTTCATCTTTGGCATTTGGCTTGGATAGAGAAAAAGAAGGCAAAATTGCAGTCTATGATTTAGGCGGCGGTACGTTCGACATATCCATACTTGAAATCGGTGATGGAGTTTTTGAAGTTAAATCCACAAATGGCGACACCTATTTGGGTGGAGACGATTTTGATAGAGCACTTATAGATTACGTGGCAGACGAATTTCAAAAAGAGCAAGGTGTAGATTTAAGAAAAGATCCAATGGCACTTCAGAGGTTAAAAGAAGCTTGCGAGAAGGCTAAAATAGAGCTCTCAAGCGCACTCGAAACAGAGATAAATCTACCATTTATAACAGCTGATGCAAGCGGTCCAAAGCACTTAGTAACAAAGATAACGAGGGCTAAATTCGAGCAATTAGTAGAGCCACTGATAGAAAGAACGCTTGAACCATGTAGACTTGCCTTAAAAGATGCAGGGCTTAAACCAGAAGACATCGACCACGTCATATTAGTTGGTGGTATGACAAGAATGCCGAAAATTAGAGAAGCCGTTAAAGAATTCTTTGGCAAAGAACCAAGAAAAGATATAAACCCAGATGAAGCAGTGGCTTTAGGTGCTGCAATTCAGGGTGGAGTACTAAAGGGTGACGTAAAAGACGTTTTATTACTTGACGTAACACCATTATCCTTGGGTATCGAGACACTTGGCGGTGTAATGACAAAAATAATACCCAGAAACACAACGATACCTACAAAAAAGACTCAGGTATTCACCACGGCAGAAGATAATCAAACAGCTGTCTCCATTCATGTGCTGCAAGGTGAAAGGGAACTTGCAAAGGACAATAAAACATTAGGTAAGTTTGAACTTGTAGGAATACCCCCAGCTCCGAGAGGAGTGCCTCAGATAGAGGTAACCTTTGATATAGACGCAAACGGCATACTTAACGTAACAGCTAAAGATAAAGCTACTGGCAAAGAACAAAGCATAAAGATAACAGCATCGAGTGGATTAACAGACGAGGAAATCGAAAAGATGGTAAAAGAAGCCGAAGCACATGCAGAAGAAGACAAAAGGAAAAAAGAGCTTATAGAAACAAAGAATAAAGCAGACTCTTTAATTTACTCTACAGAAAAAAGCCTAAAAGACTTTCAAGATAAAATCACCGAAGATGAAAAGAAAGATATTCAAGAAGCAATAGATAATCTAAAGAAGGTAATGGAAAGCGATTCCAAAGAAGAAATAGAAAAGGCTATGGAAGAGTTAGCAAGAAAATCTCACAAACTTGCAGAAGAAGCATACAAAAAAGCTCAAGCTGAAAATTCAAGTACTACTGAACAAAGCTCTCAACAACAAGGAAAAAAAGACGATGACGACGTAGTAGAAGCAGAAGTTGAAGAAGACAACAACTAAACAATGTGTTATAATTTAAGCTCGTTAAAAAAAGGGGGTTGAAGAAATTCAATCCCCTTTTTATTATTTAGCCGTAATTTCTAAGTGGGGTGAAATTAAATGAAAGATTATTATGACATCTTGGGTATATCAAGAAACGCAACAGAAGAGGAGATAAAAAAGCGGTTTCGGGAATTAGCTATAAAATACCACCCAGACAGAAACCCAGATAACAAAGAAACAGAGGAAAAATTCAAAGAGATAAATGAGGCATACTCTGTTCTTTCAGACCCAAAAAAGAGAGCTCAATATGACCAGTTTGGTGTTGTAGATGGCACTGACGGTTTTTCAAGAGAATATGACTTTGCAAGTGCTTTTAGTGATATATTTTCTAACCTCTCAAGCGTATTTGGTGATATTTTTGGTGATTATTCTTACAGAAGAGAACCTAGACCCGAAAAAGGGGATGATATAGGCATAAACATAACAATAGATTTTAAAGAGGCTGTCTTTGGTGCGAAAAAGGAAATAAAAGTTAAACGAAGAAAAACCTGTCCAAAATGCGGCGGTACTGGAGCGGATAAAAACGGTATAGAAGTTTGTCCCTATTGTAGAGGAAGAGGAGAAGTATCTTATTCTCAAGGATTTTTCTCTGTTAGAAAAACCTGTCCAAAATGCGGCGGTTTAGGCGTAATCATAACCAAAAAATGCGCAAATTGTGGTGGAACGGGGTATATATACGAAGAAGAAAAACTTATTGTTAACATAGAACAAGGCATAAACAATGGCGATATATTGAGAATAACAGGAAAGGGAAACCCCGGAAAAAATGGTGGACCAGATGGAGATTTATATATTTATATACACGTCAAAGAACATGAGTTTTTCAAAAGAAATGGTAGAGACATAAACATAGAAATACCCATATCGATAACGCAAGCTGCTTTAGGAGCTATTATAAAAGTACCTACAATTTGGGGTGAATCCGAAATAACTATACCTCCAGGGACACAAAGTGGAGACACATTTGCTTTAAAACACAAAGGTGTAGAACTGAACGGGGTAAGAGGAAAGCAAACGGTTAAAGTTAAGGTGGTCATTCCGAAACAACTAACAAAACGCCAAAAAGAGCTATTAGAAGAATTCGCCAAAGAATCTGGAGAAGACCTATCATATAAAGAATCAATCTTGGAGAAATTCAAAAGCATATTCAAATGAATGTTGACATATTAAGCTTACCAGTTATAGGTGCTTTTATAGGTTATTTCACGAATTACGTTGCTATAAAGATGCTCTTTTACCCAAAAAGGCCATACTACATAGCAAATATCAGGATTCCCTTTACACCAGGCCTTATACCGAAAAAGCGAAACGAGCTCATCGACAAAATTTCCAGTGTTGTGGCAGAAAAGGTTATAAACAAAAACGAGCTCGTAAGGTACGTCTATTCGAAGAAAAACAGGGAATTTTTGTATAGCTATACGCAAAACATACTCAACGATTTGTTGGACAAGAAACTATCAGATTTAAACTTGCCATACGGGAAAATTCTAAAAATAACATCAGGACAGATCGATACACTAAAGGAAACACTTATTAGGGAAAAATTAGAGGCATTTGACATAGATTTTGATTATATAACATATAACGCCTTTTTGCTTGTTGATAAAAACAAAAAAGTTATAGATTTAATCAAGAAAGAAAACTTAGAAAGTCTGTACCAAAATCTTGAAACTCTATCAAACAATGCCCTGATTAACCTCTCGTCAAGCTTGGACGAGCCTGAAATCAAGGAACTGATTAGAAAAAAAATTACAGAATCCCTTAATGATTATGTAGACGAATCGAATATACTAACAGCAAGCTTTGTGTCCATGTTAGCACCGCTAATTGAAGAAAACGAGAAAGTTATGGACATAATCATAGATAAACTAAAACAATTGTTAAATGACAAGAATGTTAAAATTAGAGTTAGAAATAGTATAGTTAAAGCGTTTGAAAAAGAGGTTCTAAGTTTAAAGTTGGAAGAGTTCTCTATAAAATTCACAAACTTAAGTATAGATGACTTAAGAGAATGGGCATCTTCTAAAATCAAGGAAATCTTTTACAGATTAAACATAAAGAAAAAAATTGTAGAAGAAATTATAAAAACAATTGACACGGAAAAAACAGCAAGGAAAATTACTGCCTATTTAAGGTTGATGCTTCAGAAAACCACTTTCCGCGATCTCTTAAAGTTTATAAAACCTGAATTCGAAAGGAAATTATCCCGATACCTGGTAAACAACCTCTTGATAATCGTCAGAAAGGAAAACCAGAGGATATTCGACTTCGACATAGCTGAAAACGCAAGAAAAAAGCTAGAGAAATTGGATATCGGGCAAATAGAAGATATTGTGCTAAATATAAGCAAAGAACAGTTTAAATACATCAACCTATTTGGCGGTATATTGGGATTTATGATCGGAATTATAGAGGTAATTTTGAGGTGAAGCTATGAGCGAAAAATTCGATAGGCTTGTAAATATCGTGAAACGCCTAAGGGCACCAAATGGCTGCCCGTGGGACAGAAAGCAGACGCTCTATTCCCTAAAGCAAAACGTTATTGAGGAGGTTTTTGAATTAATAGATGCTTTAGATAGAAAAGATATAGAAAACATAAAGGAAGAGTTAGGCGACATGCTATTGCATGTGGTATTCCACTCAATTATTGCGGAAGAAGATAATCTTTTCTCTATAAATGATGTGCTTGATGGCATATCTGACAAACTCATACGTAGGCATCCACATGTGTTTGGTAATGTCAGGGTCAAAGACGTAGATGAGGTTTTAAAGAATTGGGACGAGATAAAGGCAAATGAAAAGAAGGAAAAACCAAAATACTACCTAAGCGATGTTCCGAGAGGCTTGCCGCCAATAGAAAAAGCTTATAAACTTCAGAAAAAAGCCTCAAAAGTGGGTTTTGATTGGGAAGGTGTCGATGAATGCCTTGAGAAAGTAAAAGAGGAGTTCAACGAACTACTTGAAGCACACGAAAACAAAAATAGAGAGGAGATCAAGCACGAGATAGGAGACATGTTCTGCGCTCTCATAAATTACTCAAGACTATCCAATATAGACCCCTCAGAGGCGCTAAGGGAAGCATCCCTAAGGTTCGAAGAGCGTTTTAACTGTGTTGAGGAGAAACTCAAAGAAAAGGGCAAAACGCTAACCGAATCCAATTTAAACGAAATGGAACAGTTATGGCAAGCTTGCAAAAAGAAACTCTAAAAGAGGTGCAAAATGTTCTTCGGAACTTTTATAATTTTATTTAGCCCTTTATTTAGCTTACCTTTAATATACCCATTTAAATCCAGCTTCACTTTAGGCTTGTTCAAATCTCCACTTACATAAACCTTCAAAGGCTTCTTAGCTATTAAAATATTCAAGACAGCATCTACTTTGTTTGTCCTTAAGTTAATATAGGCATCCTTAGAGGTAATTTGCGTCAGCCTACTTTTCATATAAAGGTCGGAAATTGTTGTCATATTGTCAATTTTGCTATCGATAGTGGAAATTTTGTAAAGTTCACGCGTTATATCAAAGCCGGCAAGTGCATTAATCAAAAAAGACATCCTATTAGGCAAAAAATGACCGTTAATCAACTTAACATGTGCATCACCCTTTGTAGTTTTTATGTTGTAAATCAAACTGAAATTAGCCTTTGAATCAAACACCTCAGGATACTCAAGCATGTAAAGCAATTTAGCTAACTTACCATCTGAATAGTTCACATTAACCACGTCATCTTTAAGTCTAAGTTTAAAATCCCCGCTCGCAATATTTTTGGAATAAGCATTTATAACTAAACCCTTATTCTTAACAAAATCACCATTAAACACAACAGTCCCGCGTAGATGTCTTTTTGTTGCAAAGTAAAGTTTATCCAAATTGGGAAACACAAGTCTAAAGTCACCCTTAATACTACCGGCATTTAAATCTATATCTGACTTTGTAAGGTTGAACCCCACAACATCAGAATTTAAATCTAATTTGGCATGTAACAGTCTACCTTTAGCAATAACATTTAGAACAGTATTAAATGGGATTTTGGCGTTCTCAAAGTCAAATTCCTTCTTTAAAACATCAGGATTTGTCAAACCATTTTTTATATTAACAACAAGTTCACCTTTTAAATTCACACTACCAATATTATCAAGTTCACCATTGGCCGAAATTTTACCGTAAGCATAAACAGGCTTTCCTAAAGCAGTCAATAACTCTCCCAAGTCTATATTAGATGCATTCAACTTTAATAACGAAGGCTTCTCATCAACCAATTTTACCGTGTAGTTTAAAGAGCCACCAAACGCATTAGCTACACCGTCTACTGTAAAATCACCAAAACTTCCATATGCCTTACCTTTAGTTTTGAAACTGCCTTTCACAACACTTTTTTTTGTAAATTCACTTAAATCTTTTATGAAAACAGCGTAGTTTAAGTCCATACTGCTTGAAAATATACTTAACTTACCATTTACATCCAAAAACTTCTTACCATTAAGGTTGCAAACCAGCTTTAACGTCGATGGACGCATACTAAAAACCTTTACTGTTATGTTTTTCTCTAAAGCTTTAGATAGCTTCTTTTGAACGGTAGGCTTCAAAATATTGTTGCCCATCTGTGTAAACAACAAACCGTAAGCACCGACAATTATTAAAATCAAAAAACCTATTATAGCCACAAAAACCTTTTTCATAGATTACCTCCTAAACAAAATCTGAGAACAGTTTAGTTTCTTCAAGAGTTTTAACAAGCCTGTACAATGTCTCGTTCACAGGCACATCAACACCGTATTTTTTACCTAATTGAACAACATAACCATTCAAATAGTCAATCTCCGTTCTTTTGCCCTTTCTTAAGTCTACACCAACACTGGCATTCCATACTTTTGGCTTAAAATTTGACGAAAACTCAAGAACCTCTTTAGCTAATTGATTAATATCAAACTCCAAATTCAAAAATTT
>JALTCA010000058.1:0-2176 GCA_027008245.1 Desulfurellales bacterium
TGGTTTGTACTTGGCGAACCTGCGCGATAATGCTTATAGGTACATTTGTGAGTGTGAAGATGAGCATGATAGGGTTGAGATCAAAGACATAGATTTGGACGGAACAGACGAGGTGAAGGTTGTAAAGGATGGGCTGCTTTACGTTTTTAAAGAGGGAAATTTGGTTGAATTCGATGATCTAAAAAGGCGGTTTAACTTTCAGAATACACTGATGAGAAGAAAGGAGCACTATCACTTTAAGTTAAATGCTAAAGAAAATAATGGAAAGGGCGTTAAGACAATCCATGAGAAGGGCTATACAATAGACGAAAGGATGAAGGATAGGTTGATTTTTGACACGTACCCAAAGTATTCGTTCATTGATCACTTGGAAAGCGATTTTACGCTTGAAGACTTTAAATATTCGAGGTTAAAAAGAGAGATTTTAAAGCTTAAAAGTGCTAATCCTCTTGTGTTTGAAGGTGATTGCTTGAGAAAGGAGTTCAGGTTTGAAAGTGGTTTAGAGTTTTTGGTTGAGGTTGAATTAAATAAAAAATACGCCATTGAGTTTAATCTGCACTTTGCGCACATTGACAAAGTTTTGTTTAACGATAAATTTTTCAAAGATGATTTGACTTTTGTCGGTAAAAGTTTAAGAATTATCGACGACTTTACAGAAAGGGAACTTGTGATTGAAATGGAGAGTGTTTGTGATATGTGGCTTGTTAGGTTGGATACGGTCAATATAACGGAAAGCGGGTTTGAGGTTATCAATCAGGGTGTGAGCATACTGTTTATGCCAAACAACAACAGAGAAATCAGGGGTTATTTATGTCTGAAATAAGGTATGACATCATACACGACGAATACGTTATTATTGCGCCTGAGAGGTTGCACAGACCCATTGTTGTGGACTTTAGGCTGAAAGAGTCAGAAGTTTGTCCGTTTTGCCCGGGTAATGAGGAGTTGACGACGCGAGAGATTATGTCGGTTAGGGTTGACAATCAGTGGAAAACACGCGTTATACCGAACCTTTACAAGGTGGTTGCCATTGAAAAACCATTGGAAGCGATAAAAAGTGGCATGAACGAGGGTTTTAATGGGTTTGGAGTCCACGAAATAGTCATAGATACTCCGAAGCATGAAGAGGATCTGTCAAGGTTAACAGAGGAAGATATATTCTTTTGGCTTAAAGCCATACGTTTGAGGATAATGGATCTAAAAAACGACAAGAGGATTGTGTACCTTAACGTATTCAAAAATCATGGTCCACGTGCGGGTGCTACGCAGACCCATCCACATACGCAGATCATTGGACTTCCTGTGCTGAGTAAGTTTCAGGTTAATCAATTTAATAGATTTTTTGACTATTACAAAGAGCACGGAAGGAGATTGCTTGACGATGTTTCAAAAAGCTCAAAGCCATTGGTAGAAACGAAGAACTTCCGTGCATTTACACCCTACGCATCGGCGTTTCCCTTTGAGATTATCATCGCTTCTAACAGACACTCGCTGGAAGCACATTACGAAGACGAACTAAAGGAGCTTGCGGGTGTAATTAAATGTGTCTATAAGGCATATTTTAGAGTGGTCAAAAACATGCAGTTCAATCTGATTTTTTACATACCGCCTATTAATGAGAACTTCCAGAGTTTAGATTTCTTCTCAAAGATCCCTGAGTTCTTCAGGTTTTTCATTAGGCTTACACCGCGCATATACGGTTATGCGGGCTTCGAGTTCTCAAGCAGGATGCAGATAAACCCCGTAGCTCCTGAGGATGCTCACAACCTATTAAAAAGGGAACTCAATGCTTGCTATTGATATAGGCGGAACGTACATTAGGTATAAGTCAAGTGGCGAGTATGGCAGTGTAAGAACAAGGAATGTGGATATAAACCGTTTTTTGAATGAGCTTGTAAAAAGGTACTCGCCAAGCAGGGTGGCGATTGCCTTTGCCGGTCAGGTTCACGGTAACAAAATACTTTCATCGCCAAACGTGGATTTAAAAGAGATAAACATGGATGTACCGTTTGTTTTGGAAAACGATCTAAACGCTGCGGCTTTGGCTGAATCTCGCTATTTTTCTTGTAAGCATTTGGTAGCCCTGTATTCGGGTACTGGTTTGGGCTGTGGGGCTATAGAGAACGGCAAGATCGTTAGGGGCTATAGGAATCTTGCCTGTGAAATCGGACATGTA
>JALTCA010000059.1:0-2161 GCA_027008245.1 Desulfurellales bacterium
CTTCCAATAGGAATGTACTGGAAGTACCATGCAATTTTTGCGCCTTTGTCTACCATAAAGTCAACAAATTCGTCGCTAAGAACTTCATCAATGTTTACGCTTGTTTCGGTTACTGAATATCCAAATGGGACACCAACCTTTTTCAGGTTGTCCATTGCCTTCATTACTCTGTCCCATGCACCTTTTCCTCTTCTCCAGTCAGTTTTTTCCTTGAATCCTTCTACGCTGATGCATGGCACGGCGTTACCTGCATCTGCCAATTTCTCTGCAAACTTTTCTGTGATAATAGATCCATTCGTATAGAACATAAATGCCATATCGTTGTGCTTTTTAAGAATATCAAAGAGGTGTGGATACAGTGTTGGTTCACCGCCTGAAAGTACGATAAAGTAGATACCCATTTCTTTTGCTTCTGTTAAAATTCTGTCAAGCGTTTCAAAGGACATTGTTTTTGCCTGGTCGTATGAACCTGCCCAGCAACCAATGCAGTTATAGTTGCATTTTTCTGTTGGGTCAATGAGCATAAACCATGGGACATTTACCTTTTCCTTTTTGGTGTAGGCACGCTGTTTTGGAATTCCAATCCATGCAGCATTTACAACAAAGTTTTGTGCAAGTTTTCTTGCAACATCTGGACGCGTGTCTTTAAGTAAGTTAATTAAAAGGTGAATACCCGGCCTGTCATTCTCTGCAAGCGTTTTAATACCGTTTATCTGCTCTTTGAATACGGGAAGGAAAGAAAACTTATTCGCAAGAGCAGCCAATGTATCAATTGCCTTATATACATTCCTTTCGGGGTCTTTCTGTAAATAATTCACAATGCTATCAAGGGTTTTTGAAAGCACTAATCTTTTTGCATTTTCACCTAAACTCATCGTTAAAACCTCCTTTCAATTTATTTATCGTTTTTCATTATATCAATTCTTCAATTACGCTCAATACCTTACGTTGTTCTTCTGGAGTTACAAGAGGCAGGTTGTCTCTGAATTTATCCTGTAAAATCTTAAATTTCTGTAATGTATAGCTGTTCAAATTCATTTTTTCCAGAACACTTTCCTCTTTTTCAGAGAGCGTAAACATCAGCTCTGTTAAAAAAGACAAAAGTACTGCGGGTTGCATTTTGGATGCCATTAAACTGTCAAGGTTTACAAAGTTGTTAATGTCAATTTTGAATACCTTTGCAAACATTATGAATAAGGAAGCAGTGTATAACACGATTGAAAGAGGATGCTTTTCCTTTTCTACCTTTCTTGAGATGATGGAAATGGACTTTGAAATCCCCATCTTCTCGTACTTTTCAATCTTGTCTTTAATCCAATTAGAAATAAGTTCGAGCGAAGCCTTCTTGTCCTTTGCACCAACACGCACCATTGAGGCGTCCTTTGGTATATAGTATACCTCGGAGCGGCCTGGCCCAGGTCTAAGCCTGTATTCCACCTTCAGGAAACCTTTCTTTAGCAGTTCCTGAATAATGTCGTAGGCAGTCCACTTGCTTACATCCATTTTTTCAGCAACATCCTTATACGAAACAGCCTTTCCTGTTTCGTTGTACAACTCTACAAGTACTTCAAGGAACTCACGTTGCCTTCGTGTAAGTTTTGTGTATAACTGCCTCCTTGTGTATAGCCTTGCCATATAAATCCCTCCTTCCGCTCAAAAAATCCTAAATTCAGTTTAATTATATCCCAAAAAACTAAAATGTCAAGGTTTAAGAAACATTGCAAGTTATAGGTGTCGGGCGGGAATTCTCGATTTATAAATTGGGTGTTCATTTGAAATTTTTTATTGCACTTTGTATAAGAATATATATCGTTTATACATATGTTTGCAATAATGCAAAATTACGATAAAATTTACAAAGGAGGTGTGTAATGAATATAAAGGGAGCAGTTGAATCCATAAAAAGCACCAAAGAGGGACAGTTAATTGTTGTTAAAGGTAAAAAAGGCACATTTAAGATAGTTGCGGATAAAAAATATTATTTCCAGCCTGGAATAGGCGTTTCATTCATTAATCTAAAAGAAGAAAAACATTTTCTTGGAACGATTTTTAGAATTACATCAGAAAGTATCGTTTCTACATATACTAATGTCCCTTTGCTTTATGAAGATTTAAAATATGCCCACTTTTGTGAATATGCACCTATTTTTTCGTTTTTTAA
>JALTCA010000060.1:0-2158 GCA_027008245.1 Desulfurellales bacterium
TACAAGTCGCAAAACTAAATAGAAGCAGACACAAAGCCAAGGTAGATCTTATCCTCTCAAATGGAATTGATTGGATAGGTAAAAAAGTCGATATTATTGTATCCAATCCACCGTATGTGTCAAAGGAGGACTACATAAATCTATCAAAAGATGTGAAATACGAACCGAAGGAAGCCTTAATATCCGGTGATGAAGGTTTAAGCTTTATAAAATATTTGATTGAACATTCAAGAAATCTAACCAGATACCTAATTTTAGAGTTTGGTTATAACCAATCGCAGTTTATCAAAAACCAAAACCACCTATTAAGAATATCTAAGGACTTATCAGGAATATACAGGGCAGCTGTTTTCAAGTTTTTTTAGTTTTTAAAAGGTAATCACTGTAAATAGCACTTGCATATATATCATTAACAATTTAATAATCTCATCTCCGGATAATCACCTGAATGTTAAATTCCACTCCATAACATTTCTATCTCTTCTTATAGGTAAAATCCTAAGTTTATAGATTTTTACAGTAACCCTAAATTCATCAAGCGTTCATTTATCATAATTTGTATTTTGTTTATAGTGTCTTCGTTCAGGTGTTTATATCTGCCCTGCAACAAAAGATATTCCCTAACAGGAATAAATCTTTTAGGCTTATAAGTAACTCTTGCGGGTTTTCCCTGCTCTTTCTCCATAAGAACAAACACTCCACTTTCAACGGCCAACCTCATGGCTTTAACTGAATCCTTGGAATCTATTCTCCAGCCTGGAGGACATGCGCTCAAGAGGTGTATAAACCTAAATCCCTTGGCATTTTTAGCTTTCTCAAATTTCTGATAAAAATCGTCTGGATAAGCAATTGTAGTAGTAGCAACATATGCTGGATTATGCGAAACAACTATATTAAACATATCCTTTTTTTCATAAATTAAAGGATTTCCAGTCGGAGTTGTTGTTGTCCATGCTCCAGGTGGAGTGGCAGAGCTTCTCTGTATACCTGTGTTCATATAGGCTTCATTATCGTAGCAAACGTAAATTATGTCCTCTTTTCTTTCGGCAGCACCGCTTAAAGCTTGCAAACCTATGTCAAACGTTCCTCCGTCACCAGCCCAACACACGACGTTAACATCCCCCAAACCCTTCTTCCTGTAAGCGTTTTTAACACCACTAGCCACGGCTGCAGCTGTAGCAAATGGTACATGCATCAATGGAACCTGAAGGGCTGCTGTGGGAAACACGCCTGAAATAATAGACCAACAAGAAGCAGGCATAACTATTACCGTCTTGTCACCTAAAACCTTTAATGCGTGTCTCATGGATAAGCCAGCGCCACACCCAGGACATGCAAAATCTCCCTGGTTCATATATTCTATATTTGTTACTTCTCTAAAATCCATTTTATACTCCCTATTCTCTCCACAACATCTTGGAGGTTTTTAAATTTACCACATCCTTAGCTAAATTAACTATATCCTCCACAAACACATCTTTACCACCCAAACTCAAGATATAATCATAAATCTTGGGTTTGCTTGACTCATAATACAAAGCATTTTTTATCTCCTGTGTCAAATGTCCTGCACTACCAAAGCTAACAGACCTATTAAGAACAACAACATGCTCTTTTGATTTTAAAAGGTCTTTTACTATCTCAGTAGGAAAAGGCCTAAAATACCTAATCTTCAGAAGGCCAGCTTTTATCCCTAAATCCCTTAATCTATCTACAGCCACTCTAATAGTGCCAGTCAAAGCACCCGCAATAACAAAAACTGTTTCTGCATCATCCAAATAATACCCTTCCACAAGATCATATTCTCTTCCAAAAATCTCATTAAATCTATTATGAGCTTCTCTTATTACCCCAAAAGAAGCTTCCATAGAGCGCTGCATATCCTCTCTCAAATGATAGAAAACATCCCCTTTCGCAGCATTGCCAAAACTTAATGGATTATCGACATCTAAAAAATATTCGGGCTTATAAGGTGGCAAAAATTTATCTGCCTGTTCTTGACTTGGTATAATTACCTCCTCCAATGTATGAGATAAAATAAAACCATCTATCATTACCATAATGGGCAAAAGAACCTTTTCTGCTACATAAAATGCTTGCAATACCGTATCCAAAGCCTCTTGAGCCGTTTCGCAATACACCTGCATCCAACCTAAAT
>JALTCA010000061.1:0-2126 GCA_027008245.1 Desulfurellales bacterium
CCATCTTGTGGGGGCGGCACGTGTATTCTATTAGAAAAGAAATGGGCAAGGTTTTGGCTAAAGAGTCGCCTGTTGATGCTGACATAGTTATTCCAACACCAGATTCGGGTGTTCCAGCTGCTATTGGGTATTCTTTAGAAAGTGGATTGCAATTTGACTTTGGCCTTATTAGGAACCACTATGTGGGAAGAACGTTTATTGAACCTACACAGTCTATAAGAAACTTTGGCGTTAGGCTAAAACTCAACCCTGCGCGTGATGTTTTAAAAGGAAAACGTGTTGTTGTTGTTGATGATTCAATTGTTAGAGGTACAACAAGTAGGCGTATAGTTAAAATGCTACGCAGTGCCGGAGCTAAAGAGGTGCATTTGCGAATTGCATCTCCACCGGTTCTATCACCCTGCTTTTATGGAATAGATACACCAACAAGAAAGGAACTCATAGCTTCATCTCATACAGTTGAGGAAATACGTAAATATACTACAGCGGATTCACTGGCTTATTTGTCGTTAGAGGGATTAAAAAGTATAGTTGGTAAAGATGGTTGGTGTTTTGCTTGTTTCGATGGTGATTATCCTCTGGAATTTGAAAGGTAATGCAACTTTCAAAACGTGTAAAAGATAAAATAATAGAATTTGATTTACCTCGAGTTTTCCATTTTAAACATAAAGATGATGTTATTATAGACATTGAGGAGACAGAAGAATTAAAGGGCAACCTACTTTTGTTTTCTTTAGATAAAAGTGATGCGTTTGCCATCTTGGAATCTCACATGGACGAGATAGACTGGTTTGTCTTTGTGGACGACAAATTTAATGTTCAGGTATTGGGTGAGCCAGAAAAAGAGCAAAGTTTAGAAGGCATTTTTGATGAGTTGTACAAAAAGAGGAGTTTTGAAAAAAGAGAAGAACAAGTAAAAATGGCAAAGCTAATTTTTCGAGCCTTTGAGGAATCTAAAAATGCTATTGTAGAAGCACCAACAGGCACTGGTAAAAGCCTTGCGTATCTTGTCCCTTCTGTTTTATTTTCTAAAAAACACAACAAAAGGGTAGTTGTGTCCACAAACACGAAAAACTTGCAGCAGCAGTTGTTAAAGAAAGACTTACCGATTTTGGAATCTTTGGTTAAATTCAAAGCTGCTATAGCTTTTGGTAGAAATAATTATATATGCAAAAGGAAAGCTGAGAATGTTATTTCAAGGGGAGATGCTTTTCTTTTTGAGTCTGACATCTATTCTGAAATAAAAGAATTTCTTCTTTCTACGAACACAGGGCTAAAATCTGAGTTTTTTGCAAGGGAAAATGGATTAGATGAATCTGTTTGGAGTCTTTTTGAAAGCGACAGTTTGTCTTGTGCACATAAGAGATGTCCTTACTATAAAGGCCAGTGTTTCTTCTACAAAGCAAGAAAGCAACTGGATTTAGCCCAGTTAATCATAGCCAATCATCACCTTGTTTTGTCACATTCTGTGATGGAGAATGCAGATATTTTGCCGGAGTTTGACTGTTTGGTGGTAGATGAGGCTCACAATGTGGAGAAGAATGCTACGAGTTATTACACGAACACGGTGACAACAACGGATATTATCAAACTGTTAGATATGCTTTTTATTTCCAAGAAGGGCAAAGAGCGGGGATTGCTTGCCACATACGATGAACCAGATTTAAAGAGAAAGATTGTTGATACAAAAAGCAATTTTGAGGTCATATTTGATGAGTTAATGGAGCTGATCAAAGAGAGCGAAACAGTAATAAACAGCAGAAATTTAGATAGATTCTTGGATACATTTGATGAAATAATTGGCCTTCTAAATGATGTGCAGATTCCGCTAAAAAAATTTATATCCGGTTTGGAAGAGACCGAAGCTATAGACTTTAAGGCTATTTACTCAAAGTTAGAGGCTATTCTAAACTTAATTAGCTCTTTTAAAGAGGCTGATAGTTATAGTCAGGTTTATTGGATAAGAAAGTTTAAGAGGTCTATTCATTTCAATATCACTCCTGTGGATGTAAGGGAAGCCTTAAAACACTACATCTTTGAAAATATAGACTCGGTTGTGTTCACTTCTGCCACATTGAGTGTTAACGGAAATTTTGACTTTTTTAAGAGGTCTCTTGGCATTGATG
>JALTCA010000062.1:0-6936 GCA_027008245.1 Desulfurellales bacterium
TTGAACAGTTAGGATTTGCGATTATACCCCTGTTTTTATACATAGCTATATCATCTGGGTTAACCTCAGGAACAACAAGTGGCACATCTTTATCCATTCTAAAATAGCTCGTGTTATCAACTACAATAGCACCACTCTCAGCAGCTATTGGGGCAAATTTTCCACTTATACTTCCACCAGCGGAAAATAGAGCAATATCTATACCTTTAAAAGAATCTTTATCCAAAACCTCAACCGGAATTTCTTCACCTTTGAACTTAACCGTTTTTCCAATAGATCTCTCACTTGCTAATGGTTTTAAGCTCTTTACAGGAAAACTTCTCTGCTCCAAAGTCAAAATCATCTCTTCACCAACTGCACCTGTAGCACCAACTACAGCTACGTTATATTCTTTCACTTCCTTATACCTCCAATATTCCATTAAATTTTGTCATAGCCTTATTAAGACCTTCGCTTATTATTGATATCACAGCATTTCTTGCAAGATTAATAACTTTTCCAATCACAGGATTTTTATCCTCGTCAAATCTACTCAAAACATAATTTACAGGGTCATCTCCCCTTCCAACGCCCACTTTTACTCTAATAAAATCCTTACTCGAAAGCGCATTAATGATAGATTCCACCCCTCTGTGACCACCACTTGAAGAATTCTTTTTTATCTTAATCCTTCCTAAGGGTAAATCTATATCATCATGGACAACCAGCAACTGAGAATAACCTACCTTATAAAAATCCACAACCTTTAATACACTATCCCCGCTCAAATTCATATACGTTATAGGTTTTAAAATCCCTACCTTTTTCTTGTCTATATAAAAAAAAGCTAAAAAACCCAAAAACTTCTTTTCAAAAGTAAAATTAACATTAAAAAAAGAAGACAAGGAGTCGCAAACCATAAACCCCATGTTGTGGGGGGTAAAATCGTACTCCTTGCCCGGATTGCCCAGCCCAACAACAAGCCAATCCATATATTATTCGGCTGCTTCCTCAGCCTCCTCTTCCTCTTCTTCGCTCTTTTCTTCCTCTGCTTTACCTAATATTGCTACAACAGTATAATTCTTAGAAGATTTAACCCTAACGCCCTCTGGCATATCTAAATCAAATACATGAACAACATCGCCAATCATTAAATTTGTAACATCAATTTCTATATCATTAGGAATAGCATCAGGCAAAGCTTCAACAGTAATTCTTTTGCGTGGCTGATACAAATCACCACCCAATTTAACACCTTTTGATTCACCAACAATTTTTACAGGTACATCGACAACCACATGCTTTCCTTCTGTAAGTTTGTAAAAATCAACGTGCTCAACTTCATCTTTTACAGGGTGCCACTGAAGCTCTTTTATTATTACCCTGTATGTTTCATCTCCGTCTACCTTTAAATCAAATCTATCATTTCTTCTGCTTTTTCTTAACGCAGCCATCAATTCGGATTTGTCGACGAAGATATGTTTGTTTTCAAAATCATAACCATAAACAACGGCGGGTATTTTCCCTTCTCTTCTCAATCTTCTTGAGACCTTACTACCAACATCTCTTTTCTCTGCTGTAATAATCATTTTTTCCACTCACCTCATTTTATTCAAAAATTGCACTTAAAGACTCTTTATGATAAACACGCCTAATAGCTTCACCTATCAAGTGCCCCACAGATAACACCTTAACTTTTTCAGTAGGAACAGGTTTTTTGAATGTTATTGTATTTGTAACCACAAGCTCTTTCAAAGGAGAATTATTAATCTTATCTATAGCATTACCACTCAGGACCGGATGTGTAATACACGCATATATTGCTTCTGCACCCTCTTCTTTAATAGCTTTAGCAGCATTAGTAAGTGTCCCAGCTGTATCAACAATATCGTCAACTATAACTGCAATTTTCCCCTTAACTTCCCCAATTATATGCATTATTTCACTTACATTGGGTTTCGGCCTTCTTTTGTCTATAATCGCTATTGAACAACCGAGTTTCTTGGCGTAATATCTTGCCCTTTCAACACCACCCGCATCCGGAGATACAATTACCAAATTGTCTTTACCAATATCTTCTTTAATGTAATTAAGCATAATAGGAGCTGCGTACAGATGGTCAACTGGTATGTTAAAGAAACCCTGTATCTGACCTGCATGCAAGTCCATGGACATTATACGTGTAGCGCCAGCTACGGTAATTAAATCTGCAAGAAGTTTTGCAGATATTGGAACACGCGGCAAAACCTTTCTATCCTGCCTTGCATAGGCATAATAAGGAACAACAACGGTTATAGAGCTTGCAGATGATCTCTTTAGAGCATCAAGCGTAACCAGAAGCTCCATAATATTGTCGTTCACAGGAGAAGACAGTGACTGGATCAAAAATACATCCGCTCCCCTAACACTTTCATCTATTTGAACATAAACCTCTCCGTCACTAAAACGGGTAATTTCAGCCTTTGTTAAAGGCATACCTAAATAGTCTGCTATCTCTTTTGCTAAAACTTTATTAGCAGTTCCACTTATCAGTTTAAGGTGGGACATATTCACTTAATACCCCTTAAAATAAAGATTTGGCTGGGGCGGCTGGATTCGAACCAGCGATCGAGGATCCAAAGTCCTCTGCCTTACCGCTTGGCTACGCCCCAACATTTAAAAAACCACGGGTTAAACCCGTGGTTTAATTTATTATTCCTCTTCGCCCTTAGTTTCTTTGGCTTTCTCGTATTCGCTTAACACAGCATCTTCAAGTTTACGTCTCATCTCGTTGTTCAGAGGATGAGCAACATCTTTGAAGCTACCGTCCTTCATTTTTCTCGAAGGCATTGCTACAAACAATCCCTTTTGACCGCTGATAATTTTCAAATCCCTAACTACAAACTCGTTGTCAAAGATTACCGTTGCGAAACCTTTTAATTTCTCATCTCCTTCAATCGGGCTAACCCTTACCTCTGTAATCTCCATAACTGTTCTACCTTCCTTACCTCTTAGTCTGAGAATTTCAAATTTTTACAAAAAAACCCTTCTGCCAAACAAAATTCGTCCAACCTACCCTTCTGTTCCACCTCCGAACCAATAATTGAAAATACCGTTGAACCACTTCCAGATACAATCCCACAGCCCAGTTGCTCATACATCAGTTCCTTAATCTTTTTTAAAAGACCAAACTCTTTCAATACAACTTTTTCAAGGTCATTGTGTAGATGGGGAATTACATCTCCCATTCTACACTCCCCTCCAACAGTAAATGCCATTTTATTTACACCCTTACCGTTTGTCAACCGGAATTTTTTGTAAACATAAGCCGTAGAAACACTGAAGTTAGGGACAACCAAAAATACACTGTAACCATCTGTTTCGCAGTCAACTCTTCTGATCCTTTCCCCTCTACCTTCTGCAATGGCAGAACCATCAACAAGGAAAAACGCCACATCACTACCAACTTTTGCAGCCAATTCGAACAATTCTTTATCTGATAAAGGATGATTAAACATCACATTTAAACTTTTTAAAACGTAGCCTGCATTGGAACTTCCACCACCCAAACCGCCACCTATGGGAATGTGCTTTTCTATCTCAATATCAACCTGCTGCTTTATACCTGTTTTTTCAAAGAACAAGCGAGCTGCTTTAAAAGCCAAATTATCATCATTGTTAAGTTCATCAATGCTTGTTTTTACCCTCAAACCACCTGCATTTTTCTTTATCTCAATCCAATCGTATAGATCTATCTTGTGCATCAGTGTATAAAGTTCATGGTATCCATCGGGTCTTTTACCCAAAACATACAAAATTGAGTTAATCTTGGCATAGGATTTTAAAATCATATACCACCCAAATTTTTGGCAAGCTCTTTAACCTCAAACTTTACCTTCTCTTCATCCACATCCACAAACTTTCCATTCCTTAAAATAACCCTACCGTTTATGATCACATCACGAACATCCCTTGAGTTAAGGGCATAAACAACAAACGAGTAAGGATTGTAAATCGGCGTCGCTTCAAGGCCATCAAGCTTAACTATCACAAGGTCTGCAAGCTTACCCTCCTCTAACCTACCGACATCAAAAAGACCATTGAAATTGACGAGTATCCTAAATGCGTCTTTGGCTTTTAAAGCCTTTTCGTTGAACTTAACCTTTTGAACAAGGGATGCAACCCTGATTTCTTCAATAATATCTAAATTGTTGTTGCTCGCCGAGCCATCGGTACCAATAAAGACCTCTATACCTCTATCAAGCATCCTTTGAATGGGAGCTATACCGCTTGCGAGTTTCAAATTGCTTTGTGGAACATTTATGACTTTTGCTTGAGTGTCTTTTATCAGCTCAATATCATCATTATCCGTTTCAACGCAGTGTGCCATGTACGTACGTTCTCCCAAAAGCCCTACTTCCTTTAATACCTCTATAGGCTTTTTACCTTTCTGCGATTTTACAAGTTCAATCTCCCTTTTGCTCTCATTTATGTGAATATGAACAATATCATCCTTATCCAGACTGTCGGCGACCAATTTTAGTGTCTCTAAAGACAACGTATAAGTCGAATGGGGTGCATAAGATACCCTTATTAGGCCGCTGTTTTCAAACTCGCCTTTCAATAACTTCGTTTTTTCTATAGCTTCCTTTGGTGAACCACACGACGGCGTTTTAAAATCCACAACCCCCTCGCCAATAACTCCACGCATGCCAACATCCAAAGCGGCTTTGGCAACCTCTTCTTCGAAGAAGTACATGTCAAAAAAGCATGAGGTACCGCTTCTAATTGTCTCAAGCATGGATAGTTTTGAGCACTTATAAACCATTTCAGGGTTTACGTACTCTGCTTCAGCAGGAAATATATGTTTTTCAAGCCACTCCATCAGTTCAAGGTCATCTGCCATGCCTCTGAAAAGACTCATTGCAAGATGTGTGTGCGCATTACAGAAAGCGGGCATTACAAGGCAATCCTTCGCATCTATCACGCTATCTACATCTTCATCAATTTTTCCTATCTTTTTAATCCTGTTTCCCTCAATAAGCAGATCAAAATACCCCTCTTTAAAACCATCAATACAATATCCATTCTTTATTAAAATACTCATAAGCCTTCCTCTAAAAATTTGTCTAAAATCAAGCTTAGCTTATCACTTGCCTTACTTGCAGCCTCTATTACCGCATCAATGGGTGCAGGCTCCATGCAATCGGGTCTGTTGACGTTTGTTATAACAGATATTGCAACGGGTTTTATACCCATGTGGTTTAGCGCAATCACTTCGGGAACTGTTGACATGCCAATGGCATCACCACCTATAAGTCTAAAGAAACGGGTCTCAGCTGGTGTCTCCATTGAAGGACCGGCAACACCCACGTACACACCCTCTTTCAAATCAATCCCAAGTGAGAGCGCAACCCTCTTTATCCTATCGATATACACCTTGCTGTATGGCTCACTCATATCGGGAAATTTCTCTCCAAGCTCATCTATATTGTCGCCCTTCAACGGATTTGCACCCATCATGTTTATGTGATCCCTAACGATCATGAGATCGCCTTTTTTAAAAAAAGGGTTCAAGCCACCAGCAGCGTTTGTCAAAATCACAAGCTTAGCACCTGCTAAACCCAAAACACGAGGCAAAAACACAACCTCTTGCATGGTGTATTTCTCATAGTAATGAAACCTACCGTAGGCTATAGCGATCTTAAGATTGCCCTTTTTTAAAAAAGAAAAATAACCCTTGTGCGATTTCGTAGACGGCGTGGGCATATTGGGTACTTCACTGTAGTTTATCTCAAAAATCCTATCGCCACTCACGTTCACATTAATACCTGTGCCCGTGATTATGGCAATGTCTATTTTACCAACTTTACTTTTAAAAAAACCCGCTGTTCCCTTCAGTTTGTTATACACAACAACCTCCACATTTTTCTACACGCTCCAAGCAATAAAGGATAAAGGCAATGTAAAATTACTTGTGTTATCCTTAGAAGGGATATGGGCTATACGTTACATCCCTTCTTAAAAATAAACCTTTCAAAGCCGAAGAAAATGCCGAAGCATTAGCTAAACTTTAGAAAAAAACACACATGCATGATTTAATTTTTACACAATTGAAGAAATAATTCAAGTTGATAATTGAAATTAATCCGAAAGAAAAAGTACAACATTTCTTATTGTCAAACAAGTTAGATACATGTAATCCATGCACTAAAAATATTGACATTATAATTAATTAATTATATATTTTTTAAGAATAGGGAAGATGCTAAGAAAAGAAGGCTATCACCAAAAATCTAAAATTTTTTGTATTGGAGGTTTTATGAAACACAAGGTTTGGTTGTTTTTTGTTCTATTTTTGTCTTTAGGGCTTGCTTTGTACTCTTGCGGCGGTGGAGGCGGCGGTTCTTCATCTTCTTCGTCTTCTACAACAACTAAAAATGCTCAGGCAACTTTGGGACCTCTGGGTGGAGCAACGGTTAAAGTGTATCATTTACTGGATAACGGAACAAAGGTGTTAATTCACACCACAACAACATCTAAAGGAGCAACACTGGATAAAATCGGATACTTTAACTCCTACCAAAACGAACTAAATCCAAACTATTGGTACGTTTATGAAGTAAGTGGTGGTATGGATTACGACTCTAACGATGACGGAATAAAGGATGACAATGCTTCACCTAATTATGGAACATTATGCCTTATTGCAAAAGGAGATGAAGTTCAAGGGCTTGATGAAATAAAGGTTACACCTGCCAGCAATATGGTTTGCAATGCCGTTAAATCTCAGTTTGGAAATCCTGATAACCTGACAAACGCAATTCAGGATGCCATCAACAACATATTTGATAACTCAACGCATAAGCCAACTATGAAAGATTTACTGACATTCAATCCGGTAAAAGACAGAAACAAGTTGAGGAAAAAATATCAAAAAGGTTGGTTTAATTTGATAAACGAAATAAAAAACGGAGC
>JALTCA010000063.1:0-6825 GCA_027008245.1 Desulfurellales bacterium
CTAAGGAAATTTTGTCTGGAGGAGTTGTCGATTTTATAATTACATTTGACAGTAGGGAAAAAGAATGAAAAAGGTTTTGTTCTTACTATTTTTTGCTTTAATAACCAATATTTCATATTCGTCTACGTTTGAGATAACAATATCCAATCCCCAGTACAAGCCAATTAAAGTGGGCTTGTGGGGTTTTGTAAAGAATACACCTGAAATTGTATCTAAAAGGCTGATAAATACAATGAAAAGAGATTTAGATATGTCGGGCATATTTATACCTGATGTTTCGCAACATTTTTCTTATGAAGCAAGGGAAAACGTGGTTAATGGGATAGCGCGATTGGATAATATAGATTATGTAATTTACGGAAATGCTGTGTTGGAGGGCAAGAATATTTATGTTAATTTAAAAATTACGGATGTTTTAAAAAATACTGTGGTTATTGATAGAACTTTTTCAAGTGATAAATACTCATTAAATTGGGTAGCAGATAAAATAGTAGATTTGCTAATAGGTTATGTTACAGGCTCTTATGGACCATTTGAGAGTAAGATCGTGTTTGCCTTGGGGAACGGTAAAACCAGTGATATTTACATTTGCGATTTTAATGGGCAGAATGTCGTTAGAATAACTAACTGGCATACTTTTAATATGCTTCCAAAGTGGGTTGATAGTGATGAAATTACATTTTTGTCCTATAGATATGGAAAACCTGCTGTATTTTTGTTCAATATTTTCAGTGGAAGGTTAATTAAATTGTTTAATGCTTCTAATTTAAGTATAGCAGCCGTTAGATATATGAATAACTTTGCAATATCTTTTAACAGATTTGGAAGCACAAACATTTATATTATAAATCAAAAGGGTAGGGTATTAAGGAAGCTTACAAATAATCCATACATTAACGTATCACCGTCCTTTACTCCAGATTTTTCTAAGATGGTTTTTGTGTCCAATAGGGATGGTAATCCACAGATTTACATGAAAGACCTAAATACAATGTCAGATGCAAAGAGATTGACTTTTCAGGGTAAATATAATTCATCACCAGATATTTCGCCCGATGGTAAAAAAATAGCTTATATTTCTCTAGATAATGGAGTTTCTTACCTAAAAATCATGAATATAGATAGCTCGAATGATAAGGCGCTTATGGAAGGTTATAGCTTAGACTCGCCATGCTGGTCTTATGATTCTCGCTATATTGTCTTGACGGGTAGGATTGGTAATAAAAATGTGATATATATAGTTAATACCAACAATGGCCATGTCTCTGTTGCAATGGAGACTAAGTTGATATATAATGGTTTGAGTGTAAGTTCTAAGTTACAGTAAGAAAGGAGACGGTAATGAGCAAGTTATGGAGTTTTGTTTTGATGCTTTCGATAGCTGTTTTTCTTTGGAGTTGCTCATCTACAAGATATACAAGGAACGCCAATGGTAATGCGCAGACTCCAAGTGCTGAAACCATATCTAACCCGCAACCTTCATCTACAACTTTAAAATACCCAAAGGTGAATACATTAAATGAAAATTTGAGCATATCTGAATTGAATAAGCAATTTTCACAAATAGCCTCTGATGTCAATTTTAAATTCAATAGCTACAGTTTACAGCCTATAAATGAATATGGCATAAATGAAAATCCAATTGAGATATTAGATAAAATTGCTAATTTTTTAAAAGAGTATCCAGATGTGAAACTCAGGATTGAAGGCAATTGCGACGAGAGAGGAACGATAGAGTATAACCTGGCTTTAGGAGAGAAAAGAGCTTTGGCAGCCAAAAGTTATCTCATTTCAAAAGGCATCAGTCCGGACAGAATCTCCATAATATCATACGGCAAGAGTAGACCACTTGACCCAGCTCACAATGAGTACGCATGGGCTAAAAACAGAAGAGATCACTTCGTAATAATAAAGTAATTTGGAGGTGAAGAAATGATTAAGAAAACAGGCGCTATTGTTTCGGCCATCGCTGCTGCTGCATTTATAACAAGCGGATGTATGTGTATGCACAAAAACAACGTCAAGACTGCTCCAAAACAAGTTAAAGTGGAAAAGCCTGTCACAAGCAGTGCAAAACCTCAGACCGCATCTATTAGTGAGCAACAGTTAAAGTCCATATTCCAAGATATCCATTTCAACTTTGATAAGTACAATCTAACCAGCATAGACAAATGGGGAATAAAGCAAAATGTGCCAGCCGTTCTTAATGCGATGGCTCAGTACATGGAAAAACACCCTTCAATTAAGGTTAGAATTGAGGGTAATTGCGACGAAAGAGGAACAGTGGAATACAACTTGGTTCTTGGTTGGAAGAGGGCTATGGCAGCTAAGCAATACTTAGTTTCAAAAGGCATCAGTCCGGACAGAATCTCTATAATATCATACGGCAAGAGTAGACCACTTGACCCAGCTCACAATGAGTACGCATGGGCTAAAAACAGAAGGGACCACTTTGTGATACTATCCAAATAGAGAGGTAAAAGATGAAAAAATTCCTTACTCTTGTTCTCTTACTCTCGGTGGTTAGCTGTTTATATTATAGTGCTTACGCCCAAGAAAATCCTTATGCTTTAGAAACTAAAGTTATACAAAACCAGCAACAGATAAAGATTTTACAACAACAAGAAGCCCAACTTTATTTAAAGATTGATAATCTTTTGGTTAAGTATGGTGAGATAAAGGGAGAGCTTGACGATATACAGCATAGGTTGGATTCTATACAAAACCAGATCAACCAGCTTTTGCTTAGAAATACAACTGTAAATTCTTCATTGCCAGCATCTCAGGCTGTTGAACCCAAATCTCCTAACAAAAACCCGAGCCCTAAAAATGGTACTCAGCCGATACTACCTAATAATAGCAAGATTAACACCACGGGTAATTCCTTAGGCAATAACAGTAAGGCTATTGTATCTAAAAACCAAAGTGCTTCTGTATCTGAGGACCAAAAAGCCTTTGATGGGGCATTAAAATTGTTTAAGTCAAAAAAATACGATGAAGCGATACCTGCCTTTAAAAAATTTAAAGATGATTTTAAAGATTCAAAGCTTATACCAGATGCTATTTTTTATATCGCGGAGTCTTATTATGAAAAAGGTCAGTATGATAAGGCCATAATTAACTATGATTACTTGGTTAATACTTATCAAAAATGTGACAAAGTTCCAATGGCTACGTTTGAAGAGGGGCTTGCTTTTATCAAGATGGGAGATGAAATAGATGGTAATTATCTATTGCAAAAGGTGATTAAACAGTATCCTAATAGCCAAGCTGCTAAATTAGCAAAGGAATATCTTAAAAAGAAGAGGTAAAAGTGTTTTGCTCGAGAATATAAACAACCCAAATGATTTGAGGGAGGTTTCTTTACAGGAATTAGATTCTCTGGCTGAGGAAATCAGAGATTTAATCATTAAAACAGTTTCCCAAACGGGGGGGCATTTGGCCTCCTCCTTGGGTGCTGTAGAACTTACTTTGGCCCTTCACTATGTTTTTAATACCCCAAAAGATAAAATAGTTTGGGATGTTGGTCATCAAACCTATGCCCACAAGATTATTACAGGAAGAAAAAATAAGTTCAACACCCTTCGTCAGTTTAATGGTTTAAGTGGTTTTCCTAAAAGGGAAGAGAGTGTTTACGACACATTTAACGTAGGGCATGCTGGTACGTCTATCTCGTCCGCATTAGGTATGGCTTTAGCAAGGGATTTAGAAGGTGGAGACGAAAAGGTTGTTGCAGTTATAGGCGATGGTTCTTTATCTTGTGGTATTGCATACGAAGGGTTAGATAACGCAGGCTATTTAGATACAAACCTTATTGTGGTTGTAAATGATAATAGTATGTCTATATCCCCATCGTTGGGATCTATTTCTGCTTATCTTTCCAAAAAAATGAGTGGACCGATTTATAATAAATTACGTGACGAGATAGAGAGACTTATACATAGTTTACCTTTACCAGAGCAGCCTACACTTAAATTAGCAAGGAAAATTGAAGAATCCTTGAAGTTTTTCTCTCCTGGATTGTTATTTGAAGAACTTGGGTTTAAATATTTTGGACCTTTGAATGGACATAAAATCCCAGATCTTGTTAAGGTTTTTGAAAACGTAAAAAAATTGAAAGGTCCCATAGTTGTTCATGTTGTAACGAATAAAGGCAAAGGGTATAAACCTGCTGAGGATAACCCTTCTTTATTCCATGGTATTGGCAAGTTTGATATAGAGACAGGTGAGCCCATCAAGTCTCAGAGTAAACCAAGCTGCTCTTCTGCTTTTGGCAATAAAGTTTTGGATATCATGAAGAAAAATGAGAATGTCGTTGCCATTACAGCGGCTATGTTGATAGGTACAGGTTTGCAAAAAGTAAAGGAAGAGTTCCCCGAGAGGGTGTTTGATGTGGGAATAGCAGAGCAGCATGCCGTTACAATGGCGGGTGGTTTGGCTGTCAAGGGTTTTAAGCCTATTGTTGCGATTTACTCGACATTCTTGCAGAGGGCCTACGATCAGATTATCCACGACATTGCACTTCAGAATTTGCCTGTTGTTTTTGACATTGATAGGGCAGGCATTGTCGGCGATGACGGGGAGACGCATCAAGGAGTGTTTGATATATCGTACTTGAGACCTGTGCCAAATATGGTTATAGCAGCGCCGAGAGACGGTAAAGAATTGGAGATGTTGTTAGACTTCGCCGTTAATTACAAAGATCATCCTATGGCAATCAGATACCCGAGGGGTGCGTGTCCTGACACGTTTAATCTGCCTTATCCAGAGGAAATTAAGGTTGGGAAGTGGCAGGTGTTGAAGCAATCTAATAATGATATGGTTGCTATTTTAGCTATAGGTAACATGGTTTCTGTAGCCCTCGATGTTTCGGATATTTTAGAAAAAAAATCCATAAATTCTACTGTTGTTGACTGCTTGTTTGTGAAGCCAATGGATGAGGATATGCTGAATGAATTGTCAAATTACGATCTTGTTATAACGATTGAAGAAAATGTTAGGTTTGGCGGTTTCGGAGAGGGTGTTCTGAGTTACTTGAATGATAAGGGCATCAAAGTGCCCGTAAAGATTTTTGCCCTTCCGGATATGTTTATTGAGCATGGTAGCCAAGAAATCTTGAGGGATAAATATTCTCTGTCACCGTCTAAAATTGCAAACGACATAATAGAAACCCTCCTCAACTTTAACTCTTGACACATAAGATTCAGTTTTTTAAACTATAAATCAATAAGGGCTCCGAGCCTATAAACCTAAAGCTGAATGCCATGGTTTATAGGCCGATAGGGTGTAAATGGAAACATTTACGCCTCCCGGAATTTGGAAAGGAGGACCCTAATATGTCTTGCTATCCTTTAACTTTCTTTTCCTTTTTAAGTTTTATAATGCTTGCATTCTTTAACAATATGTGTAAATCTGGCGGGCCTCCCTTAAATTATCCCACCAGCATCGATTAATTTTAAATTTTAAACATTGACTTTCGTTAAAAATCAATAGGGAGGTTGTTGTGCCTTTAAAACCAAAGATGGTGCTGATAGTTTTGGTTTTTGAGTGCTTATTGATGGGAATTTTTATGCAACTTTCTTCATTTGCTGCAGAGTTGTATATTAAAAAACCGTTTCGGGCAACCATATACGGATGGCTTAGCTACGAAAATTCGTATTCCAAAAAAACGGTAATAATGAGCAATACTTCCTATGTATCACCCAAAAATGCGATTTTAAGCTCCAAATGGAAGCAAAATTCAAGGACATTTGCAAGAATAGGTTTTAAGATATTTAACCATTTGACAAAAACTAAAGCTAATATCACATTAGATTCTTGGCCACAAAATTTCAATTTGATGCTTGCTTTTGTTAGGCAAGATTTGGGAAATGGATTTTATGTTACAGTTGGCAAGGATTGGTCGCTTGTAGAAGAACATACATTTTCTTCCTACTGTTTTCTGCCGTTTCCTGTTGGTTTTCAAGGAAGTAAGAGGTTTGCTCAAGTAAAGCTTTCAAAGGAAATTTTTTACAGTAATATGGTGTTCAAACCAAGTATATCTTTGGAGTATAGACCGAACAAAAACAGTGTGGTTATAGGAAAGAATATTAATCAAAAGGGTAGTGCTACGATAGCTGAAAGTGGTATTAACTCATCAAGGACTGATATCCCAGCCATAGCTTTGAGTCTATCTTTAACCTTTAGACAAAATCCAATAAATGCGGGTAGGGTGTATACATTTGCAGAGTTAGAACCGATTTATCTGTATTTTGACAACAAGGAACATAAGGAAAATCCTTACACGTTGGGTTGTGGTTTGGATTTCGGTTTCCCATTTGGTTTAACTGTTGCATCGGAGTATATTCATACTCTCGGTATGAGCGGAGTTTCTGGAATAGAAGGAAATAATCTGAAAACTTTTTCTTATTTGTATAAAAACGGTGAATTTATTAAAAGAGAATCGAATGCGTATAACATTGAAGGTAAGTTTAGACTATCTAAAGGATTAGCGTTTGCAGGGGGATTTGATTTTGTGTACTTCAAAAACAAAGGATCGTCTAATTCATTCTTTCTCAAAAATGAGGTAAAGCACGTAAAAACAACCTTCTTGATGCTTGAAATGAACACCACAAAGTTAACCAAACTATTTATAGAGCTCAGAAAGATAGAGACCAAATATGCAGTTTCTTTAGGAAAGTTCTATGATTCAACTGGGGATCAAATTTGGGCTGGTTATAGGTACTACTTTTAAGGGTGAGAAGATTTATAGCTTGTTCAAAATTACTGGTGGTTTAAATTCCACATGTGATGGAGAAGAAAGACTTGCCTCAACCACAACAAAAG
>JALTCA010000064.1:0-2039 GCA_027008245.1 Desulfurellales bacterium
GCCTTCTTTAGACTTACGAGTGAAACTTTGGCTTGAACGAGTTGATCCTCTTTGGCTTTCAGTGTAGCCTTTAACACCTTTAGGTTAGTTAAGTACTTCTCGTATGTATCCTTTGATATTACGCCCCTTTTAAATAGATTTTCTGCCCTGTTAAAATCCCACGTTGCTTTGTTTAGCTGAGCTTTGACTAAATCTATCTGTGACTGTGCGGCTTTTATCAAGGCTTTTGCTTCGTTTATTTTTGCCTCATATACCTGCACGTTGGATTGTGCTTTTTGCGTTTCTATTTTATAAGGTTCACTATCAATCTCGGCTAATATTTGTCCTTTTTCCACGTATTCATTGTCGTTTATATATACTTTTTTTATTGTTCCTGATACACGAGGATTGACCCAATATATGTCATTTGTTATGTATGCGTCGTTTGTTGATATATGGGTTTTTTTGTATTGAAGAAATAATAACACCCCAAGAGCAAAGATAAGTACAACGACGAAAGCCAAGATCTTTTTCTTACTCCTCATAATCTTTCTCCTTTGAATTAAGATATTCAAGTGCACTATTTACCATTGTTTCAAGACTTTTTCTAATAAATTTTTTATCGTTCTTTGAAAAACCCCTAAGAAGTATATTGTCCCACTTTTTTGCATTTCTCAAAACCACTTCCTTTACTTTTAAAGATTTCTCAGTTGGGTAAAGTCTATGAGTTCTTTTGTCTCTTTTGTCTGCTTCTTTTGTTACAAACCCATTTTTGCAGAGGTTCTTTATTGCCCTTGCCGTTGTGCTTTTATCTATTTTTATAAGTTTGGATAATTCTTCCTGGGTTATACCTGGATGCTCTATGATATTCATAAAAAAAGGCAATTGACCTCCACTCATACCAAAATCTCTCAAAAAATCGTTGGAATAAATCATTGAATATCTGTAAAGTATAGAAATCCATTTTCCTAATGGTTCTTTAAACATGCGAAAAATTATATTATAAAATAGTTTCATTTGCAACTAATAAGGCCACACAGGCCAGGTGAGGCTCGGCCGTGTGGCTGAAGGTGGGCAGTCAGTGGATATTAAGATAGGCTTCTATTATGTTATTAAAAAATTCAATTTTGTCAAGGATAAAAAATTTTACTTGACAATTGAAAGGAATGTCTTTAAGATTTTAATAACTTAAAAATATGGAGGGCACAAAAATGGAACATGTTAAAGAGTTACTAAAAAATACACCATTGAAAGCTACGCCTCAGAGGCTAGCTATCTTAAGCGAGATTTACGCAGCAGGCCATATAGACTTGGAGGGCATATATAACAATCTGAGCAGTTCATTTCCTTCTATGTCCCTTGCCACTGTGTACAAAAATATACACACGCTAAAAAAGTATGGCGTGATAAAAGAGCTCGCCATAAGTGGGGCTAAGAGTAAGTATGAAATAGCGCATCAGAAACCTCACCACCATTTGATATGTAAAGTATGTGGAGATGTGATTGATATTGATATAGATACGAGTTTCCTTAAAAAACAGCTAAAGGATTTGAAAGATTTTGAGATATCCAATTGCGATATTTACTGCTACGGTATTTGTAGTAAATGCAAAAATAAATCTAATAGTTAGAGTGTTTTTTTAAATAAAAACTCGTATATGAGCTGAATTTTTCCACTATCTCTCTGGGCGTGCCAAATGCAACGACTTGGCCGCCCTTGTCGCCACTTTCAGGCCCCAAATCGATGATGTAGTCTGCGCATTTTAGAATGTCCAAATTGTGTTCTATAACAATAACGCTGTTGCCTGCATCCACCAGTCTTCTCAATACATTGACAAGTTTTTTGACATCGTCGGCATGCAGACCAATTGATGGTTCATCCAATAGGTACAATGTATGACCAACGGGCGGTGTAATTAGGTACTTTGCGATTTTTATGCGCTGTGCTTCGCCACCAGAGAGCGTTGTAGCAGGCTGTCCAAGTTGAATATAACCCAAACCGACGTCTTTCAAGATGGCAAGCTTATTTTTTATACGCGGTACGTTTTTAAAGAACTCGT
>JALTCA010000065.1:0-1942 GCA_027008245.1 Desulfurellales bacterium
ATTATCCTCAACCAATTCATGAACTGCTTCAATATCTTCTGAAAACACCCTATCTCTTTCGGCAAAGCTTACCCTCTTTCTAACCTCATTATGTAGAAACTCCACGGTCTCCGTGGATCTAAGGGGCATTCTAAACTCAAGTGCCTGTGCAGCAAGCAGGAGCTCAACGGATAAAACATAACTCAAATTGTCCAATATTGCGTTAAACTTCCTTACTGAAATTGAGCCCATACTCACATGATCCTCTTGTCCCAATGATGTGGGAATACTGTCTGCGCTTGCAGGAAAGGAGAGAGTTTTGTTTTCGCTTGCTAAAGCGGCCGTTAGGTATTGCGTTATCATGAAGCCAGAATTTATACCCACTTCTTTCAGCAACATCTTTGGTAGCTCATCACCATCACCAGCAAGGAGTAAATAAACCCTTCTGTCAGATACATTACTCATTTCACTTGCAGCCAAAGCTGTATAATCTATAGGCAAAGCCAACGGTTCTCCGTGAAAATTGCCCCCGCTTATGACCGTCTCTTCATCAATAATTACGGGATTGTCTGTTACAGAGTTGAGTTCAACCTCAAGCGTACTTTTAAGTTTCAAAAACGCCTCACGTGCCGCACCGTGAATTTGGGGAATGCACCGCATTGAGTATGGATCCTGAACCTTATTGCAGTGAATGTGTGATCTTACAATTTCCGAATCCTTCAAAATCGACCAAACCCTCTGTGCCACATAAACCGTTCCGTCGTAGGACCTCAAGGCATGCAATCTGGGATCAAAGGGCTTTGACGAGCCCTTCAGCGCTTCTATCGTCACAGCGGAGATCACATCCGCAAAATCGAGGTAACTCTTAAACCTGTACAAACCAAAAGCCGCATGGGCTGACATAAATTGCGTTCCGTTAATCAAAGCAAGGCCTTCTTTGGGATGGAGTTTAATGGGCTTTAATCCCTCCCTTTTTAAAACCTCACCTGTCTCAATCAATTCGCCTTTATAAAACACTTTACCCAAACCAATCAGCGGCAAAAACAGGTGCGCTAACGGCGCCAAATCCCCACTTGCACCCACAGAACCCTTGCTTGGAACATAAGGCAGGCAATCGTTTTCTATATGCCAGATAATCCTTTCAACCGTCTCTAAAGAAACCCCAGAATATCCCAAAGCAAGAGAGTGAACCTTTGAAATCAGCATCATTTTAACAACAAAAGGGTCTACAGGCTCACCGATACCACATGCATGGCTTTTAAGGAGGTTTATCTGAAGCTCGTCTGTTTTTTCTTTAGGTATAACGGTCCTGCAAAGACTTCCGAAACCCGTATTAACACCGTAAACGGGCTCACCCTTTTCTAAAATACCCTTGATACAAGAAAAAGAACGTTCTATTTTCTTCTTTGCATCATCTGTCAAAACGGCACTCTTGGGATCCTTGGCAAGCCTTAAAAGTTTTCCAACAGTCAATTTATCCAAACCATACCTAAATACCATTGGCTTCTCTCCCATATACAGCCAACCTCTTTTTCACATCATCCCTTTCAACGATCTTAAGTATCCTAAAGCCATTCTTCTCAAGCAGGTTCTCTATCATGGGCTTGTCAGCATCAAAAAACACCCTGTTGGGCGTCTCCATACTCTCTAAAAACTTGGAAAGCAGGCTATAAGCCACCTTGTTGTCCACATCTTCTCTATCACAAATGAGACAGTTAAAGCCGTTATCGATAAAACCCAAGGCAGCAGCAACAACCTCTCTGTCCCTCACAGCGAGGATCACCTTGTCTTTGGATCTCTCAATTAAGCCTTTAAAATCATTGACAAAATCCATATTCGGGGCACCAAAGTTAAACATCCAATCAAAAACGAGCCTTTTCAATGCGGCATAATAGATCCCCGTGTACTTGACAAACAAATACCTACTCTCCCTTAACGTCTCCAAAACCCTTTCGTACAAGGG
>JALTCA010000066.1:0-85454 GCA_027008245.1 Desulfurellales bacterium
GCGAAGGACCCGTTGCAAGACCATCCAGACCGTCTGTCAAGTTAACGGCATTGGACGTTCCAACAATAACAAAAACGGCAAAAGCGATGTAAAACAAACCCAGGTTTAAAACACCGTTTTTTACAAAAGGAATGTAGACGCAGCCCGCACATAGATTAACACTCCTGTCGTACTCAAAGATCATGTAAGCAACCAAAAAGGCAGCCAAAATCTGCATTAAAAACTTGCTCTTTGCCTTCAAACCGTTGTTCTTGCCCCTCTTAACCTTCAAAAAGTCATCCAAAAAACCAATCATCACAAAAAGAAACACACCAAACAGGACAATCCAATTTATCCTAATATCAAACCTCATCCACAGCAAAACGGAACTAAAGAAACCGCCCCATATGATTAAACCGCCAATTGTGGGCGTTCCACTCTTTTTCTTGTGGCTATCAGGCTCAAAGCCCTTAAACTGATCCTTTATCTGCAAGCGTTTCAAAATGGGAATAAGCACCCTCCCAAGCCAAAGGGAAATAAACAAAGAGGTCAGAGACGCCATGATCAACCTAAAGGTTATGTAGTGAAAAACGTTGAATGGAGAGAAAAAATGGATCAGTTTTTCATAAAAAATATAGTAAAGCATTACACTTTCACCGCATCGTATATTTCTTCTAACCTCATTCCCCTTGATGCCTTAAACAAAACCACATCGTAATGTTTGATCTCTCTTTTTAAAAAATCTACTATAGCTGACCTTTCGTTAAAATGCTTCAAAAACCCCTCCACCATCTCATCACCAATAAACCTTGCATCCTTACCAATCGTAACAACATCTATTCCCTTGCCCTTTAAAAATTCACCAACCTCTCTGTGCAACTGTTCACCGTAGTTACCAAGTTCAAACATATCACCCAAAACGGCAAGCTTTCTGCCTTCATGTTTCGATAAAACATCAATGGCATACTTCATTGAATCAACATTGGCGTTGTAACAATCAAGAATAACAAGTGTGGAACCGAGCATGGTTTTTCTCATCCTATAGCCTACAGGCTCAAAGTTGTTATATACAAATTTTGCACAGTCCTCTTCAATGTCATCGCCAAACGCACAGGCAGAAGAAAAAGAGGCGAGTACAGACAGTGGATTAATCTCATCCCTAAGCGGCAAGCTTATTTTCTTCTCTTTTAAATTGACAACTAAAAAATCACCTTCTTTTCGAGCCTTAAAATCACAATTGTTATTAAAGGAGAAACAAAAGCTATTGTCTCTATCCTTAAAAGCTTCTGACAAAAGCTCATCATCACCATTGTACACAAGCAATGCCCCATCATGAACTATTTTTCTTTTCTCTTCCAACACGCCCTCAACGGAACCAAAGAATTCAAGGTGAACACGCGAAACATTGAGAAACAAAACACCATCGGGCTTGAAAAAGTTTGCTATCTCTTCCATTTCACCGGGCTTACTGACACCCACCTCGACAATACAAAAATCCTCATCACTCAACTTCAAAAGTGTCTTACAAACGCCAATAATGTTGTTCTCGTTGGCATAACTTTTGCACACCCCAAATCTACAGGAAAGCACATCGGCCAAAAGTTCCTTTGTTGTCGTCTTACCCACAGAACCAACAACGGCAATCGATTTTGCACCGCTTTTTTTCAGATTGTATGCCGCAATCCTTTTCAACGCCTCTAACGTATCATCAACCAAAATATGCGGGCACTCAACGGACCTCTCCACAATGGCAAAAGTGCCACTCTTTTCAACAGCATCATTCGCAAATTCATGACCATCGAATCGTTCGCCCTTTAAAGCAACAAAGACCTCTCCCCTCTTGATAGTCCTTGAATCAATGGAAAAACCAGAAATCTTATATTCGCCACTGATTTTCAAATCCTTCGGATCAAGAATATGTAAAAGCTCTTTCAATCCAAGTTCCAAAGCTCTCTCACCACTTCCCTATCGTCAAAGTGAATGGTCTTGTCCTTTAATATCTGGTAATCCTCATGTCCCTTACCCAAAATTGCAACAATGTCGCCACTTTCTGCCATCTCAAGCGCCTTCTTTATAGCCTCAAACCTGTCGGGTATCACAAAAACGTTGTCCTTCTTTTCGATACCAGTCAAAATATCTTCAATAATCTTAAACGGATCCTCACTCCTCGGGTTATCACTTGTAACAACAACAATATCACTCAAGCTTTTAGCCACACGGCCCATCTTTGGTCTCTTTGTCCTATCCCTATCACCACCCGCACCAAAAACCGTTATAATCCTATTTCTCTTTATCTTGTTCAGAGCACTCAAAACGTTCCTCATGGCATCGTCTGTATGAGCATAATCAACAACGGCATAAATACCGTCCTTTTTAAAAAACTCAAGCCTACCCGGTGCTCCGCGACTCTTTCCGATAGCATCAATAATTCGCCCATCTTCAACGCCAAAAAACTTTGCAACACCAATGGCGGCAAGTATGTTGTAAGCGTTGTACTCACCAATCAGGGGCGACTCTATATGCAAAACCTCGCCAAACACATCAACATCCATTCGAATACCGTCCAAAGAGAACGCAAAATTCACAGGCCTAATATCCGCATTTTTAGAAAAGCCGTACGTTATTGCGTTTTTAGATATCCGCTTGCCATAATCATCGTCTACGTTAACGACCTTAAAGTCGTTTTCGCCAAAAAACGAAAGCTTCGCCTTTGCATAATTCTCCATTGTCCCATAAAAATCAAGGTGGTCTTGCGAGATATTGGTAAACACCTTTAAAGCAAACCTAACACCCGCAATTCTATTAAAGCTCAAGGCATGTGAAGACACCTCAGTAAAGCAGTATTCGGCTTTTGCCCTTACCATTTCACTGAAAATCCTGTGCAAATCCAACGATTCTGGTGTGGTGTTTTTTAACTTGAACCTCTCACCTTTAAGCGTCCATCCCGTTGTACCAAGCAGTTCACCATTTTCAAAAATGGACTTCAAAAGATACGTCGTTGTTGTCTTGCCGTTCGTTCCCGTAATCCCAACAACCTTCAATTTGGACGAAGGCTCACCATAAAACCAATCGGCTACAAAACCCATGCATTTCTTTACATCTGAGACCCTAATGCACCTATCATTATCAAAGCTATCCTCAGATACAATTAGAACTCGCTTAAATTTACTCAAAATCTCAGGTACAAACCTGTTCGCATCAACGCGCGTTCCCTTTATTGCAAAAAAGATAAAACCCTCTTTTAACTCCCTTGAATCGTAGCTTAAGCCCGATGGCTTAAAGTCTTTTATCTTTTCCAAACATTCCATAGATTGCTCCAATTTTTCTCAGATGACATAAGTTTTAACTGCATTTTAGCATAACTCTTAACATTTTTATACATAACCACCATTGGTAGATTTTTTGCCTAACTTCTTCTCTATCTCCATGCGTCTCAATACAACTCTTTTTATCTTTCCACTTATAGTTTTTGGTAGCTCTTTAACAAACTCTATCTCTCTCGGATATTTATAAGGTGCAGTTTTCTTTTTAACAAAGCTCTGAATATCCTTTATCAACTCTTTAGAAGGCTCATATCCATCAGCCAATATGATAAACGCCTTAACTATTGTTCCTCTTATAGGATCAGGGCTTCCAACAACAGCACTTTCAACAACAGCAGGATGTTCCTGCAAGGCACTTTCTACCTCGAACGGGCCAATCCTATACCCCGATGATTTAATCACATCATCTGCCCTTCCATAAAACCAAAAATATCCGTCATTATCTACATAAGCCCTATCTCCCGTATAATAGAAATCACCTTTAAAGGCCTCCTCTGTTGCCTGTTGGTCTTTATGATAATTTTTAACAAGACCCACAGGATGGTTAGGTTTAACCCTCACAGCAATATGCCCAGGCTCACCAACAGGCATATCACTTCCATCATCGTTAACAACCCTAACATCAAAACCAGGCACTGGTTTACCCATAGAACCATACTTTATAGGCATGCATGGGTAGTTTGCCACAAGTAGAACGCTTTCAGTTTGTCCATACCCATCATAAATCAACGTGCCAGTTGCACTTTTCCAAGCTTTAATAACCTCTGGATTTATAGGCTCACCGGCAGATGTGCAATGCCTTAACGAAGAAAAGTCATACTGATTCAAATCCTCTTGGACAAGCATCCTATAAACAGTCGGCGGGGCACAAAAAGATGTTATGCCCTGCGTGGTAAGAAGTCTAAGTGTAACTTTAGGGTTAAAATGTGAGCCTGCATTATGCATAAAAACAGCCGCTCCAATCTGCCACTGTCCATACAATTTTCCCCATACCGCTTTAGCCCAACCGGTATCCGAAATTGCCCAATGCAAATCTGTAGGTTGCAAATCATGCCAGTATTTAGCTGTTATAATATGCGCTAAAGCATATGATTGTTCATGCATCACCATTTTAGGATACTTTGTTGTTCCACTCGTAAAATAAATCAAAAGTGGGTCATTTGATTTTGTTGGTTCAACATCATCCCTTGAAAGCCTATCTGATGCTTTATCCATCTCTTCTTCATAAGACAACCAACCCTCAAGGTCACCATCTATAACCATTTTGTATTTTAACGTCTTACATTCATCATCGCCACAGGCCTCTTCCACCTTTGGAGCATTAGAGGCATTTGTCACTGCCATAACAGCCTCACCCTTGTTGATTCTGTAGTATATATCATCGGGAGTCAGAATATTTGGCGCTGGCAAGGCAACTGCACCAATTTTATTCAATCCAAGCATAACTGCATACCATTCAACAATCCTCGGAACCATTACAAAAACATTGTCGCCTTTTTTTATGCCCAGATTCCTTAGAACGTTTGCAAATTTATTTGACATTATAGATATATCCCAAAATGTGAACTTCTTTATAACTTTTCCTGCTCTATCAACCCAAACTAAAGCCAATTTAGTTCTATCTTTCGCCCATTTATCTACAACATCAAAAGCAAAATTATAATATTCTGGTACTTCCAATTTAAAGTTTTTAACCTCTTCTTCATAGTTAACCATATTGTGCTTCATTTACGCACCTCCGATAAATACTATTCACTTTCTTCTACAGTAACATTATGAAAAAGTCAATAGACTATAATATTAGGAATCCATATTTTGGGTTAAATGTATAATTTAGATTACTAAGTTATTTATTCCTTAGATAGTCATTAAGCAGTCTCTCAAATAGCTCAGGCACCAACCTCATCTTTTCCTCAGGCTCAACACAAGCTATCCTAATCTGGGTATTACCGGGATTCCTACCTTCCAATACATTGTAGAATCCCCACATAGGACTAACAAGCAGTGTATAACGTTTTCCATTTATATTCACTTCTCCATTTTTTGCGCAGTACATGACAAAATCTTCAGCATCAAAATCCTCATCAACCATATTCCTTAAATCAACAACAAAATAAATTGACGCCTCTGGTTTTGAAATAATGGCATCAGGTAACCTCTTTTTTAAATTCTCATACATATACTCAAGCAACTTTTTATAATAATCTCTCAAATTGCTAATCCATGCCTTTATATCATCAACACTTTCATTATAGAGCGCCTCCGCTATGTGCATGTCTATTATAGAAGGACAAAGGTAAGTCATATTGGCAGCAGACGCCCTTTCAATAAAATCCCCATTATCTGTAACAAGTGCCCCCATCCTTAAACCGCAGGCGTTAAACGTTTTAGATAAGCTTTCTATACTTATCCTAATTTTAGCTTCCTCTATTCCAGGAACATCTTTATTTGTAACACGCCAAATACTTGGCGGTTCTCCATCTATATAGTACAAACCTCTATATGCTTCATCGCTAATGATGAACATATTATTCTCAAGACAAATACGGGCATATTCATTTATCGTTTTTTGTCTCATTAATTTGCCAGAAGGATTATCATAAGGAATAATCAACAAAGCCCCTGGTCTAAATTTTTTAACAGCTTTTTCTATTTCCTCAACAGCCACATCGTTAAAATTACCCTCTCTATCCAATGCCCTCTCAACCGATACTATTTTCCTTGCAAGTTCATCAGTGACAGCTTTGTAATTCGTGTATGTAGGATTCATAACAAGCAAAGGTCTTTCGTCTTTGCCAGGGTCTCCACATAACCCTAAAACGGCAGTTTTCATAGCTCCCGAACCGCCATCCTGTATTATAGAATAAAGCTCCGGGTTAACATTTTCAGGCAAAAACGCTTTAATAATCTTTATGAACACAGAGTTAGCTTTATCTGTACCTGGAGTTTCAGCATACCTCCAAATACCATTTTTCAACTCTTCATCTAAAGGGTTTAAATACCTTTCTAAGAGCCTTGGATGCGTTTTTAAAGAAACACTACCTATAGCAACATTTATCGCCTCAATGGGTTTTCTATTATTCTTTAAATCTTCCCTTGCTCTCTTATCGAAAATAGTTTGCGCCAATCTAAGTCCGGATGGCTTCAAATTGTTGAAAAAGTTTGAAAACTTTTTATCGGGATTACCGAACATTCCACGCTCCTCCCCTTATGAATTAAGTAGGGTGATTTTATACAAATAGAAGTGGCTGTCAAGAATTATATTTACTCAAAAAAGCCTATCCATCTAAGACAAATCAAATAATAACACCTTGTAGCTCAAACCTATCTTCAACAGAAAAGGGTATATTTTCTTAAGACTTAATTTTCAGACCCTACTAAACCATAAGTATAGTTTAAATAAAGTTCTTGAATAATCTATTGGATTTTTGTATAAGCTTAAAAACAATCAGGAGGATTAAGAAATGAATGACCTAAAACAATGGTATCTTTCTAAAAGTATAAAGTTTAAAATAATAAGCGCTTATGTTCTATCTTTACTGATAATAGGTATTGTTGGTTATGGTTATTACGTATATACAAATATAGAATCAACAAATAAGGAAATAAATTTCTATAAACAGAAACTCATAGAGACACAGAAGGCCGCTGTTAAAAGCATAGTTAATATAGCAATGACAGGAATAAAGAATTACTACGAAGAGTATAAAAAAGGTAAGCTAACAGAAAAAGAGGCAAAAGCAGAAGCCATAAAATTTATCAAATCTATACGCTACAGCACATTTGGCAACATAAATTCACTTGACTATGTATGGTTGGCTACATCTAAAGGAGTCATGATTTTAGACCCAGCCAGGCCAGACCTTGAAAACAAAAACGTATTGAATATAAAAGATAAAAATGGCGTATATCTATTTAAGGAGATGGTGCGCACCATAGAAAGTGAGGGCAGCGGATTCATAAATTACTGCTGGGTTAAATTAGACGGGGATAAAAACAAGTGTTATCCAAAAACATCTTATATAGAGTATTTTTATCCGTGGGATTGGGTTGTTGGAAGCGGTTTCTATTTAGATGACATTAACAAAATAATAGATTCTTTTGCATCAAAAACAAGACGTAGAATAGCCCTAACTACTCTGTCTAGTGTAATTCTTGGTGGTCTTATATCTCTATTAGCAGCTTTAGTTTTCTATAATTTAATTTCCTTTATAACAAAGTTTCTAAAAAGAGTTGGTAAGATTTCAGAAAGGTTGGTTCAGGAGGAGATATCCCCAAAATTGAAATTACCCGTTATAAGTCATGATGAGATTGGAGCATTAGTATCCCACTTTAACAAATTTGTAGATGAAAGCTATAAAGTTGTAATTTTCAAGAAAACAATAGAAGAAGATGCAGATATCAATACGGTATATAAAAGGCTTTTCGACCTAATAAAAGATGAGTTCAACATAAAGTTATTCAATATATTTGAGGTAGACAACAGCAAACACTACCTAAAACATATAACAGTATACGGCGATGAAAAACTAATGTGTAAGCAGGAGATATTAATAAATTGCTCAATGTGCCGTGCTGTTAGAACGGCAAAAGAGGTGGATTCCTTCTTAGAGAAAGAGGTTTGTTTAAGTTTTAACGCAACGGGTATAAAAAACCATGTATGCATACCTATGCTCGTGAGTGGCAGCGTTGGAACAGTTGTTCAGTTAATATTTGACGAAAAAGAAAAAACAAAAGAAATCAAAGGAAAGGTAAAAAGGTTAAAAATATTTTTAAAGGAAGCAGCTCCTGTGATAGAGGCAAAAAGGTTGCTGGAAAGGTTGAGAGAATCAACACTGAGAGACCCACTTACAGGCATATACAACAGGCGCTTTTTGGATGAGTTTTCACCAACATTCATTGCTACGGTTAAGCGCAGAAACACAGAAGCAGGCATATTAATGATTGACATAGATTTCTTCAAGCAGGTAAACGACATATATGGCCACAACGTAGGGGACGAGGTATTAAAAACTGTTGTCAGGTCAATTTCAAGAAGCGTTAGGGAAGCGGATATTGTAGTGAGGTTTGGGGGAGAAGAGTTTATTGTGTTATTGCAAGATGTTAATGAAAAATTGGCATTGGAAATTGCAGAACGCATTAGGTCAGATGTGGAAAAAACAGATATTAATATACAAGGCAATATAATCAGAAAAACCGTGAGTATAGGCGTTTCTATATTCCCAAAAGATTCCAAAAACCTCTGGCAATGTATTAAATTCAGCGATGTAGCCATGTATAGCGCAAAAGAATCTGGAAGAAACAAGGTTGTAAGGTTCGAACCATCTATGTGGACAGAGGATAACTACTAAGCTATTTCAAGTTTTCTTTTGAATCTATGTAAATGGTCACAGGGCCGTCGTTTACATAACAGACGTCCATATGGGCTCCAAAAATACCCTTTTGCGAGTGTATTTTGTATTGGCTCTCTATAATTTCCACAAACTTCTCATAAAATTCTTTCGCCTTTTCTGGGTCTGCAGCATAAAAATAGGATGGCCTGTTGCCCTTTTTAGTGTCTGCAGCAAGTGTAAACTGACTTATAACAAAACATGAGCCTTCTATATCTAATAATGACAAATTAAATTTTCCATTATCGTCAGGAAATATCCTCATATTAACTATTTTTTTGGCGAGATATTCTAAATCTTTATTCGTATCGTCCTTGCAGACGCATAGGTATACAAGTAATCCCTTTTTTATTTCTCCCACCACTCTACCATCTACTAAAACCTTAGCATCCTTAACCCTTTGAACAACAGCCCTCATCAACTAAACCTCAGTAATTTTAACGAATTTAAAGGATGATTAATATAAGCCACGGTATCTTTCAATAATTTATTTTTCAAAACTAAAAGCACGTTTTTATCATGTTTATAAATAGGTTTATCCTTTTCTTTTAAAAGCGTTTGAATAACATCCAACTCTTCTGCAGTGAATTTTCCCACATCTAAAATACCGTTCTCTTCCAAAAACTTATACAAAAAATAAACAATAGAAGAGTGCGCATCCCAACTTTCAAGCTTACCCAAGCCGTCGAGCAATACATTCAAACCGCTGTTTGAGCGGTAAGCAATCTCCAAAAACAGCATGGCAATCGACAGTTTAGAAAAAGAACCCCTAATTTGGTCAAATCTATCAAGTATATCGACTGCATCTACGATTAAATACCCTTTATGCTCATTCTTAACTTTACCTTCAACTTCCATAAGCGTCAACGTATCTAAATCCGTATGTTTGCCATAAACAACCAAATCCACATTACCGTCTTCTTTTATTGCCTTAACAAACATTCTATTTTCCATATCAACGCAGTAGGTGCTAATACACTTGAACTTAAACATGCTTATTTATATACTTTTTGTGGTTTTATAGCAAAAATTTTGGAGGAGTTATGATAGTAGTTACAGGCGGAGCTGGTTTTATAGGCAGCAATATAGTTAGAGGATTAAATAAAAAGGGAATTGCAGACATACTAATTGTAGACAATCTAAAGAACTCAAAAAAACATCTAAACTTGAACGCACTCGAATTCAGCGACTTTGTAGACAAAAACGATTTTTTGGAGAACATCAGCAAAATTGGCAAAATAGAGCTAATATTTCATCAAGGCGCATGCTCAAATACATTAGAAACAGATGGAAAATACATGATGAAAAACAACTACGAATACTCAAAAGCACTATTACATTACGCTTTAGATAAAAACATCCGTTTTATCTATGCATCCAGCGCATCGGTTTATGGTTTGGGCAGGAACGGATTTGGAGAGAATAGAAAAAATGAATTCCCATTAAATATATACGCATACTCTAAATTTTTATTTGACCAATATATAAGGAAAAATGCGCTTGGTAAAAACACACAAATAGTTGGTTTAAGGTACTTCAATGTTTATGGTCCAAATGAACACCACAAAGGAAAAATGGCATCTGTTATATACCATTTCCACAACGAAATATTAGATGAGGGAACGATTAAAATCTTCGAAGGCAGTGATAAGTTTAAAAGAGATTTTGTATACGTTGACGATGTTGTGGACGTGAACCTATTTTTCATGGAAAACAGCTCCATCAAAGGAATTTTTAATGTAGGTACAGGCAAAGCAGAAAGTTTTCTAAAACTTGCTCAAATTATGCAATCACTATACCAAAATGTACGCATAGAGTTTATAAAATTTCCTGAAGAGCTTAAAGGCAAATATCAAGCATTTACACAAGCAGATTTAGAAAACCTAAGGAAAGTTGGCTACAAAAAAGAATTTACACCAATAGAAAATGGCGTGAAAAGCTACGTGGAGATATTAAAATCAAACAATGGGTATTATTTGACAAATGGGTAGTTTTTTAATATACAACCTTTGAACTTTAAAGGAACATGGGGCTGTAGCTCAGCTGGGAGAGCGCCACGCTGGCAGCGTGGAGGTCGGGGGTTCGAGCCCCCTCAGCTCCACCATCAAGGAGTTTGTTATGAAGACCCTTGTTGAAAAAGTTTTTTCGACGTTTGATAGGATTAGAAGTGTAGATATAGAAAGCTTCTTAGACGATGCAAAGGGCAAAATAGAAGAGATAAAGGAAAATCCTACCCATTTCGCACTATCCACCATCCTACAGCTAAAATTGGCATATGAGATGTTCGATTGTTATTTAAAAAAAGAATGTTCTTTACCCTGGAAAACGGTCATTGGAATATTTAGTGTGCTGTTATACCTAATAAACCCGTTTGATATTATACCAGATTTTTTGCCTGGCATAGGATATTTAGATGACGCCGTAGTCATAGGCTTAGCTTTAAAACTCTTTAGAGATGAGCTGAAAGATTTTGCAATCTCCCGCGGTTTAAATTTGTCAGAATACGGACTTGATTAGCGACCTCTAGCAATTATATACGACAAACTATATAAGTTCTAGGCAATCACAAACCGTTAAGTTGCCGTGTTTTATTTATTTATTTATTTATTTATTTTCTAGTCCACCCTGTAGCAGTTTGTATGTAAGTTCCCCTTGGCGCCGTATCTTGCCACTGCTTGGCAAATATCCTCTTTAGCCTATCCATCTGAGAAGACTGTATCTTTAAAACCCTTGCAACCTCTGAGTATAGTGCATTTCTGTCTCTATTTTCATCAGACACCAATTTCTTTAATCTTAGCTTATCTTTTAATGAGTTAGGTTGCTTGTATAGCACCAAATACCCATTTAGTCCTTCGCCTAAATAACCTTTTTGATAATAGGCCTTCATAGACTCAAACCTTCTTTTCATCCTTTGCTTAATAGCGGCAATCTTCGCATTTGTAGTGTTTAAAACATCTGCCGCATAGGCCTTTGGCACTATTATTAAGAAAGATGAAGGAACCGGGCTTTTATTCTGCTTTTTTTGAACATTTACACTACCCCTAATAGAGTTCACTATCTCCTTAGCTGTTTTCTGAGCCTCTCGTGCAGGAAAATATATATTTACCGTAACGCAAGAATAAACAAATAACGCAACAAAAACCCACAAAAAAGTCGTCTTTCTCATTTCTTACCCCCTCTTTTTAAAACTCTCTTAAGTCTATCTAAAAAATCTGCCCATCTTATAGAACTGTTCCTATTTACATTTATCACGTTTACTCCTACAATAAATCCCTTTTTTACAATATACTCCACATTGCCGCTTTTGTAAAGACCATGTATTTGAAACCTATTATTTCTCAAAGTTGCCACAAACCCTATACCAGAATACGGAAAGCTTTTAAAAAATGGTATAGCTATTGAGGCTATGCCACCTCCAACACTGGATATGCTATTCACTGCCTTTAGAGATATTCTCTTAGATACACCTTTCACATTTTCCGTTTTAACCATTGCTTCAAAGGACAACGGGTATCTAAAATTGACAAGAGAAAGTTTTTTTACATAACCCTTCACAAATCCTGTAATCAAGCCAAAATTCGTATTTTTCGTTATCTTTTTCAAATTCAAATGATTAAGAAATACATCCATATACAGAATTGGCAATTCTTTAAAAGAGCACCTTATGTGTTTTATATCTACAAAACCGTCAAAAGCCTTCACCTTCACATATCCTTTAGTATTAAGAACACCGTTTCTATAACTTCCTCTAATATCAACAAAAACCCTCAACAATTTATTAACAATCTTTGCTTTAACAGTAGAAAAATCCAAAGCTTTTTTTGCTATATCAAGTTTTACGTGAAATGGAGAAACATCAAAATTGCTCACCTTTATTGGGTTAAACCGTATATACATCGTATTACTTTTAGAAACAAGATAAGCAATCAAAGGAAAAGTAAATTTTTTCACCTTAATAAGCGCTATTTTAACTTCACCCTTTTTAACTACATTTGAGTTCAATGAAATAGGAATACTCGCCTTAATATCCTTTAGCGTAGTTCCCTGATAACTTAGGTTATCGATATTTAGTAAAATCACACCTGAAACTGCTTTTTTCTTTTTATTCAAGTTTACGTTTATCTCGGCATCTTGTTTACCATGAAAATATATTTCTCTCAAAATAGGCTCATCGAAAGAATCATTAAGAAAGTTCATTAAATTAGTTAGGTTATCAGAGAAAGCGTGTAGTCTGTACTCTTCGCCTATATTTTTAACGTCAATTCTAACAATCTTTCCTAATGCAGACTTAATAATACCATCTTTAGGATACACAACCACACTTAAGGGATTATTAGAAAAATCAAAAAATAAATTATCAAATGCTATAGCCTGGCCTTCTTTGATTTTAGCTTTAACTGCGTTTTCATAAAAAATCTGCCCGCCTACACCTTGAGCTATAAGTTTTTCTTTGTTTATTGTCAAGTTATCAAACTGAGACAGAATTTTTAGTTTTTTTTTAAACAAAATTTCAGCTCTTAATGAGGATAATTTTATACTTTCATCCAAAGTTCTAACATCCTTTAGCAAAACAGACGCTTTTTTGTTTCTATAGTTTATATCTGCTTTATACGAAACAGACATACCTTTAACTTTAGTTAAAAGGCTAATATCTAAACCGTTCAAAGATATAGAAAACGGTAAAAATCTTATGGTTATATTCTTAATCTCTATTGGCTTATTTGACAAAAACTGTAAATTATTTGACTTTATATACAGTTTAGATGGAACTATTTTAATATTCCTTATAGTTACACTATTTTTAAACAAACCGTATGAGCAATCTAACTTTTTTATATCCGCCTTTGCAATAGCCCTGTTCTTGCTAAAATATATTCTGCCTTTAAAGTTCAATAGGTTTTTTGTAACACTTACCGTTGTATTATCCATCTCCAAAAGGTCTTTTTTGCCTTCTTCTACTCTTAATTTCAAATTCTTAAATTTAATCAACTTCAATTTCAACGGTGGAATGCTAAAATAAGAAGTTTTCTTCCCTCCTTTTACAACAGATACAACAATCACCGGATTTTTTAAAATTGCTGTAATTTCGCCATTTTTATTAATTTCCAAAAAAAGTTTATCGGCTTTAAAAAACAAATTTTTCTTTCTCAGAACAAACTGGTTAATCGTTAAAGATGAGGGAGAATTAACGGTTAACTTATCAAAGTGCTGAGTCAGCTGGTACTTTTTCAGATAAAAATTTAAAGCAAAGCTCAAAAGAGAACTTTTAACACTAATAAGCGTATAAACAGCAAAAATCGCTATAATCACTAAAAGTAACCCTATTGCAGGGATTCTAAAGTACTTTTTCATCTGAGCAACTTTATAGTTTTCCCTTCTATCGACACAACACCTTCGTTTGACAGCTTTTTTAATATCCTTGAGAATGTTTCAGGAGATATGCCTATACTTGATGAAATCTCCTTCTTTGGCAATCTAAGCTCTATAATACCATTACCCTTATCTGTCCTGTTCAAGTACTCCAATATCCTTTTTTCTGCATTATCGATAGATAATTGTTTAACTTTTTCTGTTAGATAATTAAGCCTTTTGGCAAATATACCTAACATTTTCATTGCAAATTCAGGACTCTCTTTGATTCTATCAAAGATTCTCTTCGAATTTATGGCAAGTAGTAAACTATTTTCAATTGCCATTGCACTAACTGGATAAACATTTTTCAAAAACAGAACAATTTCAGCAAAAAATTCACCCTCTTGCGCAATGTTAATTGTAATTTCCCTACCATCGCTGTTGGTCTTAAAAATCTTTATAGCTCCCTTCAACACAAAAAACAGGTCTTCGCCATCATCACCCTCTAAAAATAGTATCTCACCCTTTCTCTTGCTTATAAGCATAGAAATCGCATTAATATCTCTTAAAAAATAATCATCTTCAATATTCAAAACTCTTAACATACTACGCAATGCATCCTGTTTGTTCATTTTCTTGACCTAAATCAATTATTTAATATCAGTTTTAGTATATAGTTAGTATGAACAAAAAGCAAGGAGGTGTTTTATGTCAATGTTTTGTTTCCAATGTCAGGAGACGCTTAGAAACAAAGGGTGTACAGCAAGGGGTGTTTGTGGAAAGGATGAAAGGGTAGCAAACTTAGAAGATGTTCTCATTTACGTAACAAAAGGTCTGGGCGTGGTATCAAAAAAGGCTGGAACGGTTGAACCAAGGGTAGGAAGGTTTATAGCAAAGTCATTATTTACCACAATAACGAACGTAAACTTTGATGAAGACAGAATCACAGAGGCAATAAATGAGGGTTTAAAGCTAAGGGATGAAATTAAAAAGAAGTACGACATAAGTGACGAAGGATTACACGACAGTGCTACATGGAATGGAACAACAAAAGAGGAGTTTTTGGCAAAATGGGATGAGGTAAAAATTCCTGCTGAACAAAACGAAGATATTAGGTCTTTAAAAGAGCTTATCATCTACGGCTTGAAGGGTTTAGCTGCTTACGCTGAACATGCAGCCGTTTTGGGCTATGAAGATCAGGATGTTTGGAACTTTTTATCGGAAGGCATGGCGATAACTACGGAGGATTTAAGCGTTGATGAACTTGTAGGTTATGCAATGAAAACAGGTGAAGCAGCCGTTAAAGCTATGGCACTCTTGGATAAGGCCAACACAGAAACATATGGCCATCCAGAAATCAGCGAGGTCAATATCGGCGTAAGAAACAATCCCGGTATTCTCATATCCGGCCACGATTTGAAGGACATGGAAGAGCTACTTGAGCAAACAAAGGGTACAGGTGTTGACGTTTATACACACGGTGAGATGCTACCTGCAAATTACTACCCAGCATTCAAAAAATACGACCATTTCGTAGGCAACTATGGCAATGCATGGTGGATGCAAGACAAAGAATTCGAAGCTTTCAATGGTCCAATTCTTATGACAACAAACTGTCTCGTCCCACCAAAGGATAGTTATAAGGACAAAGTTTTCACAACAGGAGAGGTTGGATTCCCAGGTGTTAAACATATTCCAGATAGGGCAGATGGCAAACCAAAGGACTTCTCAGAAATTATAGAACTTGCAAAAAAATGCAAACCACCAACACAAATCGAATCCGGTAAAATAGTGGGAGGTTTTGCTCATGAGCAGGTTTTCAAACTTGCTGATAAGGTTGTAGATGCAGTTAAATCTGGCGCAATTAAAAAATTCGTTGTAATGGCAGGATGCGATGGAAGACACAAATCCAGAGAATACTACACTGAGTTTGCTAAGAAATTACCAAAAGACACGGTAATATTGACTGCTGGATGCGCAAAATATCGTTATATAAAACTAAACTTGGGAGATATCGGTGGCATTCCTAGAGTTTTAGACGCTGGTCAGTGCAACGACAGCTACTCTCTGGCAGTTATTGCAATGAAACTTAAAGAGGTGTTCGGACTAAACGATATTAACGAACTGCCAATAGCATACAATATCGCCTGGTATGAGCAGAAAGCTGTTGCTGTTCTGTTGGCACTTCTATATCTGGGTGTTAAAAACATCAAACTTGGACCAACGCTACCTGCATTTGTATCACCAAACGTGTTAAAGGTTTTAGTCGAGAACTTCAACATCTCTACAATCAGCAATGTTGACGACGATATGAAGGAACTAATCGGTTAACCTTCAAAGCCGGGCTCGCCCCGGCGATTTTTCTTCAAAAGGAGTGAAAGGAAATGAAGGTGCTATACTTTCCCGATACAGATACAGCATTGATACACTTATCCGACGGGGATGTTCATGAGACAAGGGAAATAAACGAAAATCTGTATTTAGATTTAGATAAAGACGGCAACGTTGTTAGTATAACAGTCGAACACGCCAAAAAGTTAGCGTCTATCACAGAATTTAGTTTTTTACAGATGGAAGAAAAACCCGCTTAAATTGTTGCCAGTTCCAAAGATTTCAGTGCGCTTTCATCGGCAACAAATAGACTCTGAGGTATCAAGAACAGTTCATTTGTATTAGTTAGGCCAAAATATGAATGCTGTGGATTAACACTTTTACCAAACACGACCTCAATTATTCTTTGGTCCTCACTATTTTCGAAAATATCCAAAACCTTAAAGATTAAACCATTTTCTAAAACATAATCTCGCTTGACCTTTAAAGGAAAAGCCATTTTGTCAATTTCACCAGCTTCGGATTCAACAGTTTTCTCATATACTACACGATATATTGTGCGCTCCCTTTTTTTCCAACGTCTTTCAAAATATGTATCAACACTCCCATTAAAAATGTCTATACACCGATTTTGTGTATTTCTTAAAGTTGTTTGTGTCTCAAGTGCAGTCACAACACTAACCGCATAGGCTAAATTGTCTGTGAGAAGTTCTATATTTCCGCCTTTTTTTAATGCCCTTTCGATTTTCTTTAGTGCATCCGCATTCAGCAAGGCGTGTTTTATCTTTTTAAATTTAAACCACGGTTCGGGAAAGTTCACATACACGCACTCAACGCTATTCGCATCAAACAGGTCAAAAACATAACGAGCATCATGTTTTATAACTTTGACATTAGACAAACCCTCTTTTGCAAACCTAAAAACAGCTTTTAACAGTGGTTCATTTGCTATTTCAACACCAATAAATCCTATTTCTGGATTTGATTTAGCTATTTCAAGCAAAAACTCTCCCTTTCCCATGCCAATTTCTACCCTAATCCTACTTGACTTCACTAAATTATTAACGCCCATCTCGTTTATGTTTCTTACATCCAGTAAATAATTCTTAGCAAAAGCGCAATCTTTATACGTTCTATTAAGGTTATGACTGACTATTCTCCCGTTTAGCTTATCAGCTAAATACTCAGCGAATCCCAATATAGCATCCTTTACATCGTCTGTTATAAATGGATAGGTAGTTTTGTCCAGCTTTAGGACAATCTTGCCATGATTGTGGTAAACCTTAAGTATAAAATCCTCGCACTTCACAGAAATAGGCACTATAAAAAGTTGAAATTTTTTAGAGAAAAATACATTTCTATTATCTAAAGCAATTATGGGCGTATGTGCTTCTATAACAGCATGTGGCATAAGAAATCAAAGCGGGGGCAAAGCCTCCGCAGTTAACTTTTATTTTCTATTTTTAACTTGAGCCGAAACCTTAAGTGGCAATCCCCATATGTAGCAAAACGCTTCACCGTACTTATGAACAAATTTATCTTCAGGGTCGTAGGTTGCCAATTCTTTTGAGTATAGAGCATAAGGAGATTTCCTTGCTACAGCCGTAGCCTTACCCTTGTACAGTTTCAGCCTAACAACGCCAGTGGCATTTTCATTTAGCTTATCGGCAAAGGCATCCAAAGCCTCCCTTAAATCACAGAACCAATAACCATAATAGACTAATTCAGCGTATTTTAAGGCCAGTTGGTCTTTAAGATGCAGCGCCTCTCTGTCCAAAACTAACTCATCAAGACTCCTTTTGGCTTCCAAAAGCATATATGCAGCTGGAGCTTCATAAATTTCACGTGACTTTATTCCAACAAGCCTATTTTCAACTATATCAACCCTTCCAATGCCATGCTTTCCAGCCAGTTCATTTGCCTTATCCACAAGCTCAACAAGACCCATTTTTTGACCATTTAAGGCAACAGGCACACCCTGCTCAAACTCAACCTCAACATATTCTGGTTCATTAGGAGCCTTTGTAGGGTCGGTTGTCATTGAGTAAATATCCTCAGGAGGCTCAAAATAAGTATCCTCTAAAGGTCCAGCCTCAACAGACAACCCCCAGATATTTCTATCTATAGAATACGGTTTATCCTTTGTTACGGGGATAGGGATATCGTATTTTTTTGCATACTCTATCTCTTCGTCTCTTGATTTTAGCTCCCACTCCCTAACAGGTGCTATAACCTTTATATCTGGCTTTAAAGCCACAGCAGACACATCAAACCTCACCTGGTCATTACCCTTCCCTGTAGAACCGTGAGCTATAGCATCCGCACCTTCCTTTTCTGCTATCTCTATCATCTTTTTTGTAATCAGAGGTCTTCCTAAAGCCGTGGCAAGTGGATATTTGCCCTCATAGAGTGCACCGAACTTAAAAGCCTTCATAACATAATCTTTTAAAAATTCTTCCCTTATGTCTTCCACATAAGCTTTAGTAGCACCAACCTTAAGAGCTTTCTCCTTTATAGGCTCAAGCTCTTCATTTTGACCGAGGTCAGCAGTGTATGTAATGACCTCACATCCGTATTTATCCTGCAACCACTTAACAATAACCGATGTGTCCAAACCTCCAGAATAAGCCAAAACTACCTTTTTTACACTCATAATCTATCCCTCCCTATTAATTTCATAATTACCGCAAGTTGTGCATACATCCTATTCTCAGCCTCATCCCACACAACGGAGTGTTCTGAGTCAATCACGTCAGCAGTCACCTCTTCCCCTCTATGGGCAGGCAAGCAGTGCATGAAAATAAAACTACTTTTTGCGTACTTTACCAATTCTTCATTAATCTGATATGGTCTTAACAACGCATGCTTCTTCTCTCTCTGTTCCTCTTGACCCATAGATGCCCAAACGTCTGTGTATATAACATCTGCACCCCCGACAGCCTCAACAGGGTCTTCTGTAACTATAATATTAGCACCACTTTTTTTTGCCAAATCCTTAGCTCTATTTAAAATAAATCCATTAACAGCACAATCCTTTGGCGTTGCAATGCTTAAATCAAATCCCATAACACCTGCGGCGATAAGCCAAGAGTTTGCCATATTGTTTCCGTCTCCAACATATGCTACCTTAATACTGTCAACACTACCCAATTTTTCTCCAATAGTAAACAAATCGGCTAAAACTTGACATGGATGCAAGAGATCTGTCAACGCATTTATTACAGGAACAGACGAATGCTTAGCAAACAATTCGAGCCTTGAGTGCTCAAAAGTTCTAATCATTATAACATCCACATAACGTGATATAACGCGCGCTGTATCCTCAATGGTCTCACCTCTCCCAAGTTGTATATCACGAGTGGATAAAAATACAGCATCGCCGCCTAAACGTTTCATACCTACTTCGAATGACAGCCTCGTCCTTGTAGATGACTTTTCAAATATCATGCCCAAAATAACGCCTTTTAAAGGTTTATATTCTGCTCCACTTTTAATTTGCTCTTTTATTTTTCTGGATAAATCAAGCAAATAAACAATATCATCCTTTGTCAAATCTGCCAAAGTCAAACAGTGATTAACCATAGTCCCCCCTTATACAACAACACACATTTTCTTTGTAGCAGGTTTCAATTTTCTCGTTCCGCCAGCCTCACTCACGACCCTTTTTGCAACCTCAATATCTGTTACAACGCTACCGCATAAGTAAGTGGCTTTGCCTTCAAAAATCCTCTTATCCATCGGAGTCGATGGGCCAACAATGGCAATAACCCTCGCATTCTTAGCAAGTTCAAGTAAGCTATCAATCGTTTTGTTGATAACAGACGTTGCCGTAATCAAAGCAACATTGGCTTTTTCAAGCTCAAAGTAAGCTGCATAGTCGGGCAATGCTTCATCTCTCAAACTCCGCTCACATATTTTAAAGTTCTTTGTTTTTCTCTTTATTGGCTCAATTAAAGGAGAAAAATAACCAATCATGACAACATTGTCCTCAGGCTTTATCAAACTCACAACGTCTATATCCTTCTCATCGACACCACTGTTCAAAATTGCGTTTGCGCATGCCAAAGCCAAAGCAGAATCAAGCAGATTGTACGAAAAGATTTTTTCTATAAGAAATGACGCCTTTTTACCAACCAAAGAACCTGCTTCCTCTAAAACTGTACACGTTTTTATATCCAATTCCTTCACAAAGCTGTAAGACAATCCACAAAATCCATTCTCAAGCTCAACCAACGTATATCCCAAACCAATCCTTACATCCCTAATCCTTAAATCTTTAGCTTTTTCTATGGAGAACTCATAAATTGCTTCATGTATATACATCAAAGAAACTCCAAAACCCTATTCAATTTTTCCTCTACCTCGTCCATAGAAAAAACCCTGATAAACCTATAAACCTCTTTGCCCTCTAAAAATATACAAACTACCGGCACATTAAAAATGGAAAGTTCACCCGATAGCTCTTTCACATCATCAAGATAGATATTAGCTGTACTTACAAAGCCATCAAATCTATTCATTATTTTCTCTTTCACGGGTTTACACGTTGCACAATCGTGGGTAGAGAACACGACCAAAACCGGTTTATCTGATGAAACAAAATTAAAAAAATCTTCTTTAGACTTTAATTCAACCACTTGCTCCACCTTAATATCAGTTGCCTACATTTTCTATAAGTTCTATGCAAAGTCAAGAAAAACTAAAACGTTGGCGGATGATTAACCCAGATAACCTCTGTTTGGCCGTTGTATGGGTTGCGCCACCTATGAGGTAAATTTGAATTGTAAACAGCAGAATCCCCTTCATCTAAAAGATAAGTTTTACCCCCAACTTCCACCTCCAATTTACCCTTAAGTACAATAACAAGCTCTTCACCCGTATGGGAATGTGGAGTTGGGCCACTTGACGCCCCAGGTTCCAAGTACATATACAACGCTTCGATTGAGGTATCTGAAAATTGAGGTCTTAGCAGCTCATATCTTACCTTTGACCTTTTGTTTTCAAACTTTCCACGATTAGCTCTTCTAACAACAATAGAATCTATAGGGGGCTCCCTTTCTTCAAACAAAGAGATAATGTTTATATCCAAAGCATCTGCAATGCGCCTCAAGCTTGAAATTGTTGGGGATACAAGGTCACGTTCAACCTGAGATAAAAAACCCAAGGAACACCCTGACCTTTTACTTAAATCTCTCAAGGTCATATTTTTGCGTAGCCTAATCTCTCTAATCTTACCACCTATTTTCATAGCTTCGAAATATAGAACAAATAGGACTAAAAGTCAATAAAAATTAGTCTTCGCCTAAGTATCTCTTTCTTACTTCGTCGTTTTCAAGTAGGCCTTTTGCTTCGCCTTCAAGCGTTATTGCTCCGTTTTCTAGAACATATCCGTAATCAGCCAGCTTTAATGCCTGAGCAGCATTCTGCTCAACCAACAATATAGTTTTCCCCTGCTTGTTTAGCTCATTCAAAATATCAAAAACCTCAGACACAATTATAGGTGCTAAACCCAAACTCGGCTCATCAAGCATTAGTAGGTCTGGTTCACTCATTAATGCCCTTGCAATTGCCAACATCTGTTGTTCACCACCAGACAAAGTCCCAGCTTTTTGGTAAGCTCTCTCTTTCAAAATAGGGAAAAGCTCAAACATCTTTTCATACAATGGCTCTAACTCATTAATCTTCTTGTTAAATCCACCCATTCTTAAATTTTCGAGTACGGTAAGATTAACAAACACTCTTCTACCTTCGGGTACAAGCGCTACACCAAGTTTAGAAATTTCATGAGCAGGGTGTCTAATTATCTCCTTATCACTAAACAGTATGCTTCCTTTGGGCTTAACTAAGCCAGCAATAGCTTTCAGTGTGGACGATTTACCTGCTCCATTCGCTCCTATCAAAGTGACAATCTTGCCATTTGGAACATTAAAACTAATTCCTTTTACAGCGTGTATCACTCCATAAAATACATTTAAATCTTTTACCTTAAGCATTGATATCTCCCAGATATGCCTTTATTACATCAGGATTTGTTCTTATCTCTTCTGGCTTACCCTCGGCTATTTTGACACCATGGTCCAAGACAGCAATTGTCTCACATAAGTTCATAACAAACTTCATGTCATGTTCAATCAAAAATACAGTTAAATTAAACTTATCTTTAATTTCCCGTATAAAATACATCAAATCAAGCGTTTCTTGCGGGTTCATTCCTGCTGCTGGCTCATCTAAGAGTAACAATTTAGGACCCGTTGCTAAAGCACGTGCAATTTCTACCTTTCTTCTTTCACCATACGGTAGCTCACTTGCTTTGAAATCAGCCTTATCAGCAAGCCTAACACTCTCAAGCAAAGCCATACCAGCTTCTTTCATCTCGTTCTCGTATTTATAGAACTTTGGTGTTCTTAAAATTGCATCTATAAGATTGTATTTTAGCTTGTGGTGAAAACCTGTTAAAACATTACCCAAAACAGATAGATTAGAAAAGAGCCTAATATTTTGGAAAGTTCTTGCCATGCCCAAGGACACTATCTTATAAGGTTTTAAACCCGTAATATCTTGGCCGTAGAAATGGATTTTTCCCTCTGTAGGGGTCAAGTTCCCCGTAATCATGTTAAAAGCCGTTGTTTTACCTGCCCCATTCGGTCCAATGAGACCAAAAATCATGTGCTCCTTAATTTCTATAGAAAAATCCCTAACGGCGGTTAAACCACCAAATCTCATGGTCAACCTATCACATTTTAGAATTATTTCACTCATGGCAACTTAAGCTCTCTTTCCTTTGATTTTATTAAATACCCAATCCCAGGAAAATTCCTTCTGGCCCATTATTCCTTCTCTTGCAAATATCATTATAATAATTAACAAAATGGAAAACACCACCATCCTCATTCCAGGAATTCCAGGTATTTGCAATCCAAATATATTCATTGGTTGCTCGACAAATCTAAGAAGCTCGCTACCCCAGACAACGACCACTGTAGCTAAAGCCGTCCCTGTCATGCTACCCAATCCACCGACAACGATAATAATTAAGAGTTCAAAAGTAAGGAAAAATGTGAAAACTGTTGGAGAAATAATTGTGATTAAGCTAGCCAACAGTCCACCGCCAACACCTTCAAAAAAGGCTGCGGTTACGAACGCTATCTGTTTTATCCATAGAGTATTGATACCCATAGCAATGGCTGCATCCTCATCATCTCTGACCGCCTTCATTGCACGCCCAAACGCAGAATCCACAATTCTCATTATCACAATCATGGCAATTACAGCCCATATTGCGCACCACCATATATTTGTATAGGTTGGCAAACCTTTAAGGCCCAATGAACCATTGGTTATTGTAATTGTATTGTTTGAAACAACCCTAATCGTGAGACCGAAACCCAACGTAACGATGGCAAGGTAATCTCCTCTAACCCTAAACACAGGAAATCCAAGCAAAAACCCTACAATGGCAGTTACAATGCCACCAATTATCAATGCAGGCAAAAACGACATATGTAGATTGGCAAGCCAAGGAACCATTGGCTCAATAATAAACATAGATTCTTTTTGTGCAGGCGTTAGGATTAGTATTGCCGTAACATATGCCCCTATAGCCACAAATCCATTTGGCTCCAAAGAAAATTGCCCAGTAACACCGTTTATCAAGTTGTATCCTGCAGAGAGCATTAAAAATATTAATGTATCTTCCCACACCCTTACTGCATAAGCCGTTAAATGGTTATTCCCCCACCACACAAACAGGAAAAAAACCAATATAGCCAGTATCGTTAAAATATTGTTTCTATCTATCTTCATGGCTTAGAAACGCCCCCTCTCTAAGTCTTCGCCTAAAATGCCAGTTGGTTTAAACAAGAGAACAAAGATTAAAAACAAGAAGGCAAAAGCATCTTTATATCCCGCAAGGGCAGGAAATAATGCTACAACCAAAATTTCTGTAACGCCTATTATAAAACCTCCCAAAGCTGCACCAGTAACAGAACCTATACCACCCAAAACGGCTGCTGCGAATGCTTTAAGCCCTGGCATAATACCGATTAGAGGGTTGATAGCTGGATATCTCATAGCCCAGAAAATTCCACCCAAAGCAGCCAAAAAAGAACCTAAAGCAAAAACTAAAGATATTACTAAGTCAACATTAATACCCATAATTCTAACCGTATCAATATCAAAAGACAAAGCCCTCATAGCCATTCCGTATTTAGTCTTGTGCAAAATAAATAGCAGTATCAAGAGAAACGTTATGGCGACTATTGGTGTGATGATAGCGATATTTGGGAATATAACACCGTGTACATTTATTGCACCTCCAAATATATCAGGAACAGGAAAAGCCTTTGGGACGCCACCATAAATTACAAGGAATGAATTTTCTAAGAAAAAGGATACACCAATCGCTGTAATAAGGGCAGATATTCTACTGGCATTTCTCAAAGGCTTATAGGCAACCCTATCAACGATTACGCCTACTAAAGCACTGGCAAGCATAGATAGCAGGAATGCAGCCCACCAGGGTAAAAAGAGCATTGCAATACCCGTAAAAGCGAAATACATTCCTACCATCATGATGTCACCATGAGCAAAGTTGATAAGTCTAATAACACCATAAACCATTGTGTATCCAATAGCCACAAGACCATACAAACTGCCAAGCGATATACCGTTAACCAACTGTTGTAAAATAATCGTTAGATTCATTTTACCCCACCAATAAAATTTTTAAGGGGGGCTTTTAAAGCCCCTCCTTTTTTTGTTTTTTTAAGGATTAACCGTTGTTACGTATACAAACTTACCGTCTTTAACTTTCCTGATAACAGCGCTCTTGATAGCGTTTCCAGTTTTTGGATTAATCGTGATAACGCCTGTTACGCCTTTGAAGCCTTTTGTGTGTCTTATGTAATAATTAATCTTCTTAGATGTTGCTTTGCAGCCACCAGCTTCGTTTATAGCATTTACTAAAATAAAGTATGCATCAGCACCAAGTGCTGCCATTGCATCGGGAGGAGTGTTGTATTTTTTCTTGAAAGCTTTGACAAATTTCACTGTTAAAGGCGTAGCTGCTGCGTGAGGGTCAAAATGTGTTGTAAATGTTAAACCATTAACGGCTTTTCCACCGATTTTAATTAATGCTTCAGCTTCAGCGCCGTCACCTGCCATAATTGGTTGATTTAAACCGTACTGTCTGGCTTGGCGCGAAAACAGAGCCAACTCTTGATAATAAGATGGCATATAAATCACATCTGGATTCTTGGACTTTATGTCAGAAATTTGTGCAGAATAGTCCTGATCTGTAGACTGGAAAAACTCTACAGCAACAACTTTGCCACCCAATTTCTTATATGCATCCATGAATGCATGAGCCAAACCAACTGAATAATCTTGGTCTCTTTCAATCATGACAGCTGCTGTTTTTGCATGGAGATTATTCCAAATGTATTTTGCAGCAACTTTACCCTGGAATGGGTCGATAAAACAAGCCCTTGAAATGTACTCCTTACCCTTTGTCACAAGTGGGTTTGTTGCAGAAGATGTAATCATAGGGATGTGGTTTTTTTCTGCAATTGGCGCACCTGCCATTGTATCAGAGCTTGTAATAGCTCCGATAATGGCTTTTACATGGTTGTCTGTGATGAGCTTACTTACTGCATTTGCTGTTTCAAGTTTCATACCCTTATTGTCCAACAGAATGAGTTTAATTTTGCAACCGTCTTTCGTTGCAGGTTTCATAGAGTGGGCTAACTGGGCACCCTTCCAAGCACTTTGACCAAATGCTGCAACAAGACCTGTCATAGGCCAAACTACACCAACCTTAATCTCCTTAGCAAAGCTTGCACTTGCCAAGAAGGTCAAGGCCACTAACACCGCTACTAGCGAGCTTAACAATCGCTTCATAGCTCACCTCCTTAATAATTTGTTAATAAGTTTATAGAGTATGAAAAAAAGCTTGTCAAGATAATAATTTTTGTTTTTTAGTTTTATATTGTGAAAATACTAAAAAATGTTTGACATCTAAAACAAAAAGCATCTTTACAAAATAGAGGCTCTAACAACCAATTATGAAATTCTTAATTTATCTTAGTGAACATTGTAAAATTTAGTATAAATTTTTTTATCTTATTGACACTTGTTAAATATCGAGTGCAATTATTGAAACAATAGCGATATTGACGATGCAGTGCTTATTTGATATAAAGTGAAAAATTGCAAATAAAAAAAGGGGGGGTTGGATGAAAATCAAAAAAATACTCTGCGCCAACAGGGGTGAAATAGCTATCAGAGTTTTTAGGGCAGCAACCGAATTGGGCATAGGAACTGTAGCTATTTACTCAAAAGAAGATAAATATTCCCTACATAGATACAAAGCAGATGAAGCATATCGCGTAGGAAAAGGATTAGGTCCTGTTGAAGCCTACCTTAATGTAGATGAAATTATAGATGTTGCTTTAAGACACAATGTCGATGCTATACATCCAGGCTACGGATTCTTATCCGAATCTGCTGAGTTTGCCCAAAAATGTGCCGATGCAGGATTAATATTCATAGGGCCAAAGCCAGAGGTTATTAGGTTGTTCGGAGATAAATTATTATCAAAGCAGTTGGCTAAAAGATGCGGCGTTCCAGTCATAGGAGGCTCAGACGGCAACGTCAACTCACCCCAAGAAGTAAAACAGATAGCAAAAGAAATCGGCTATCCAATAATGATGAAAGCAACCGCCGGAGGAGGCGGCAGAGGCATAAGAATTGCTTACAACGACAAAGATGTTGACGATAACTTCGATAGTTTGAGGCGTGAGGCAAAAAAAGCCTTTGGCAAAGACGATGTTTTAGTCGAAAAATACCTACCATCCCCCAAGCACATAGAAATTCAAATATTGGCCGACAATCATGGAAATATAGTGCACATGTACGAGAGAAACTGTTCAATCCAGAGAAGACATCAAAAGATGATAGAGATAGCTCCTTCTCCAAATCTGCAATTAAACATTTTAGAAGATCTATACGATGCAGCTTTAAGAATAGGTTATGAATCAGGCATTACATCTGCAGCAACGGTTGAGTTTTTGGTTGATGGTAATGATTTTTATTTTTTGGAAGTAAACCCAAGAATACAGGTTGAGCATACAATAACAGAGCTAATCACAGGAATTGACTTAGTTCAGTCTCAAATCTTGATAGCAGAAGGAAAAAAATTTACGGACGAACAGATAGGCATATATTCACAAAGCAGCATAAGAAAAGAGGGATATGCAGTTCAATGCAGAATAACCACAGAAGACCCAGAAAATAACTTTATGCCGGATACAGGCGAGATACAAGCGTACAGAAGCCCTGCTGGATTTGGTGTCAGATTGGATGCTGGCAGTGCATACGCCGGCGCAAGAATCTCCCCCTATTATGATTCACTGTTGGTTAAAGTCTCCACATGGGCATTAACTTTTGATAAAGCCGTTAAAAAAATGCAAAGGGTTTTAAGAGAGTTTAGGATAAGAGGCGTCAAAACAAATATACAATTTTTAGAAAACGTTGTTGAACACCCAAAATTTATAAGAGGAGACTTTGATACAAACTTTATAGACACAACAAAAGAGCTTTACAAAATCCCAAAAAGAAGAGACAGAGGAACAAAGGTCTTAAAGTTCTTGGCAAACAACATAGTAAACAATCCATCTAACTCAAACATAAATACCAAAACCTTGCCTAAAATCCCTGCATATAGGGAAAAATTTGGCTCAAAAATTCCAAAAGGCTGGAAGGATATATTAAACAAAGAAGGTGTTAGTGGTATACTAAAGAGAATTAATGAATCAAAAGAGGTATTAATAACAGACACAACGTTCAGAGACGCCCACCAGTCGTTGCTTGCTACAAGGTTAAGAACCCTAGACATGTTAAATATTGCAGATTTATATGCCTACCATTTGAACAATATATTCTCACTTGAGATGTGGGGAGGTGCAACGTTCGACGTGGCTTACAGATTTTTAAAAGAGTCGCCGTGGGATAGGCTAAATAAATTAAGACAAAAAATACCAAACATCCTATTTCAGATGCTTTTTAGGGCATCAAATGCTGTTGGTTATACAAATTATCCAGATAACGTAGTCAAAGAATTCATAAAGGAATCCGCAAAAAATGGTATAGATGTGTTTAGAATTTTCGACTGTTTCAATTGGATCGAGCAATTAAAACCAGCAATGGAAGAGGTCAAAAATCAGGGTAAAATTTGCGAAGCAGCCATTAGCTATACAGGCGATATATTGGATAAAAACAGAAAGAAATATACGCTCGATTACTACGTTAAATTAGCAAGAGAGCTAAAAGAGGCCGGAGCAGACATCATTGCTATCAAAGATATGGCTGGGCTTGTAAAACCATACGCAGCTAAGGTATTAGTCAAGGCAATAAAAGAAGAAACAAACCTGCCAATACATTTTCATACACACGACACAAGCGGAAATGGTGAAGCAACAGTTTTAATGGCAATTGAAGCAGGAGCAGACATTGTAGATTTGGCTATGAGTTCCATGTCTGGCCTAACAAGCCAACCTAGTCTCAATTCTATAGTAGCAGCACTCAAGCATACAGATAAAGCGTCAAGTATAAATTTAGAAAAAGCCCAAGAGGTTGCCAACTATTTCGAAAAGATAAGAAAATACTATGTTTGTTGTGAAACAGGACTTAACGCTCCAACAGCAGAAGTTTACGAGCATGAAATACCAGGCGGCCAGTATTCAAACTTAGTAGTTCAGGTAGAAAGCTTAGGATTAATAGATAAGTGGGAAAAAATCAAAAAGATGTACAAAAAGGTAAATGACCTTTTTGGCGACATAATAAAGGTTACCCCATCATCCAAAGTGGTCGGTGATTTGGCTTTATTCTTAGTTCAAAATGACTTGGAGCCAGAGGATTTATATACAAAAGGAGTATCCTTATCCTTCCCTGATTCCGTTGTCAGCTTCTTTAAAGGCATGATAGGACAACCGTATGGAGGATTCAATGAAAAGCTTGCAGAAATCGTGTTAAAGGGCGAAAAACCAATAAAAGACAGACCAGGGAAACTTTTACCGCCGTTCGACTTTGACAAAGCGGACAAGGAGCTGCAAGAGCTCTTTAAACGCAAATTTAGCAAAAATGAAATCCTATCCTACGCTTTATACCCAAAAGTGTTTATAGATTATGTACACTTTGTAAACGAATACGGTGACGCTTCTGTTTTGGATACAAGGTCATTTTTTTATCCATTAAATAACAACGAGGAAATAGAGGTTGAAATAGAAGAAGGAAAAACGTTATTCATAAAATATCTAAACACCTCAGAGCCAGATAAAAAGGGTTATAGAAAGGTAACGTTTGAGCTAAATGGCCAAACAAGAAGTGTGGAAATAAGAGATAAAAATATAGCAACAAAGGTAAAATCTAACACAAAGGGCGACATGAACAATCCTTACGATATATGTGCAATGATGCCAGGAAAGATAGTAAAGATACTGGTAAAAACAAAAGATAAAGTAAAAAAAGACGATTTATTGGTCGTTACGGAAGCCATGAAGATGGAAACAAAGATAAAAGCTTCCACCGACGGTGTAGTCGAAAAAATCTACCTTAAAGAAGGAGAAACCATAGAAGCAGGGGACTTAATCATAAAGTTAAAGTAAGCATTTCTTGATAAGAGCCTGTCCAATTCAATTGACAAAGGCTAACTACTTTAGTATTTTTTAAATCATGAACCAAGATGAAATTTACATGAAAAGGGCTATCCAGTTAGCAAAAAAAGCAAAGGGTGGGACATGCCCTAATCCTTTGGTTGGTGCGGTTATAGTCAAAGACGGGAAGATAATAGGCGAGGGATATCACAAAAAAGCCGGCCTACCACACGCAGAGATAGAGGCAATAAATTCTGTAGAAAATAAGGCTCTCCTTAAGGGAGCAACGATATACGTAAACCTTGAACCTTGCAACCATTACGGTAGGACTCCACCTTGCTCCATTGCAATCATAAAAAGCGGTATAAAACGTGTTGTTATAGGCATGAGGGACGTTAACAAAAAAGCAAGTGGAGGTGTAGAACGTCTAAGGTCAGCAAGTATTGATGTCAAAGTCGGCGTTTTAGAAGATGAAGCAGTGAGCTTAAATGAGGTTTTTATTGAAAACACAGTCAACAAAAAGCCATTTTTCATAATGAAAGCTGCAATGTTTTTAAACGGGTGCATCTCAGCAAAAGGCGGCGTTTCCAAATGGATAACCTCCGAAAAATCAAGAAGGTTGGTTCATAAATTGAGAGGTACGCATAGCGCCGTTTTGGTTGGTATAAACACGATTCTAATGGATGATCCACTGCTCACATGCAGAATCAAAGGATATAAACAGCCCAAGCGCATAATATTGGATAAAAATCTAAAGATTCCTCCGACAGCAAATATCTTTAGCCAATATCCAGACAACGTTTATATAGTAACATCAGAACAATCAGACCACGCAAAAAAGAGGGTTTTACGGGCAATGGAGGTAAACATCATAGAATGCAATTTAAAAGATAATGATTTTGACCCTTCAGACCTATCAATGAAACTATTAGAAAATAATATTTGTTCTTGCCTTGTAGAGGGCGGCAGCAGAACACATGGATATTTTCTAAAAAACAAACTTTACAATAAAGCTTATTTATTCTACGCCCCAAAAATTACAGGCTCTTACGGAGCATTCAACGTTGCCGGATTTGAAGCAGCAAAAAAACCAAATGAGGCGATAGAACTGAAAAATTCAAAATGTAAACGCATTGAAAACGACATATTAATCGAGGGATATTTTTAATGTTCACTGGCATAATTGAGGATGTAGGCAAAGTTTATAGCATCAACAGCATAAAAAGTGGTATTAGGTTGACTGTGGGCTCGCAATTAACAGATGAACTTAAATTAGGCGACAGTGTAGCCATAAACGGTGCATGCTTAACGGTCACAGAAAAAAACAAAAACACTTTTGGCGTGGATGTTTCCTTTGAAACGCTCAACAGAACAAACATAGGCTCTCTATCTTCAGGTAGCATGGTAAATTTAGAAAGGGCTCTTAAATTATCAAACAGACTTGACGGTCATATAGTTTTAGGACATGTGGATACAACAACCAGAATCATAAGTCTAAATAAGATTGGTGACTTTTATGTCCTTTCAATTGCAACAGATGCATACATATTTAATCACAGCGTAGAAAAAGGGTCTATTGCCGTTGATGGAATTAGCCTAACCATAGCAGAACTTAACAATAGTTCATTAAGCATCGCCGTAATACCATTCACATACGAAAACACAAATTTAAAATACAAAAAGCCAGGGGATAAGCTAAATATAGAGGTTGATATAATAGGCAAATACGTCGAAAAATTTACAAAAAAATCAAATGGCCTTACAGAAGAGTTTCTAAAACTACACGGATTTGCTTGAATTAATTTGAAACAATCACCAACCTATTATAAAATGCCTATGACTTTTTAAGTAAGGAAGGTGGCGTTATGTTTGCAAGTGTTGAAGAAGCGGTTAGTGAGATTAGATCGGGTAAAATGATAATAATGGTCGATGATGAGGATAGGGAAAATGAGGGCGACTTTGTAATGGCTGCCCAATTTGTTACGCCAGAATCAATAAATTTCATGGCAAAACATGGACGAGGACTCATTTGCTTGCCCATGGACGAAAAATTAATAGAAAAACTCAACCTAAAACTCATGACAGTTGATGAAAATGACAAATTCAAAACGGCATTTACAGTATCAATCGATGCACATCCTAAATTCGGTGTAACAACGGGTATATCTGCTTTTGATAGGGCTACAACAATTCAAACAGCCATAAGACCCGATGCCAAGCCGGAGGATTTATCTAGACCTGGACATGTATTTCCCTTAAGGGCAAAGAAAGGTGGTGTGCTGGTTAGGGCTGGACATACAGAAGGTAGTGTAGATTTAGCAAGAATGGCAGGTCTAATTCCAGCTGCGGTGATTTGTGAAATCATGAACGACGACGGAACAATGGCGAGAAGATCACAGCTTGAAGAAATAGCAAAGAAATTTAATCTCAAGATGGTTACAATAGCAAGCATTATCGAATACAGAATGAAGAACGAACGGTTAATCGAAAGAACGGCAGAGGCAGACCTGCCAACAAAATACGGACACTTCAAAATAATCGTATATAAAAACAAAGTTGACGATTTCGAGCATGTAGCCTTGGTTAAGGGGAAGATTAATAAAAACGAACCAACGTTGGTTAGGGTTCATTCATCATGCTTGACTGGCGACATTTTGGGTTCCCTACGTTGCGATTGCGGAGACCAACTACATACTGCTATGGAAATGGTAGAAAAAGAAGGAAAAGGTGTTGTTTTATACATGCAGCAGGAAGGAAGAGGTATTGGCTTAACCAATAAAATCAAGGCATATGCGCTGCAAGACCAGGGATACGATACGGTAGAAGCCAATGTTAAGTTGGGATTCAAACCCGACTTGAGAAACTACGGCATTGGCGCGCAGATACTTGTGGATTTGGGTATAGGCAAAATCAGACTTATGACAAACAATCCCAAAAAAATTGTAGGGCTTGAGGGTTACGGATTGGAAATTGTGGAACGCGTACCGATAGAAATTGACCCAAACAGTGTTAATAAGTGTTATCTCGAAACAAAAAAGGAAAAAATGGGGCATCTTTTAACAAAGGTTTGAGGAGTTGAACTATGAAGATTATCGAAGGCAAATTAGACGGAAGCGATGTTAAAGTCGGTGTTATAGTTAGCAGATTTAACAGTTTTATAACTACAAAATTATTGGATGGAGCAGTGGATGCTTTTGTAAGACACAACGGCAATAAGGATAACATGACTGTTTATATGGTTCCTGGGGCGTTTGAAATCCCAATGTTACTTTCTAAGCTTGTTGATAAAGAGTACGACGGTATATTGTGTCTTGGTGCAGTAATAAGAGGTGCAACACCACATTTTGACTTTGTTGCCAATGAAACTGCAAAGGGTATAGCACAAATATCCTTAAAAGGAAAAATACCAGTATCATTTGGCATACTAACGACAGACACCATAGAGCAAGCCATAGAACGCGCTGGGACAAAAATGGGAAATAAGGGCTTTGATGCAATGGTCGCCCTTTTAGAAATGATTAACCTCTATAGAAATATTTAAATATGTCAAGGAGAAGGGCGAGAATAGCAGCAGTTCAGTACATATACGCCAAAGAATTCGGCAGTAAGGATGAGCCTTATTCCTTTATTGAATTTGTTGGCAAACCGAAGAAAGAAAACGACAAGATATTCTCAAAGAAGTTAATAGAAGGAACAATAAAGAACCTTCCATATATAGACACACTTATAAAGAATTATGCCGAATCAGGAGACGATATAATGTCCCTTGTGGACAAAGCAATTCTAAGGGTGGGTATATATGAGCTTCTGTTTTTAAAAGAAACGCATCCAGTTGTAGTGATAAACGAGTATGTAAACATAGCAAAAGAACTTTCTAAAGAAACATCAAAGTCTTTAATCAACGCCATCTTAGACAAAGTTTACAAGGGAGAATATGATGAATGAAAAAATTATCGTTGCATTAGACCTAAGAGGATATGATGCAATTCTAAATTTGATAGACAAGCTTGAAGAAGCTGTTTGGTTTAAAGTTGGGGCAGTTAACTTCACGGCCTATGGAATAAAGCTTGTTGAAGAGCTAAAAAAACGAAAGAAAAAGATTTTTTTAGACCTTAAATATCATGACATACCGAACACAGTCAAAGAAGCTGTCTATGCGGCAAGCGAACTCGGGGTTGATATGCTCACGATACACTCAATCGGTGGAATAGAGATGATGATAGCTGCTCAAGAAGCAGTAAAAGAGTTTGAGATAAAACACAACAAAAAGGGAGCCCAAATACTCGCGGTTACTGTTCTAACAAGCATGAATAATGAAAATTTAAAAAGGGACATGTTCGTTAACATGAGTGTAGAAGAAACGGTTCTTAAACTTGCCAATAACGCCTTTAAGGCGGGTATCAGCGGGCTTGTAGCAAGCGCAAAAGAGACGAAACTGATAAGGGAAAATTTTGGCGAGTATTTTACGATAGTTACACCCGGGATAAGGCCTTCATGGGCATCTAAAAACGACCAAAAAAGAATCGTCACTCCAAAAGACGCAATAGAATTTGGTAGTAATTACATCGTCATAGGAAGGCCAATATACAATGCGAACAACCCACAAGAGGCATTTGACAAAATTAGAAAGGAGCTAAACGATGTTAACGCCTGAAGAAGCACTTGAGATTTACAAAAAACGCAACGCTTACCTGCAGGGGCATTTTTTACTATCAAGTGGGCTACACAGCGAGTTTTATCTGCAAAGCGCTTTAGTATTGCAATATCCACATGACGCATGGAAATTATGCTCATCCATAGCAGAGCATTTCAAAAATGAAAAGATTGATGTTGTAATTGCACCAGCTATGGGAGGAATACTCGTTTCTTATGATGTGGCAAAAGCATTGGGTGACAACGTAAGAAGTATTTTTGCAGAAAGGGTCGATGGGAAGCTCACATTAAGAAGGGGCTTTACAATTGACAAAAACGATAGGGTTTTAGTTGTAGAAGACGTTGTCACAACAGGAAAAAGCTTAAATGAAACGCTTGAAGTTGTAAGGCAATATACAAACAACATCGTTGGAATAGGAGCTTTGGTTGATAGAGGCGGAAATTTCGACCCACAAAGGCTTGATTATTTTCCTTTGATTAAATTAAAAATCGAAAACTACGAGCCAAACAATTGCCCCCTATGCAAAAAGGGTGTGCCTCTTGAGAAACCCGGCAGCAGATTTTTAAAAAAATAGAACCCGGCTCAAAGCCGGGCTTTTTATTTCTGAATTGTAATGAATATATGGGTATTGCCACGTATAACATCCAAGAAAATCACATTTTTAGCATTTTTAATCATTTTCTTAAACTCAGCCAAATTTTCTACTCTCTTATAATTTAGCTTTACTACAACATCTCCAGGCTTGAGACCGACCATATATGCAAAAGAACCCTCCTCAACACTAACTATGACAACACCTTCCTTAGTTTTTATTCCAAATTTCTCTGCTAATTGAGGCGTAATGTTTGATACAGAAAATCCATAATCCGTCTTGTAAACTTCATTTCCGTTTGCACTAATCGAGAGGTTTTTAGGTCTCTCTCCTAACTTAACTTCAATGCTCATCTTGTGATGATTTCTTATCACGCCCAGGTGAATTTTTGTTCCCGGTCTAAAGCTCGATATGATATACGGCAAATCGTAGGAAGATTTCAGAGCTTTACCGTTCACACTAACAATTATATCACCCGGTTTTAGCCCTGCCTTGTAGGCTGCTGTATTCTTAAACACTTGAGAAATTATGGCACCGTGTGTGTCTCTTAAACCTAAACCTTTGGCCGCCTCAGGTGTTAACGGTTGAATCATTACTCCTAAATAGCCACGTTTTACCTTTTCTCCTTTCATTAAATATGGCAATTCGTTTTTAATCATATTAACTGGGATAGCGAAGCCTATGCCCTGTCCATTCGCCATAATTGCAGTGTTCATGCCAACAACTTCACCCTTCATATTTACAAGCGGACCGCCAGAGTTACCCGGGTTAATCGCCGCATCTGTTTGCAAAAAGTGATCAAACGGCCCTTCTCCAATCACTCTACCCTTTGCTGATATAATACCAACTGTAACAGTTCCGTTTAGACCAAAGGGATTTCCAACTGCGACCACCCAATCCCCAACTTGAATATCATCAGAATTGCCAAGCTTTAAAGTTGGCAGCGGCTCTTTAGGGTCAATCTTAATCAGAGCAATATCGGCCTTAGGGTCTGTTCCAACAACCTTTGCCTTATAAACATCGCCTGAATTCAGTATTGTAACGCGTATATCTGTTGCACGCTTTATCACGTGATAGTTAGTCAAAATATAACCCTTCTTAGAAATTATAAAACCAGAGCCTAAAGCATGGATTTTTCTCTTTACAACTGGAGGACCAAAGTTGTTAAAGAAATTTTTAAAAAAGAAATCAAAAGGAGTGTTTTGATTAAAATTAAAATCGCTAAAAGGATTTTGGTATTTTACAACCTGTGTAGTAGAAATATTTACTACTGCCGGCAAAACCTTTTTTGTAACATCCCTAACATCCGGCAAGTTTGAAGCAAAAGAAAAAGAACTTGTCATTAAAAAGAGTAAAAGTAGAGCATAAACCTTAAGTTTTCTCATAAGCACCTCCTAAATCACCAAGTTTTTTATTTTTATTGCCTTTATGTCATCCTTAATCTCTAAAAACAACTTTCCAGACCTTGCCACTTCTACCATCCTATTAGAATCTGCTATCTTAAATTGACCTAAAGAAAAACCTGTTGGAAAAACCTGAGCATTTATCACAAAAGCCATCGTAAAAATGCTGCTCAACACTAACCCTCGCCTCATTTCTCACCTCCTCAATCTTTTGGAAAAATTATAAAAATGGAAGATTACAGAAAGATTACAATGTAGATTTTTTAAACCTAACAGAAACAGTAGTGCCTTTTGACGGCGTGCTTTTTATAAAAATCTCGCCTTTGTGCAAATCAACAATTTTTTTAGCAATGGATAAGCCCAAACCAAAGCCCTCCGTGGTCTTGGAACGCGATTTGTCAACCCTATAAAAACCTTCAAAAATTTTGTCCAACTCAACTTCTTCTATCCCAATACCCGTATCTTTAACAGTTATCTCACATTTGTTGTCTACACTTGCTACCCTTATCAGAACTTTACCGTTTTCAACATTATACTTGATTGCATTGTCAATCAAATTCACGAATAATTCTTCTAAAAGATTCCTATCCCCCTCAATTAAACAATCATCTTCAATATCTAAGTCAACATCAACTCCTCTACTTTCTGCTTTATGTCTCAAAAGTCCTATTGCACTCAAAATAGTATCTCTTGAACTCACGCTTTCTGAAAATTTGTGGTCTAATGCCTCTAATCTTGACAGTATAAGCATTTTATCAATTAGCTGCGTCATCTTAGAAATCGTCTCTTTAACCAACCTCAAAGCCTTTTTGTAATCTTCGCTACTTCTTTCTTTTCTCAAAGCCAAATCGCACTGCATCTGTATCACAGAGATTGGGGTTTTCAACTCATGAGAGATATCAGATATAAATTGTTTTTCCCTTTTAAAAGCCCTATTCAATCTCTCCAATAGAGAATTGAATGAATCAATAACGTCTTTCAGTTCATTTGGCATATTTTCTATATAAACTTTCCTATCAAGATTATGCTCAGTTATGCTTCTTATCTGCTTGCTCAAATCCTCTAAAGGGCTCAATGCACTATGAGAAACATAAAAACCTAAGGCAGCGGATATTATGAGTATAAAAAACAGCGTTAAAAAGATTAAGATTTCAAACCTCAACAACATATCTCTCTCGTCCTTAACATTGTAAGCAACCTGTATAATCATCTTATCATTTTTATCCTTAAAATTAACAAGTCTGACAAACTGGCTCCCAACCTTTACCGTTTCAAATTCACCCATACTTTTATCGTAAGGAAGAGTTAAATCGCCCAAAGATGTGGATTTCTCTATAAGTTTCCCGTCATCAGTGCGCAATTGAAAATAGTATTTTGAATAGACTGAGGAATAAATCCACAACTGGGCTTTAGATAGGTCAATCTCAAATCGCCTTCCATAAGCGTTAGAAAACGAAAACCTAATCGTTGTTGACCGAATAAGCTTATCCAACTGCATAGCTTTTTTCTTTAAACTTATATCTATTGGCTTGTAAACAATGCTTTTCAAATAAAAAATAAAAAATATAGCCAGAGCACCAAGCACGACACCAATTATGGCAACGTACAAAAGTATTATCCTCGACTTTATAGAGTTAAGTCTAAAATTTGTCATCCCTTCACCATATATCCAGCGCCCCTAACTGTGTGTATCAGCTTTTTATCGAAATCTTTATCAATTTTACTCCTTAGGCGAGCAACCAGAACATCCACAACATTACTATCGAAATCGTAGTTGTAATCATAAATGTGCTCGACAATATCCATTCTAGAAAGAAGCTTATTTTTGTTTAATACCAAATACTCGAGCAATGCATATTCTTTGGATGTCAACTCTATAGCTTTGCCTAATCTTTTTACCTCATGAGTATTGAGGTCTAACTCCAAATCAGCAACCCTAACAACGCTTTTTGCCTCCCCAAAAGACCTTCTCAAAAGAGCCCTTATGCGGGCGAGAAGCTCATCAAATGAAAATGGTTTCGTAAGGTAATCATCAGCTCCACTATTTAGGCCTAAAACCTTATCCTCTGTTGCACTTTTTGCTGTCAGCATCAATACAGGCGTTTTTACGCCCTCATTCCTTAAATCCCTAACTATTTCAAAACCATCTTTTTTGGGAAGCATTATATCTAAAACCACAACATCATAGGGTTCATTGGCGGCTAAATCAAAACCCTCTTCCCCATCATAAGCCACATCCACGCTATACCCCTCATCTTCCAAACCTTCCTTTATTAATTCAGCTAAGGAAACCTCATCTTCAACAACCAAAATCCTCATGTCTTCATATTACAACAAAAAACATTACAAAACGATGAAAATTTCACACCAGCACACCCAATTAGCTGCTACTAAAAACTTGAACTTCAAGGCAAAAAGCTTATTATAAGGTAACAGAAAATTTAAAGAATGAGTACATTGATGCATACGAAAATGTTGAACTGTTTTTAAAACAAATATTGGTAGGAGGTGATTAAATGCCAAAAATTACTTTATTAGGTCACTCTGCGGTATTATTGGAAGGTAAAAAAACAAAGTGCATCATAGACCCCTTTATAACCGGAAACCCAGATATAACATATGACTTAAAACCATCTGATATTAAGGTTGACTATGTAATTGTAACACACGGCCACGGAGACCATCTCGGTGATGCTATTGATATAACAAAAAACAACGACGCAACACTCATAGCACCTTATGAGCTTGCTGTATTTTGCCAAAACAAAGGTGTAAAAAAATTAAACCCCATGCACATCGGCGGTTCAAAGAGATTTGGTGACGACTTATGGGTAAAATTGACTATTGCACATCACGGAAGCGCATTCGTTGATGACAACGGAAACATAACATACACCGGCAACCCTTGCGGAGTTGTTGTGGAGCTTGATGGCAAGAAGATTTATCACTCCGGAGACACAGGCCTATTTATGGATATGCAGCTAATCGGTGAACTCGGTTTAGATGTGGCTATGTTGCCAATTGGCGACAATTTTACAATGGGTCCTCAAGATGCTGCAAAAGCTGTAGAGTTCTTAAAACCAAAAACTGTAATTCCTATGCACTACAGTGCCTGGGATATTATAAAACAAGACCCGAATGAGTTTGTAAAATTGGTAGGAGACAAGGCAGAAGTTAAAATACTCAAACCCGGAGAATCAACAGAAATCTAACGGAGGGTCACCCCTCCTTTTATTTTTGAAGCACAACGTTTAAAAAAAGAATCAGAAAAACTACAAAAGATAAAAGGGCTAATTTTTTATTATTTTCCTTTAAATAGTAGCCTGTCAAATAAAGGAACCCTAAAGCAGGCGAAAAAATCAACAAAAATGCCCCATAACTTGCAATTGAAAAACACCTCAAATTTGCAAAGTGGCATCCAAATCCCACCGCCATAACAGTAAAACTTAGATAAAACAGTGCTTTAAGTAGAACGCTAAAGAACTTCATCTTACAGACCTCAAAAACATCTCCAAAGCTATAACTAAAAGCACAAAGGCAAAAATTTTCTTTAAATCATCGCTTTTTAGTTTAGAATGCAAATATACGCCTACTTTTGCTCCAATATAGGCGCCAATTAAACTAACAAAAGCGTAAAATGGGTTTAAGCTGCCATGTTTAAAATAAACATAAGCCGATGCAGAGGCTGTAATTCCAATCATAAAGCTACTTGTAGCAGACGCTACTTTCATCGGCAATTTACACACCTTTGCAAGTATCGGTACCTTTAAAACGCCTCCGCCGATGCCAAACATACCAGACGATATGCCTGCGATGAATGATATAGGGTAAGCAAAAAACAAATTTTCTACGTTATAAAAAACCTCTCTGCCTATTTGAGGGTCAAAATATGAATACTTTCCATTAGTTTTATCAAAGCTATCTTTACCCTTGCCCTTGAGCATCAAAAAAACCACAAAAACTAAAAATATTGAAAAAAGGAGCGTTAAGAGCCTGTGGTTAATATTTAAAGCCACAAAACTGCCTGCAATAGCGCCCAATGTTGTTGCAAGCTCAAGCGTAAAACCCAAAGGCAGATTTAGGGCTTTACTCTTTATATGTTTTGAACTCACTAGCATGCTCAAACCGATAATGGTAAAAAGGCTTATGGCAACGGCCTGTTGGATTTTCATTTTAACAAGCAAAACAAAAAGTGGAACCATCAAAATTCCACCACCAATGCCGAGTAATCCGCCAATCGAAGCTGCAACTGAGGTGATCAACAATATATAAACATAATCAATCATTCTTTTTGCTCCTCAAAAGATATAATACACCAATCAAAAGCAAAATCAACAAAACCGAGGTGTTCACCCTGCTCAAAACAGACGATACGTAATCCCATCTACTTCCAAAAAAATATCCAACACCCACATAGGCAATGCCCCAAAGTATTCCGCTTGTTATTGCCCAAATAAAAAATTCAGGTCTATTCATTTTAAAAACGCCTGCCAAAAATGGCACAATAGGTCTCAATGCACCAACAAATCTACCAAAAAACACGCTTATACCACCATACTTCCTAAAAAACTCAATACCTCTCTCGATAATTTTTTCATACTTCTTTAAAATAGCCTTATCCTTTAAATCATCATAAAACCAAATAGCTAAGTAAAAACTTACGATATCGGCAAATACTGCACCCAAAACTGCACTTAAAATGGTTGTATAAATATTGATAATACCTTTCGAAGCCAAGTATCCACTGCCTACAGAAAACACCGCACCAGGCACAAACTCACCTAAAAATGCAAACGACTCTAAAAATGAGATAAGAAAAACCAAACCATATAAAAGCAAATGATTATTTTTTACGGATTCTAAAAAAGCCAAAGTTTCATTCATTTTTTGAAATAAAGCAAATACTCTTGATTACCCTGTTTCCCCTTAATGGGCGACTTTAACGAGCCTTTGAACTCAAAGCCTAAACCTTTGGCAAACTCAATAAGTTCCTTCATGGTTCTATCCACAATCTTTTCATCCCTCACAACACCCTTTTTAACATTATCCCTTCCCACTTCGAACTGAGGTTTAAACAGTGCAACAACACCGCCACCTGCTTTCACAAGCTCAAAAACCTTTGTTAAAACCAATCTCAACGATATGAAACTCACATCTATTGAGGCAAAATCAAACATAATCTCGCATTCAAAACTTCTTATATCGGTTTCTTCAAATAAAAATACTCGACTATCGCCCCTTAAGCTATCATGAAGCTGACCTTTTCCAACGTCCACAGCATAGACTAATTTAGCACCATTATTTAATAAACACTGAGTAAAACCACCCGTCGATGCACCAACATCTAAACACATATTGTCTTTAACAGAAATACCAAACCCATTCAGAGCTGCTTCCAGCTTTTCACCTGACCTACTTACATACTTTAACTCTTTCAAAATCAATACTTTTTGATTTTCAACGTCTAAAGAAGGCTTGAAAACTACTTTCCCGTCTACTTCAACCAAACCACGTTTTATCAGCTCAACCGCCCTGCTTCTGCTTTCTGTATAGCCGTTTTTGAAAAGAAATTTATCAAGTCTCATTTAAGTGCGGTGGGACAGTAGATTTTTCCTCTTTCTCAAAAGTAAAATCAACTCTTGTGTGCTACCAACTTCCTTTGAGTCAATATGCACAGTTGTAAAACGCAAATTTTTAGGGCAATTTACAATCTTTTTAACACGGTCAGCCAAATTTAGCAAAAAACTATCAACACTGCTGAGTCGACTTTCGCAAACAAAAACAAATGAGTCACCGCCATACCTTGTAAAATATTTGCATCCAAGTTCACTTAAATTTTTAACCGTGTCGGCCACTTTTATCAAAAGCATGTCGCCCTTTTCGCTTCCACACTCTATATTTATGGAATCCATACCTTTCACATCAACCATGTAAGCTCTAAAACCATTCCCACCCTTAATCAAGTCGTCCAACTTTCTCAACAACGTTGACCGTGTCAATAAACCCGTCAAGCTATCAATATGAGAGAACTTCCTTTTATACTCATCAAACGCTTTAGGTATCAACGAACTCTCACCCAACTCAATCGCCTCTTCGAAACTATCAACTAAAACATCCAAAGCTCTATTCAAGATTTTCTTATCGAGATGACCTTCCTCACTAAGCATTATCTCTATTGCCCTTTTAGGCTCAAAAGCCCTTCTATAAGGCCTCGATGTTGTGAGCGCGTCAAACACATCGGCCACAGCCAAAATTCTAGCACCCTTGCTGATTTTTTCACACATCAAGCCATCAGGATACCCTCTGCCGTCACACCTTTCATGGTGATGCCTAACCATCTTTGCAATAGTCTTTAAATCCTTCAAACTTTTAAATTGGTCTACAATTTTATAAGACAAAACGGGGTGGTATTTAATCATCTCATATTCTACATTTGATAATTTTGAGGGCTTCATCAAAACAGCATCCGGCACACCTATTTTGCCAACATCGTGCAAAAGGCCTGCAACGTAGATTTTGTCTGCAAATTTCTTATTCAATCCAAGCTTATGGGCAATTCTTTTTGCATAGAATGCAACCCTTTGAGAGTGTCCTTTTGTGTAAACATCCCTCATCTCTATTGTCATAACAAAACTATTAATTATTTCCTCTTCATTCTCTGTTACAACCTTGCTTAATCTACTAAACTCAAAGCTCATGCTTAATAACTGGAATAGCCTTTTGGTTATCAACTTCACTATATTTACATCATAAAGTGAAAAATACATATCTGTTTGATAACCATAACCAAACACGCCCTCCAACCGCCCATTATCCCAAACTGGTACAATGAGAACATTTTTTATACCAAACCGTTTATACACATCCTCTAAACATTTAGGAGATTTATTAGACATACCATAAACAAAAACAGCTGGAGCTTTTAGTCTTTCTTGATACATTCTGTAAACAAGCAAAGATTCAATATCTTTAGTTTTTCTAAATTTAACAAAACCGGTGTTTTCATCATTCGTTGCAAAAGAGTAAATACCATATTTTGGATAGATTAAACTTATGGCTTTTGCCTTCGTAAGGTTCATTATTTTTCCTAAATTATTCACAAGCCATACTCTCAACGTGTCTTTATCTATACTATCAGGCAAATCAACATCCAGTCTAACAATCTCTTTCTCTAAAAGCTCCCTATAAACAGCATTTTCTATAATTCTTGAAATAAAAGGAGAAATAACTTTCATTTTTTCCAAGTCATCATCGCCAAACACCCTTTTTCTTTTGAAAGATTCCAATGCAATTACCGAATTAAATTCTGTGTTTAGGCTATAGATAAAAACCGACTTTAAGCCAACTTTCTTCCACATAGGGTTAGCAAGTTTATCCTCTTGGTAGTTTTGAACGATGCAATACCCCTTCCTAATAGATCTCTCGAAACAAACGTTGTTATGCTTGGTCTGCCTATATAATTTGAGAATATCCAGCGAGTTTTCTTCAAAAAAGGATGAGGTTTTAGCAAAAGTTATGTCAAAATCCTTTAGAGCAACAACGCTAACAGCGTCTACATTAAAATAGTCCGCAACTCCATCTAAAAATTCGCGCTCAATTCCGCTTTTCATTAAAAGGTTAATTAATTCTATCAAGCCTTTATCCATGCTTTAACTATTACACAAAAAGCATTTTGTGTCAATTTAAACGCTTAGCCAATATCATTTCACACTGCCGTATTAGTTTATTTTTTTAAAAAAGCTTAAAAAATGTTGACTTATTTATTTTTTTATATAAAATTAAGGTTGTGAAATCACTTTTTAAGGGGGTGAAACAGAGAAAAAGGTTGAAAAAAGTACGAAAAGACTTGACAAAGAATGGAAGTGGGCTTATTATGTCACGCGATGAATTAAGGAAAAACTTTGTAAGGAGGTTTTAAGCATGAAAAAAAGGTTGATTTCATTGGTAGCAGCAGCAGCATTGGTAGGTGGTGTAGCTGTAGCAGGCGCTCCACAGGTTGCAAAGGCCGGAACGGTAACAGTAAAGGGTGATACGCAGGCTACGTTGTATGGCTTTGTATGGGCAGAGTATAACTGGGCAAACAAAATTGAACCTGGCCTCTTCGGGGAAACAGGTGCTGACTATGCGAATATGCCGATGCCTGAAGATGCTAAAAATTACACTACAGCCAAGAAAACAAATGCTAGTGCCGACAGCTGGGTAACGAGGATTGGCTTTGCTTTCAAAAATGAGGATGCAGGACTTACAGGAAGAATAGAAGGCGGTTTCTTTCACGGAACGAACTTTAGGCTAAGAAGAGGTTACGTACAGCACAATTTTGATAATTTCTACGTACTCGTTGGCCAAGAGTGGATTTTGGAAGAAAACTTCGCTTCTATAAGTGCAGGATTTACACCGCCAGTTGGTTGGGATGAAGGAATTTTAAGGGTTCCACAAGTAAAAATTGGAACAAAGATGGATCTTGGCAGTGCGAACCTAGACTTTGCCATAGCTTTTGAATGGGGTAACAAAGCGGCAGTTTCATCTTCGAAGGCAAATAATGCATTAGAAGTAAACAGATATACCGTACCAACTACAGCTGCTAGGGCTATCTTGCACTTTGACACAGGTTTCGGCGCACCAGCTAAATTCTACGCATGGGGTGCAATGATACCTGTATATGTATCCAACAAAGCTTATGTGAAAGCGGGAGCCGTTTATTCCCTTGATAACACTACAGGAAAAATTGAGCCTGATGCTGCCCACAAGGTAGCAGCAGGTAGTTTAGTCTCAGATAAATCTGAAACATCATATGCATTTGGTTTAGGCATAAAAGTTCCTGTATCTATGGTTACTATTGGAGCAAATTATGAATATTCCGATGGTGCTACCAATTATGCAGGAGCAACTTCTTATCAACCAGCAAGTTATTATGTCGATAACAAGGGTGGCGTGCAAGATACTGAAATGTATGCATATAATGTAAATCTTACTGTAGCACCAATGCCATGCGTAGCCGTTGGAGCTGAGTATGATTATGCAGAATTTAAAAACAACGATATATTTACGAATGGCGATAAGCCAGATGTAAAGACAATTGTAGGCAACGTAAAAGTTAAAACAACTAAACACACAACTTTAGTGCTGGAATGGAGACACTTTAAAGCTGAAGATTTCAATGCACTTCCAACTGGCACGGCTGATGACAGCTTTAGCGGCAACCAGGTGTTTGTACGCTATATGTACGTATTCTAAGAAAAGTACAATTTAAATGCTGCTAACCCGTGGACTCTGAGTCCACGGGTTCTTTTATTTTTCCTTAACCGCAATTTAAAATAAATTTTACAAACATAGATTATAACCTCCCCAGAAATTTATGAAGGGGAGGTAAAGTATGAAGAAAAAACTACTTTCTTGTAAGAACCGTGGCTGTCCTTTTTTGTTTTGTATTTTAACCAATACTCCATACTTCCATATTGCAGTTAAAAATACAGAACAAAAGACTTAACAAATCAAAACACAAGTTATATTATTGTAGTTAACAGAAAACATTTGGAGGGAATTATCATGAAAAGATTCATATTTACGGTTGCAACTTTAACGTTGGCTTTTACGCCTTTAGCTACACATGCCGCTTCTCTAACCACCAAAGGCTCAACACAAGCCACAATCCACGGTTTTACTTATACTGAGTTTGCATGGGATAAACAGACAACAGGCCTGCCAGACCTATCAAACATGCCAGAGCCCGATCCAAACTCATCTGCCAAATACAACACACCTTTATACAAAAACACATATAACGAAGTAAACTCACAGGCAGAATCTTGGCTAACAAGGATTTATCTTGGGTTTAAAAATCCTGATGCAGGAGTTAAAGGCTTAATCGTGGGGGATTTTAAGGGAAAATCCGACGATGGAAACAGAGGCAGTTTCAGAATGAGACAGGCATGGGTTGAGCATGATTTGAATAATTTTAAAATTAGAATAGGCAAGGCGTATATACTGGAGGAGATATTCTCATCTATTAGTCTGGCTTCAATTAAACCTGCAGGCTTTCAGGATATAAAGATGAAAAGAGTACCGCTTGTCAGGGTCAGTAAAGCCATAAATCTGGAAAAAGCCAGCATCAGCTTTGCACTTGCATTTCAATCAGGAAACAAGTTAGCGGTCAGTTCAGGCAAAGACACAAAAAACAACGCTCTATTTGTTGATAGATACACAATTCCATATCCCGCAGCAAGAGTAGTTGCAACGTTTGACACAGGTTTTGGTGCACCAACAGAGGTTTACACATGGGGAGTAGTTATACCAGTGTATGTTTCAAATAAAGCTTTTGTCAAAGATGGAGCCGTTTATACACTTGATAACACTACAGGAAAAATTAAACCAGATTCCACTCACAAAGTTGCAGAGGGTAGTTTAGTTTCTGACAAATCTGAGGTTTCTTATGCATTTGGCGTAGGACTGAGATTGCCTGTTTACACATTTAAGTTAGGTTTCAACTACCACCACACTGACGGTGCAACAGGCTATTCAGGTTTAACAGACTTCGAACCTGCAAGCTACTACTTAAGCAAAAACGGCGGAATAGAGAAAACCTCAACAAACACATTCAACATAAATGTCGTTTTTAAGCCAACAAAATCAATTTCTTTTGGTGGTGAGTACGACCATATGAAATTTGATAGCAACATCTTTCCATCTGATCCAAAAGTGGAGACATTGATAGGCAATGTAAAGATAAAGACCACAAAAGTTACCATGCTTGGTATTGAGTGGAGACACATAAAGGCAAAGAATTTTGATGTTGTTGGCGCGGGAGATGATGAGTTTTCAGGAGACCAAATATATGCAATTTACAAATACCTATTCTAAAAAAGAAAAAGCCCCTCAAAGATTACAAGAGGGGCTTATATTTAATCATTCTCCAAAATCTCTCTCACATAGTTTGGCAAAACAAACGCTGCTTTGTGGATTTCGGGATTGTAGTATTTAAGCTTTAAATTTAGTTTTTCGAATCTCTCCTTATCAAATCTCTCCATCGGATGTTTATCACCCTTCCAAGCAATGGAAAAAGCCCAACAGCCTGAAGGATAGGTAGGAATAGCAGCTTGATAAATAGTCGCTTTATCCTTGCCAAACGCCTTTCTCATGTTGTTAACAGATCTCATCATCCATTTTGCATCATAGTATGCATTTTCAGCCTGCGCTACAACTATCCCACCATCACGCAAGATGTTTTTCACATTAGAATAGAATTCAGAGTTAAATAATCCCTCTGCAGGACCAAATGGGTCTGTTGAATCAACAATAACAACATCGTAAAGATTAGCTTTTTCTTTCACATATTGAATGCCATCGCCAATAATCAAATTCACATTATCCTGTTTAAAGCCGTTACCCACAAATGGTGTATATTCCATTGAATTTTTAGGCACAATCTCGTCTATCTCTACATCATCAATTCTTTCAAGGTATGTATGCCTCGATACTTCCCTTGCGCTTCCGCCGTCTCCACCACCGATAATCAAAACGCTTTTTGGATTTTCATGGGCAAATAGCGGAAGATGGGTTATCATTTCATGATAAACAAACTCATCTCGTTCCGTATACATTATAAATCCATCAAGTAACATAACTCTGCCGAATTCGTAAGTATCCAAAATATCAAGTCTTTGCAAATTGCTGTATTCTGTATGTAAAACCTCTTTTACCTTAAACGTGAAACCGCAGTTGTCTGTGTATTTCTCAGTAAACCACAATTCTGGATTAAAAGGCATTTCAACCTCCGCACAAAAAAATAGGGCTATGAGTTTTTGAAACCCATAGCCCTTTTAGTGTTAAATCTTTTTTGTTTATCGAGTTAGCCTTCCTTTTTAAATTTTTCCCCAATTTCCAAGCCCATATCAAAGGCTTTCATATTCATATCCAAAAATCTCTCCGGAACTTCTTCTTTTACAGTTTCTCTAACCGCACTAATATCCAAAACATGCGTCAATCCAACACAAATTCCAACAGCCAAAATATTCATTGTAACAACATTGCCTATTTCATATTTAGCCACTTTAACAAGAGGATACTCGTAGATTTTATAAAGATTTTTGTCTTCGGCTGGAACTGTAACAAGACCAGAATCGACCAAAACATCAGCGCTACTTTTTAAATCCCCTTTGTAGGCATCGTAAGCCTTCTGATGGGTTGCTAAGAAAAAATCAACATTAGTGGACTCAGCGAATACAATCGGCGTATCGGAAATTATAATATCAGCCTTTGCTGCACCACCCCTAACCTGAGAGGTGTATGTTGGAACTTGGGTAGCATAATAACTTGTATGGAAAACAGCTGCATGGGCAAGTATACTTCCTGCAGTCAAGGAACCTTGTCCACCAACTCCCGCAAATCTTAATTCATAATGAAATCCCATTTTCTTACCTCTCTATAGTTTTTTCCACTCTTTTAATGGTGTTTCAACATCATAAGGATACAGTTTCTTTAACTCTTCCCCTGTAATTTTATATTTGTCATCCTCCGTTAAAGTACCTTTAACATATTTAGCCCAATACTCATCACTTGCCTGAGCTTTCTCAACGAGACTCTTGTAAGCCTCTGTGAGTTCAGGTTTACTTTCATCCTTATGCAAAACGCCTGTTACAAACTTGCCCTTAAGCTCCTCTTCACTCATTCTCTTAGCTTTAGCAGAACTTACGAGGAAGCTCTTCATGTGCTCAAGCAACTTAGCAGGGTCACCTAATTTATTTCTTCTTCCAAAGTTAATAGGGCATGGGCTGAAAACGTCAATCAGAGCAAAACCTTTATACTCAAGACCCTCTTTTATTAGCTTTTTCAATCTTGTAGGATCTCCAGCAAATCCCCTTGCAACATAGCCTGCACCTGCTCCTATTGCCATCTGGCAAACATCAATTGTTGGCTCAAATGTTCCTCTTGGAGCCGTGGATGCCTTAGCCCCAGGAGGTGTCGTACATGAGTGTTGTCCACCTGTCATTCCGTATATCCAGTTGTTAATCAAAACAACTGTAACATCAATATTTCTCCTACATGCATGAAGCAGATGGTTTCCACCGATATGAACGATATCGCCATCACCACCAAAAACAAACACATGTTTATCTGGGTGGCTCATTTTAATTCCTGCTGCAACAGCAATCGCCCTTCCATGAATTGTGTGTAGGGTGTGAAAATCAACGTAACCTGTAACCCTCGCGGCACAACCGATACCAGAAACCATAGCACAATCATCCTTGCTCCAGCCCAGCTCATCAATAGCTTCAAGGTAACACTTCAAAACTATACCGTCACCACAGCCTGGACACCAGTAAAGCGGCATTTTGTCCATTCTTAGGTATTTTGTATAATCTACAGCCATTATTCGCCTCCTCCAAACCTCTTTAACTCTTCATTGGTCAAGCCTATCTCAACCCTCTTTGATGGATTCTTAATCTTATCATAAATCTGGGATGGCCTTATTAACACACCAGCTGCTTGATTTACACCGTATACAGGTACTTTGCCGCCTACCACCCTTTCAACTTCCAATAGGTATTGACCCAAGTTCATCTCAGCAACGATAACGTTTTTAACCTTAGATGCTATGTCCCTAATCTGCTCCTCTGGTGATGGCCACAGTGTTAATGGCCTAAACATACCAACCTTGATTCCCTCTTCCCTTGCCTGGTCTATTGCAACCCTTGCTGCTTCAGCTGTCGAGCCGTAGGCAATGATACACGTTTCAGCATCATCCATCTTGTAATACTCGTATTTTAGAATTTCGTCTAAGTGGTTGGAAATCTTTTTATACATTCTCTCCAAAAGCCACTGAGTGTACTTAGGCTCAACTGTCGGAAACCCAGTCTTATCATGAATCAAGCTTGAAAGATGATATCTATAGCTCTTTCCATCATCTGTCCACCATTTTGCCAAAGGTGGAACTTCGTAATTGTAGTCATACGGATAATAGTTATCTGGGTCAACATCTGGTTGAGTTCTATCAACAATCTCTACTTCTTCAGGGTCAGGTATGTAAACCTTTGTATGCAAGTGAGAAAGCGAACCATCCGTTAATAGCACAACTGGTTGCCTGAATTTCTCTGCCAAATTGAAAGCCCTAATGGTCTCAAAAATAGCCTCTTGTGCATTACATGGAGAGAGAGCGATTATAGGATGGTCGCCGTGCGTTCCCCATCTTGCCTGCATAACATCCTGCTGCGATGGTCTTGTTGGCAAACCTGTAGACGGCCCTCCCCTCATAACATTAACCACTACAAGGGGAACTTCAAGCATACAAGCCATACCCAAAGCTTCCTGCTTTAGGGAATAGCCAGGGCCACTTGTACATGTCATAGCCTTAACGCCACTTGCAGTAGCACCCACGCAGGCATTTATGCTTGCAATCTCATCTTCCATCATCATGAAAGGCAAACCCTTCTCGGGCATAATCTTTGAAAGCCTTTCAGGCACCTCACTGGATGGGGTTATTGGGTATCCAGCATAAAACCCCAAACCAGCCACTAAAGCAGCTTCAGCAACAGCCGCGTTTGCATTTAAAAATGCAATCCTTCCCATTGATTCCTCCTATTTACTCTTTGTAATCAAATTACCCTTACTATCCTCAAACGTTAGTTCCACACCGATATCCTCAACAGTGATAGCAAAGTCAGGACATATGTCCTCACACATCTTACACCTAATGCAATCCTCAGGTCTCACAACTTTAGCTGTAGTGCCCATCCACACATGCAAATCCTCGACCATTTCCAAAACGTTTTTTGGACAAACATGCACACATAAACCGCAACCTTTACATAAATCGTAATTAACCTCAACAGGCATGCGTTTCTCAGCCATCCTCACCTCTCCTTTTACTCAAAAATTGAAAAGGGGCAAGCCCCCTGCTTTTCATTAAATCTCTTCCACGATTTCATTTAATACTTCGCTAGGCCTCATAACCTTTTCAAGAATGCTTTCATCAGGCCAATAATATCCCTTTATATCGTAAGACTTACCCTGAGCACCATCCAAGTCTTTTATAATCTTTTCTTCATTTTCTGCAAGTTTTTTGGCAATCGGCCCAAATTTTTCCTTCAATTCCTTGTCCTCGTCCTGATTGGCCAGAGCCTCAGCCCAATACCTTGCAAAGTAGTAATGCTCACCCCTTGAGTCAAGCTGGTGAACCTTCCTGCCTGGCCACTTTTGGTTTGCAAGCACTTTTGCCATGGCATCGTCAACAGCCTTAGCCATAATTTCTGCTTTCTTATTTCCATATTTCTGGCCGATAAACTCAAGAGATGCAAAGATTGCACCAAACTCTCCCATAGAATCCCATCTTAGGTGGCCTTCATCAATAAGCTGCTGGGCATGTTTAGGAGCAGAACCACCGGCACCTGTTTCAAATAAACCGCCACCAGCAAGAAGTGGAACGATAGAAAGCATCTTTGCAGAAGTTCCAACCTCTAAAATTGGGAATAGGTCTGTCAAGTAATCTCTCAAGGCATTTCCAGTCACAGAAATCGTATTCAGTCCTTTTCTAATTCTTTCAAGTGAAAATCTCATAGCCTCAACAGGCTTCATAATCCTTATATCTAAACCCTCTGTATCGTAATCCTTCAAATACTCTTTAACTTTTTTAATAAGCTCAGCGTCGTGAGCCCTATTCTCATCAAGCCAGAAAATAGCAGGGTCACCTGTAGCTTTAGCTCTTCTAACAGCCAAGCCTACCCAATCTTTAATAGCCTCATCTTTGGCTTGGCAGCCCCTCCAAATATCACCTTTCTCAACCTTATGTTCAATCAAAATATTACCGTTTTCATCAACAACCCTAAAAGTTCCGTTCGCTGGCGCAATAAACGTCTTATCGTGGGAGCCGTATTCCTCTGCTTTCATAGCCATCAATCCAACGTTTGACACATCGCCCATTGTTGTTCTGTCAAACTGGCCGTTTCTTTTGCAGTCTTCTACAACCTCTTTATAAATTGTTGCATAACATCTATCCGGGATAAGGGCCTTTGTATCGTGAAGCTGGTCATCTTTGCCCCACATCCTACCGCCATCCCTAATCATTGGAGGCATTGAAGCATCAATTATGATTAAATTAGGTGCATGGAGGTTTGTTATGCCCTTTCTTGAATCTACCATAGCAAGTTCAGGGTTTTTCTCATAAACCTTTTCTATGTCAGCTTCAATCTCTTTTCTCTTATTCTCAGGCAACTTTTGTATTCTTGCGTATAAATCACCTAATCCATTGTTCGGGTTTACACCCAATTCTTCAAATTCCTTTTTGTATTTCTCAAACACATCCTTGAAATAAACCTCAACCATATGTCCGAACATCACAGGATCTGAAACCTTCATCATGGTAGCTTTCAAATGAAGTGACAGTAGCACACCCTTTTCTTTTGCATCCTTTATTTGCTCATCATAAAACTTCCTCAAGTCCTTGACACTCATGTAAGTGCCATCAAGTACCTCACCCTTAAGTAGGTGAAGTTCTCTCATTACCTGCTTGTTGCCATTTTCATCAATAAACTCAATCTTTACATCCGTCTCCTTATCTGTTGTAAAGGATTTTTCGTGCTCATAGAAATCACCGCCATCCATATGAGAAACGTGAGTTTTAGAACCATCAGGCCAATCTTGCAATGGTAAACCCATGGAATCTGGGAACTTTGCGGCAAACTCTTTAACAGCTTTAGGCAATCTCCTGTCTGAATTACCCTGCCTCAAAACTGGGTTAACGGCACTTCCCAAAACCTTAGCATACCTATCATGAATCTCCTTTTCCTTTTCATCCTTCGGTTCTTCTGGATAATCTGGAACGTTATAACCCTTTCCTTGAAGTTCCTTGATAGCGGCTTTAAGCTGAACAACAGAAGCTGAAATGTTAGGCAACTTAATTACATTTGCCTCAGGGTCATTAACTAAATCCCCCAAATAAGCTAAATCATCATTAACCTTTTGGTCTTCCTTTAAATACTCAGGAAACGTAGCAAGTATTCTACCTGCAAGAGAAATATCCCTAACCTCAACATCCACATCTGCATGCTTTAAAAACCCTTTAATAATAGGCAACAATGAAAATGTTGCAAGGTAGGGAGCTTCATCTGTTTTAGTCCATACCATTTTAGCTTTTCCTGCCATAGTTTCTCTCCTTTCATATGACATTTTATTTTTAACTATCATTAAATTTCCTTAACTACACAAGCATTTCACAAATTTCCGCACTTGGTATACATCAATAATTAACAACTGTCAAGCAGTAATTCTTAAAACTTGACTTTTTACGCCTTATAATGCATCCTTTATTGGGAGTGGGAGGTGATTTTTTGATTAGTCCAAACATTTTTTTGATGGTAGTGCCATTCTTGGTAGCCGTCGTTTTTCATGAAGTAGCACACGGTTATGCTGCATACAAATTAGGTGACCATACTGCAAAAATGGCCGGTCGTCTGACGCTAAACCCGATATCTCACATAGACCCTATAGGAACTATATTTCTACCGGCAATACTGATAATCTTTCATTCTCCTGTGCTTTTTGGTTGGGCAAAGCCCGTGCCGGTAAACTTTTTCAACCTAAGAAACCCTAAACGAGATTCGGCCATCGTAGCTGCAGCTGGCCCTGTTACAAATATTGTATTGGCAGCCCTATTTGGCATAACATACAAATTTCTCTTGTTCTTACCTATACCAACAGCGTTGATGAACCCTTTGGCAATAACCTGCATGTACGGAGTGCAGCTTAACCTTATATTCGCATTTTTTAACTTAATTCCTATTCTGCCACTTGATGGAGGTAGGATTCTTGCAGCGTTTTTACCCCCAAGGTGGGCGTATAATTTCTCTAAAATAGAGCCCTACGGCGTATGGATTGTGATGGGACTTTTATTCTTGGGGATTTTTAACTTTATTTACTACATATTTGTATTACCCTTGACCAATTTGTTTCTATAAATGGTAGAGTTAATGAAAGAAGCGTATTTATACGAAAGGCTAAATAATAACAACATTCAATGCAATTTATGCTCCTTCAAGTGCAAGCTGTCAGATGGTCAAAAAGGCATCTGTGGCGTTAGAAAAAACGAGAAAGGCACGCTATATTCACTCGTTTATCCCAAAACTATAGCGAAAGCTGTAGACCCAATAGAAAAAAAACCCCTGTTTCACTTTCTACCCGGCACAAAAGCCTTTAGTATTGCAACAGTGGGCTGCAATTTCAAATGCCTATTCTGCCAGAATTGGGAAATAAGCCAATATCCACTGGAATACGGTAAAATTGTAGGTGAGTATTATCCACCCGAAAAGGTTGTGGAGGATGCTTTAGCTACAGGTTGCAAAAGTATAGCCTACACATACACAGAGCCAACGATATTCTTTGAATACGCTATAGATACGGCCAAAATTGCAAAAGAAAACAGCTTAAAAAATATTTTTGTAACTAACGGATATATGACAAAGGAAGCTATAGACATGATGGCCGGCCTAATTGACGCTGCAAATGTAGATTTAAAGTCATTTTCAGATTCATTTTATTCAAAAATCTGTGGCGGTGCGAGGCTCAAACATGTTTTAGAATCCATAGAATACATGAAAGAAAAAGGCATTTGGGTAGAACTCACAACCCTTATCATACCTGGTTTAAACGACAATTACGATGAAGCTAAAAAAATAGCTGAATTCATATACCAAACAGACCCATCGATACCGTGGCATATCAGTAGATTTTACCCAACATACAAACTTACCAATATCCCGCCGACACCTGTACAAACAGTGAAAGATATTAGACAAATAGGCTTATCGGCTGGGCTCAAATACGTGTATACAGGCAATATTTTGGATGACAAAGGGGAAAATACGTACTGTCCAAAATGTGGAGAACTTTTGATTTCAAGATTTGGTTTTGAGATTAAACTAAACAACATAAAAGATGGAAAATGCCCCAAGTGTGGCGAAAAAATTGATATAGTGTGGAGTTGAAAGTGAGGCTTTTATTTGAGGAAAAGGAAATCAGTGAAAAAATAAAGGATTTGGCCAAAACTATCGATGAAATTGTAAAAGAGAACGAAGGAAAAACAGTAGTACTCTACATAGAGAAAGGTGGAAAACCGTTCTTTGAGAAACTGTTAGGTTCCATGGAAACAAAACCGCTAACAGATTCTATAAGGGTAAAGAGTTACGAGGGTGTTAAAAGTTCAGGAAACATACGCTGGCTAAAAAAACCCTCTGTTGATTTAAAGGGTAAAACCTGCATCATTGTAGACGATATTTTAGACACTGGAAAAACAATAAAGAAGGTGAAAGAGTACATATTGGAAAATGGTGCGAAAGATTGCAAAATATGTGTTGCAGTCAATAAACACGAAAGAAGAGAAGAAGATATAGAGCCAGACTACTACCTGTTTGACTTAGATGAAGGATTCATCGTTGGGTTTGGCATGGATTACAACGAAAAATACAGAGAGTTGCCCTCAATATACATAATGGGCGAACAGTAGCTAAAAAATCAAAGCAGATATGACAACTTTAAACAGAAGGTGTGTTGTATTATATTCTGGTGGGTTGGATAGCTTACTTTCTTTGGTAATAATGAAAAATTTAGGGTTCGAAGCCATACCGCTTTTTATAAAAACACCTTTTTACAACAAAAACACAAATTTACTCAAAAAACAACTAGAGCCCTTTGGCGTAAAATTAGCAGTAAAAGAGGATTTTAAAGGATACATGAGCATGCTAAGAAATCCTCGTTTTGGTTATGGTAAAAACCTAAACCCATGTATAGATTGTAAAATCTTCTTCTACAAAAAGGCAAAAGAGTTAATGGAAGAAACACAGGCAAGTTTCGTTGTAACAGGTGAGGTATTAGGGCAAAGGCCAATGAGTCAGCGCTCATACACAATACTTAGAACAATAGAGAAACAGTCAGGTTTAAGCGACTTGGTTTTAAGGCCGTTATCTGCGCAGTGCTTACCAGGGACAAAAATGGAACAGGAAAGCATAGTTGATAGAGAAAAACTTTATTGCATACAAGGAAGAGCAAGAAAAAAACAGTTAGAGTTGGCACAAAGCCTGGGAATAAAAAATTTTGAAAGTCCGGCTGGAGGATGCCTTTTGACTGACGTACAGTTTAGCGCCAGATTAAAAGAAACAATGAACAGAAAAGAGGAATTTTATAACCCTAAAGCCATAGAGCTATTACACATAGGGCGACATTTTAGGATTGACGGATTTAGGTTTGTGGTATCAAGAAACGAAGATGAAACCAAAGAACTACTTGAAAACTTTGATTTTTTACCAATTGTAATGTGCCTAAATGAACCAGGTGCAGTAGGTGTCTTTTTAAAGGAACCTCACATGGATACCATAATAAAAGGAGCTTCTATTGTAAAAAGATATTCTAGAAAAGCTCAAAGTTTGATATTTAAAGGCTCAAGGGAATTTATTATTGATATAAAACCGATGGGGGACGAAGAAATTAACAAGTACAGAATCGGAGGAATAAATGCTTGAGGAGAAGCTTAAAGAAATACAGGAAAGATACAAAGAGATAGAAGGAAAGCTCTCAGACCCGAACATAGTAAACGATATGAAAGCCTATAAAGAACTCAGCTCAGACCTAAAAAAACTCACACCAATAGTAGAAAAGGCAAATGAATACGAGAACATTTTAAGCCAAATAAAAGAAAACGAAGAGCTATTAGAAGATGAAGAACTTAAAGAGTTGGCTAAAGAGGAACTGAAAGAATTAAAAGAGCGACTATCACAACTGGAGAATGAAATAAAGATTTTGCTTCTGCCTAAAGATGAAGCTGACGACAACAACGTAATTTTAGAGATTAGGGCAGGAACAGGCGGAGAAGAGGCAGCACTGTTTGCAGCAGACCTTTTTAGGATGTATTCAAGGTTTGCAGAAAGAAAGGGTTTTAAAATAGAAGTATTGAGCAAAAGTATGTCAGATACTGGAGGATTTAAGGAAATTATTGCGGAAATCAAGGGCAAAGGTGCATATTCGCTATTCAAATACGAAAGCGGAACGCATAGGGTGCAAAGAATACCTGTAACAGAATCTCAAGGCAGAATACATACCTCGGCGGCAACGGTGGCCGTTCTGCCCGAAGCAAAAGATATAGATGTTGAAATCAACCCCGAAGACTTAAGAATTGATGTGTTTAGGGCAAGTGGACATGGTGGGCAGCACGTAAACACAACAGACTCTGCCGTTCGCATAACACACCTACCAACAGGAACTGTTGTAAGTTGTCAAGATGAAAAATCACAATATAAAAATAAAGAAAAAGCCATGAAAATACTAAAATCGAGGCTTTATGACCTCTATAGAAGACAAAAAGAACAAGAGAGAGCTGAAGAGAGGAGGTCACAAATTGGCTCAGGCGACAGATCTGAACGTATAAGAACATACAACTTCCCTCAAGGTAGAATTACAGACCACAGAATAAACTTGACTTTGTATAAACTTGACAGCATTATGGAAGGTGAACTCGACGAGGTAATTGAGGCTTTGACTGTGGATGACCAAGCAAGAAAATTAAAAGAAAGCGGATTATAAGGAGATAAAATGGGTTTTAAATGCGGTATAGTTGGCCTGCCAAATGTAGGAAAATCAACAACATTCAATGCCCTAAGTAAGGCAAATGCTGAAAGCTCTAACTTCCCTTTTTGCACAATAGACCCAAACGTTGGCATAGCAACAGTAAAAGATGAGCGTTTGTATAAACTGGCAGAACTGGTTAATCCTAAAAAAATCACGCCTCCAACAGTAGAGTTTGTCGATATTGCAGGCTTAGTAAAGGGTGCAAGTCAAGGGGCAGGCTTGGGCAATAAATTTCTATCACACATTAGAGACGTTCAGGTTATAGTACATGTGGTTAGATGTTTCGAAGATGAAGACATAGTGCATACAATGGGAGATGTTAACCCAAAAAGGGACATAGAGGTTATAGACTTAGAGCTGATACTTGCAGACCTTCAAACCATTGAAAACAGAAGCAATAAACTTTCAAAACAGGTAAAAACTGGGGATAAAAAATCAAAAGAAGAACTTGAGATTTTAGGAAAATTCAAGGAAATTTTAGAAAGTGGAAAACCTCTGAGAACGCAGGTTTTTAACGAAAAGGAGCTAAACATAATAAAAGAACTTAAACTGTTAAGCGCCAAGCCGGTTATCTATGTGGCAAATGTATCAGAGAACGATGTGAGAGGCAATGAGTATTCCAACGAGGTTCAAGAAATAGCTAACAAAGAAAGCGCACCTGTTATTGTGCTGTCAAGCAAAGTAGAAGAACAAATAAGCAGGTTAGACGAAGAGGAAAAAAGGGAATTTATGGAAATGCTTGAAATAGAAGAATCCGGATTAGAAAAACTAGCTAAAGTTGGATATAAAATGCTTGGCTTAATCACGTTTTTTACAGCTGGACCAAAGGAGGTAAGGGGTTGGACAATAACCAAAGGCACGACGGCAAAAGAGGCAGCTGGTGTAATACACAGCGACATAGAGAGAGGCTTTATAAGGGCTGAAATAATAAAATACGATGACTACATAATTTGCGGCGGAGAAAAAGAAGCCAAAGAAAAAGGGCTAATGCATTTGGAAGGCAAGGATTACATAATGCAAGATGGCGATGTAGTCTATTTTAGGTTCAACGTATGAGAGTAATTAGGGACATATACAAGCCGTGTTATATAAAAAAACCGGTTATTGCTTTAGGTAATTTTGATGGAATACACCTGGGGCATCAAGCACTAATAAAAGAGACAGTTAGGCGTGCAAATAAAAATAGCGGAACGCCTGTTCTTTTTACCTTTTATCCGCATCCAATAAAGGTAATAAAAAACATAAACGAGCCATTTTTAATTCAAACGTTTAAAGAAAAGGCGAAGATTGTTGAGAGCTTTGGTATAGAAACGATAATATGTGCAAGGTTTACAAAGGAGTTTGCTCAATTAGACCCAGAGTACTTTATCAAAAAAATACTTGTAGAGAATTTGGGCGTTGAGGCGGTATGTGTAGGTCACAACTATACCTTCGGTAAAAAAGGTGTAGGAACAACAAAAACCCTAAAGGAGTACGCTTTAAAATACTCTTTTGATGCCATTGTTATACCACCTGTTAAAATAGAAGGAATTGTTGTCAGCTCAACAAAGATAAGGGAGTTCTTAAGAAATGGGCTTATCGCTAACGCAAACGAGTTTTTAGGCAGAAAGTACACGATATCGGGCATAGTAAAAGAGGGCGATAGGCGCGGTAAATCGTTAGGATTTCCAACGGCAAATATATATCCGAAGAACGAAATTCTGCTTCTAAATGGTGCTTATGCAGCTTATGCCTATATTGACTCAAAAAAATACAAAGCGGCCGTAAACGTGGGTGTAAATCCAACATTTAGAGGAACTCTAAAACACATAGAGGCGCATTTGATAGGGTTTAAAGGAAACATATATAGAAAAAAGATAAAAATAGAGTTTGTAGATTTTATAAGAGGCGAGAAGGCTTTTAAAAAGATAGACGAGCTTATCAAGCAAATCAACTCAGACATAAAAAAGATAGAAAAAATGCTATAGGTGATGAAATGGTTTTTGAAAACTTGCACGAATACTTAGACGCCCTAAAAAAGAAAGGCGAGCTTATTGTAATAAAGGAAGAAGTTGACCCAGTTTATGAAATGGGACAGATAGCAGACAGATTAATTAAAGGAAAAGGCCCCGCTGTGTTATTTAAAAAACCGAAGGGAAGCGACATCCCTGTAGTAATGAACATGTTCGGCACCAAAGAGCGCACAGAATTCGCACTGAACGTTGAAAACTTAGACGACCTTGGAAAAAGGGTGGAAGAACTGGTTAACGCTGAAATACCGTATAACTTTTGGGATAAGCTGAAAAACATAGTAAAGCTAAAAGAGTTCAGCAAATACATACCAAAAATTGTAAAAGATGCACCATCTCAAGAGGTAATAATAGACGATGTTGACCTATCTAAACTGCCCATCTTAAAAACTTGGCCAAAAGACGGAGGCAGGTTTATAACCCTACCACTTGTTTTTACAAAAAACCCAATAACGGGCAAACAAAACTGCGGCATGTATAGAATGCAGATGTTTGATAAAGACACAACCGGCATGCATTGGCACATACACAAAGACGGGGCTCATCATTTTAGGTGGTACAAACAAAAAGGTGAGGTTATGCCGGTTTGCGTGGCAATAGGCGCAGACCCCATAACGATCTATACGGCGACAGCACCGCTACCTGAAGATGTAGATGAAATGTTGTTTACTTCATTTTTAAGGAGAAAACCAATAAAACTTATCAAAGCAACACTTTCAGATATTTTAGTTCCTGCGGAGGCTGAAATTATTTTAGAGGGTTATGTTGACCCAAATGAGCCATCGCATTTGGAAGGACCTTTTGGCGATCATACAGGGTATTATTCACTTGAGGATTACTACCCTGTTTTTCATATAAAACGTATAACGATGAGAAAAAACGCTATATACCCGGCAACAATAGTCGGAAAACCGCCAATGGAAGATTGCTTTTTAGGAAAAGCTACAGAGAGGCTGTTCTTGCCAATTATTAAAAAAATACTGCCTGAAATTATTGATATAAACCTTCCTATAGAAGGAATTTTTCACAACTTCGCATTTGTCTCTATAGACAAGCAATATCCCGGTCATGCTTTCAAAGTCATAAATGCCCTTTGGGGTTTAGGTATGATGAGCTTAACAAAAATCATAGCTGTTTTTGATAAAAATGTTAATGTGCAAGATATTGGCGAGGTAATTTGGAGATTAGGCAACAATATAGAACCACAGAGGGACATAATATTTACAAAAGGCCCATTGGATGTTTTAGAACATGCCTCAGACATACCGTTTTTAGGTTCAAAAATGGGTATAGATGCAACAAAGAAGTGGAAAAGCGAAGGGTTTTCAAGGAAATGGCCAGACGACATAGAAATGGAAAGCAGCGTAGTTTCAAAAATGGATAAGCTGTTGAAAAAATACTGGAAAGGGGGTTAAAAATGAACGTAATTGATGCTGTAAAGACAAGATTTTCTGTAAGAAAATTTTTGGATAAGCCTGTGGATAAGGAATTGGTGTATAAAATTTTGGACATCGCACGATGGTCTCCATCTGGACATAACTTGCAACCGTGGGAAGTAGCCGTTGTAATGGGTAGAAAGAAAGATGAATTATCAGAGAAATTGATTGAAGCTGTGAAGAATAAAGCCGAGAGAAAATATGACTATTTTTATAGCCCAAAAGTGTTACCAGAGCACATAAACGCAAGAAGAAAACAATGTAATACGCTTGTCTTTGAGCACAAAGGTATAGACCCTAAAAACGATAAAGAAGCGCTCATGGAACACATACTTGAGAATTTTAGATTCTTTGGAGCACCTGTAGCCCTAATCATTATGAGAGAAAAAGAGTTAGGAGAACCATCTTATATAGATTTAGGCATATTTGGCCAAACAATTATGTTAACTGCCTTGGAGTTTGGACTAGCTACATGCGCACAAACCTCCGTGGCAGCGTACCCCTATGTAATTAGGGATGTTTTGGGGATTCCAGAAAACAAAATGATAGTTTATGCCATTGTTCTCGGATACCCAGACATGGATGCACACATCAACAAGCTCAGAATGCCACGGGATGAGGTTGATAAATTCGCTACATTCTACGAATAAATGACCAAAAACACTTTAATAGAAACGCTTAATAAACTAGAAAGCTCCCTGTTTAGGGAGCTTTTTTTTAATAACAAAAAAGAAGCAGAAAAACTTTTAAAAAAACAAGAATCGATTTTAAAGTTCAAAAAAACTGCAAACTGGCTTTTAAAGGACATAAATTCATTAAACCTATCAAAAAGAATAATAGAAACACTTAAAAATAGAGGTATCGGTAAGATACTCGATTTAGTTTATCTAAAACCTTTGAGGGTTGAAGATTATGCGTTTAAAAACCCTAAGGAGGTAAAAAACGGCGATTATGTAGCAATTAAAGGCATTGTCGTCTCAAAAAATAGGGGAAACCGGGTTCTAAGTTTAATAGTCAACTCCCAAGGTATACACATAAGGTGTAACTGGTTTAACATCACACCGTATCTTAGAAAACTCATAAACTCTATAAACCTTGGAGATGAGCTTGTATTTTTGGGAAAAATAATTGTTGACGGGTTTATCCGGCAGCTCAATCATCCAAAGATAGAAAATCCAAGAGATTTTGAGGAATTCAAGAAAATTGTATATCCATCTGTAGGTAATTTGAGAAATTCCACAATTCAAAAAGTCATAAGCCAAGCTTTGGAAATAGCTCCTAAAAAACCTTATGAATGGTTGCCGTACTCATCCATTGTAAAAAACGACCTATGTTTTTTTAGTGAAACTTTAGAGCAGATGCACACTGCAGGCAATTTTGACAATATAGATAAAAGATTAAAGTACGAGGAGCTGTTCTTGCTTCTCTTTGCGCTAAAATTACAGGAGAAGAAACTCAAAAGCCACACAGCACCGTCTATAACAGTTAATAAAGAATTTTTAAAAGAAATCAAAAAAACCCTGCCGTTTCAGTTAACAAATGGACAAGCCAAGGCTTTAGAAGAGATATTGAATGATTTAAAAAACGACAGACCTATGCTTAGGCTCTTGCAGGGCGATGTAGGATGCGGCAAAACCATAGTGAGCTTAATTGCAGCCTTAATTGTAGTGAAAAACGGCTATCAAACAGCCATAATGGCACCAACCCAGCCCCTTGCTACACAATTTTTCGAGCAAGCAAAATCGCTTTTTGAAAAGTTTGGATATTCTGTAGAACTTTTGATTAGTCCAACTAAAAACAAGAAAAAGATATATGAACAACTAAAAAACGGTGAAATAAACTGCATAGTAGGCACTCATGCCCTCTTGCAAGAGAATGTGGAGTTTAAAAAGTTGGGCTTTATCGTTATAGACGAGCAACATAGGTTTGGAGTTGAACAGAGAAAGACATTATCAAAAAAAGGGAGTTTTCCGCATGTTCTCATAATGAGTGCAACCCCTATTCCGAGAAGCTTGTCAATGGTGCTCTATTCAAAAGCATCTCTAAGTACAATAAAAGAAAAACCAAAAAACAGAGGAAAACTAACAACGCTTCACTTTTTCAAGAAAGATTCAAAAAAAGCCTATAAAATAGCCATTGAAGAGATTAGAAAAAAACACCAAGTTTATGTAATCGCACCGCTAATTGAAGAATCTGAACATTTTGAAAATGTAGAAGCGGCAAAAAGGTTGTTTGAGTCTTTGAAAAGCACTTATTTTAAGAATTTTAAAATATCGCTTCTCCATGGCAAGTTGAAGAGCGAAGATAAAGAAAAAATGATACTTGAGTTTAAAGAAGGAAAAATAGACTGCCTTGTGAGCACAACGGTTGTAGAAGTCGGCATTGATTCACCTAATGCAACTGTCATTATAGTAGAAAATGCCGAAAGATTCGGTTTATCTCAACTTCATCAACTAAGAGGACGCGTTGGTAGGAGCAATTTAGACAGTTACGCCATTTTTATAACAGACAACAAATTAACGGATAACGCCCGTAAAAGAGTAAGAGCGCTTTTAAAAACAAACGATGGATTTGAAATAGCGGAAATGGACTTTAAGCTGAGGGGCTCAGGAGAAATCTTAGGAGTAAAGCAACATGGCAGAGACCTTGTATACACAGATATTATAAAAGACAAAGAATTGATAAAAAGTGTTAAAGGTGATGTTGAAACATTAATTGAAAAGGATTATCCTTTTAGCGAAGGGTTGCTGAAAATTATGAACTACAAATGGGAGAAAAGGCTTAATTACATCAATGTGGGGTGATTTATGAAAGTTGCTGTTGGGCAGTTAAATGTCTCACCTGGAGACGTTGATAGAAATTTTAAGAGAGGCGAAAACTTGATAAAGCAGGCAAAAGACGAAGGGTGCAAACTCATACTTCTGCCAGAGGTATGGACAACGGGATTTCCTTTCAAAAAATTAAAAGACCTATCCACCACCACTCCACAAATACTTGAAGAAATCAAAAAATTGTCTAAAGATATTATGGTTTGCGGGACATACATAACGGATAGCTCAAACTCGGATAAGGTTTTTAACACCTTTTATGCTATTTTAAACGGTGAGGTAGTTTTCTCATACAAAAAAATGATGCTGTTTGGACTTACAGGTGAAGACAAAAATTTCGACAAAGGAGACTTAGGTCAAAAAAATACATTTAAAGCTTTAGACACTACATTTGGGGTTAGCATATGTTATGAGCTAAGATTCCCAGAGATCTTTAGGCGATCAAGCTTTGCCGGAGCGCTAATACATCTAAGCCCAGCTATTTGGCCTAAAATCCGCCTTGACCATTGGCTGGTTTTAAGTAGGGCAAGGGCTATAGAAAACCAACTTTTCTTTCTCACTTCCAATGGAGTTGGATTAAGTGACAAATGGGAAATAGGGGGTCATTCTACAATATACGACCCATGGGGTGAGGTTAAATCTCAGATAAAAAACGAAGAAGGCTTAGCGATAAATGACATAGTGCTGGAAACAGTGGAAGATACAAGGGAAAAGCTTTCTTCTCTAAAAGACTCAATAGCAGCCTTTGGAAAACTATATTCCTGAACAATGGCAGCAAAACATTTGCCTTGGCTTCTTTTAAACTTTACAATAAATAACGATTAACTTAATTGCGAAGGATTGAAGATGGATATATTGAAAACCACAAAGAAAGTCAAATATTTAAATGTTATTCTAAACGATAAACCATTCGAAAAAAACATAGATGCCCTGTTTGGCGGGTTTCGTGAGCTATTAGCTATAACCTTCGTATCGTCACCAAAATTTTTCTTCGACTTCGTCACGAAGCACGGATTTCAAGAAGTAAAACTCATAATTGGCATAGAAGACAACGACATAAATGATAAATTCAACTTAATAAACCCCGAACCCCAGTTTGAATTTTTTAAATCGCTCCCACAGGAAATCATAGACAAGATTAAAAACAACGAAATACAGGTTAGATATAGCAAATTGGGCATAACCATTCACTCTAAGCTATTTATACTGAAAAATGACCAAAAAATACGGGCAATTATGGGTTCTGCCAATTTAACCCAAAAAGCACTGTCTGGAAAAAACCAATTTGAAGAGGTTATCGCATACGATGAGACATACAATCCAGATTTAGTAAAACTCATGATTGATAGGTTTGAACATATATGGTCTGAATCCATAGATTATGTGCCAGAAAGGCTTAAAAAAGAAAATAAAACTACAATACAGGTATTCTCAACAAACACAGCATTAGACTTACTGAAAGAAAATTTAAGCAAATTGAGTATCGCCGGTGTTTCATCCCAAGCATTAGAGGAATTGATGAACGAAAGCAATGTAGAAACAGATATGGTGGAATACAAAAAAGAATACTTAACAAATAGCAAAGATATAATAAACACACTAACTAAGAGAACCAAAAAAGGGGTTTTGCTGGTGTCACCCAGAGAAATCCCTAAGAAACAGCAACTTATATCGGTTAAGATAACACGGCTTAGTAGGAAATCTGATGAATTAGACTTAAGAAGAGAAGTTGTTTACAACGAAACAGATGATATGCTTTATATAGGGAATGGCGAAACTGACTCCTTCGAGCAGTATTCAAAACCAATCGACGAAGAAATAATAATAACTTTTATAAAGAAAATAAATATGTTTGTTGAGGCATATGAAAAATTCACCATCGGTAGCAAAAAATTGTATTCCAAGCAGAGGGTTTTTGAGGCAATACTATATGCTTTCAGCTCACCATTTGTATGGAAAATCAGACAGATACATGCAAAAAACAAGGGAAGGGATACGGCATTATCTGATATACCACCGTTTTTAGTAATTGCCGGTCAAGCTTGGACAGGCAAAACACACCTGCTTGAGTTCATCAGCAGATTACTTGGAACACAGGGCAGGTATTTTCACTATAACACAGATATAAAACCAGCAAATGTCAGGGATTACTTCTTCTCAGAAAATATATTTCCCATCTTAATAGACGAAATAACAAAGGACTACTTTACAAGCTCATCTGCTTCAGCTACCAAAGGAGAGAGTTTTGTAAAAAGCATAACAAATTCATTAAGCGGAAAGCACCCATGTTTAATAGCAACAACAAACACCGAGTTCAACGCAAATATGCAAATAATCAGAAGAATCTACTACCTACAAATTAATAAACCTTTTGATAAAACCAAGAAATCTCAAACTGATGACTATTTTAGCGAAGTTATAGAAGGAATTGATGATTCCTTGTTCAAAGACTTCTCGTTTAGATTCTCACAGCAGGTCAAAAACGAAGAGAATGTCGTAAAAAACGGGGATTATCTGAACTTAACTAGAAAGATATTTGAAGAATACTTCAAAACGGCAAAAATCGAAAAGCCCGATTACTTCATCGATAAACCGCTGCTTGATTACTACCACAGGGGAAGTTTTATGTGGAAAAACCTATTCCAAACAAAAAGAGAGGGTTTCAAAATTCAAGAAAATATGGTCATTGTTGACCCAACGGTTGTTTTTAATGGTGACAGAATAGAAAAAGAAAAAGCTAAAAAGTTCTTAGATATAGGAGTGATACTGGAAGATAGCGTAGTGCTGGTTTTAGATAAGGATAAATTCTTTGATTTTATAGATTTAAACAAAAAAACCGGACTTTTTGGAAAAATAAGTAGCTTATTTAAAGCTTAAAAACAACAAAAAGCGCAAGACCTCAAATTTTAAGAGGCCTGCGCAACTTTCTTGTGATATCTCTCATAGAGGCGGGAAACCAAACGAGAAGCCTTATTCTCATGAATTATGCCTTTTGAGCAAATCTTTCTTATTGCCCTTTCTGCTTCTTTGAGCTGTGTTTCTAACGCTGCTTTATCCGTTTCTGTTTCTATCATCGTCCTCGTTTTCTTTAAAATGTTTTTAAGCCTTGTTCTATAGGCTTTGTTTCTCATATATCTTTTCTTATTTTGCCTTGCCCTTTTCTCTGCAGACTTGTGATTAGCCACTTACCAAACCCCCTTCTACCTAAATTTAAAGCAACATTTTATTATCACAACACTCTATATTTGTCAAATTTTTACTAAAAATAATGGTAAATTTGAGAAAAATTGATTTTTAAAGAATAAATGAAAAAATCAATATTATTTATATTTATTTTGATTTATTTCTTGTTATTTCATAATATATTGACTTGAAAATTAGAGAAAAAGGAGTATTGTTAGCACTCGAGAACGATGAGTGCTAACAAAAACTAAAAGGAGGTGGGAAAATGGCATTCAAGCCTTTAATGGACAGGGTTTTGGTAGAACCACAGGATTTAGAGCAGAAAACGGAAAGCGGAATTATCATTCCAGACACAGCAAAGGAAAAACCACAGCAAGGTGTGATTGTAGAAATTGGAGAAGATGTGGAAAAGGTAGAAAAAGGCGACGTTGTAGCTTATGAAAAGTATGCAGGCAACGAAATAAAAATTAATGACAAAAAGTACGTAATTCTCAAAGAAGACGAGATTTTAGGAAAATTCGTCGATTAAAAAACAATAAGGGGGTGATAGGATGACAGCAAAAATTTTAGAATTTAGCGATAGCGCAAGAGAGGCAATCTTAAGAGGCGTAAATAAGTTAGCCGATGCTGTTGCCGTTACAATGGGACCTAGGGGTAGAAATGTAGTTATAGACAGAAGGTTTGGTAGTCCAACCATTACTAAAGACGGTGTTACTGTCGCAAGGGAAGTAGAGCTCAAAGAACCTTATGAGAACATGGGAGCACAGTTAGTTAAAGAAGTAGCATCCAAGACAAGCGATGTTGCAGGTGACGGTACAACAACAGCAACAGTGTTGGCAAGGGCAATATACAGGGAAGGTTTAAGAAACGTAACAGCTGGTGCAAATCCAATCGAGATAAAGAGAGGAATTGACAAAGCTGTAGAAAAGGTTGTTGAGGAACTCAAAAAGATATCTAAAGAGGTAACTGAGAAAAAGCAGGTTGCTGAGGTAGGTACAATCTCTGCAAATAACGACAAAGAGATAGGCGAGATAATTGCCGAAGTTATGGATAAAGTGGGCAAAAACGGAGTAATAACAGTTGAAGAGGCAAAAGGAACAGAGACAACGCATGAAGTTGTTGAAGGTATGAGATTTGATAGGGGTTATCTGTCTCCTTACTTTGTTACAAATACAGACAAAATGATAGCTGAGCTTCAAGATGCATTTATCGTAATCACAGACAAAAAAGTAAGTTCCATGACAGATTTCTTACCGATTGTAGAAAAAATCGCAAAAACTGGCAGACCGTTCTTAGTAATTGCAGAAGAGGTTGAGGGTGAAGCTTTGGCAACGCTTGTCGTCAACAAACTAAGGGGAACACTGCAGTGCTGTGCTGTTAAAGCACCAGGCTTCGGCGACAGAAGAAAAGAGATGCTTAGGGATATAGCAATCCTAACTGGCGGCCAGGTAATAAGCGAAGAGACAGGAATGAAGTTTGATTCTGTTGACTTGGATGTTTTGGGAAGAGCCAAGAAAATAATCATTGACAAAGAGAACACAACAATTGTTGATGGTATGGGCTCAAAAGAAGAAATACAGGCAAGAATTAAACAAATACAAGCTCAAATTGAGCAGTCTACAAGCGAGTATGACAAAGAGAAATTGAGAGAAAGAATGGCAAAGCTTGCCGGTGGTGTTGCGATCATTAAAGTAGGTGCTGCAACCGAGACAGAGATGAAAGAGAAAAAGGCAAGGGTTGAGGATGCATTGAATGCTACAAAAGCTGCAGTTGAAGAGGGTATTGTTCCTGGTGGTGGAGTAGCACTACTGAGATGCCAAAAAGCCCTTGAAGACTTAAAAGGCGAGAACGAAGATCAAGACATCGGAGTAAGAATCATTAAGAAAGTATTAGAGGAACCAACAAAGGTTATATCAAGCAATGCTGGATTTGAAGGCTCAATAATCATCAACAAGATTAAAGAAAACAGTGATATATCTTACGGATTTGATGCAAGGAACGGTGAATTCGTGAATATGTTTGAGAAGGGTATCATCGATCCAACAAAGGTAGAAAGAACAGCAATTCAGAATGCAGCTTCAGTAGCTGGATTAATGCTCACAACCGAATGCTTAATCACCGATGACCCTAAAGAAAAAGAGAAAGAAGATAGAATGATGGCCGGCGCTGGCGCAGGTGGAGGCATGTACTAAAAACCAGAACATTTGCAAAACCACCCGGTGCATCTCTAAAGGTGTGCCGGGTTTTTTATTTAACAAAAGGATTATACTTCTTTTCGTGACCAATCGTTGTCAGCTCACCGTGGCCGGGAAAAACAGAGGTGTCATCAGGTAGGCTTAAAAGCTTTCTTAAACTTTCCATTAATGCCGCATAATCACCACCCTGTAAATCCCACCTACCAACGGATTCAAAAAACAGCGTGTCTCCGCTAAATAAAATCTTTTTCTTTGGTTCATACAAACAAATAGACCCAGGTGTATGCCCTGGCGTGTGAATTACAGTAAATTTTGAATTACCAACATTTATTACATCGTCATCATTAAGGACAATATCCGGTTTTGGTGATTCCTTAATATATACCCCAAAAACTCTGGCTTCTAAATGTGCCATTTTTAAACAACTGACATCATAATAACCAATTGCGAGTGGAGCATTATATTTTTCTTTAAAATAAGCATTTGCTCCCACGTGATCAAAATGACAGTGCGTGTCTACTATTACAACAACACTCAAACTATTTGAGTCAATAAAAGAATCTATAGAGCTATCATTTTCAGCTGGGTCTATTATCATCGTCTCGTTGGTTTTCTCATCGACGTAAACATAGCAATTAGTTAATAACCCACCAACAGCAAACCTTTTAACCATAATTCACCCAAATAAAAAAGCCCCCTATTCACCAACAAATTAAGGGGGCTTATCTTTAATTTTCAAAGAGCTAAATCAATAGCTTTTTTGAAATATTCCGCTTATAAAAGCTCCTCCAGATTCTGTAACCAAACCATAAACAGATAGAAACTTCTTTTTATTTTCTTCTATGCTTTTAATTTGCTCTTCTTTTGTATTATTATCATCCATTAGAACGAGAACTACATCGCCAACTTTTAGTTCATCGGCTCTCAAGAGCATCTCTTCTCCACCGCGTTTTATGGGAATTTGATGTGATATTGTAACTACAGTCTGCTTAGTCTCTGTTTTAACAACAAGCAAAGGCTCGTAAGACACTCTTCTAATTATTTCCAAAACCCTTTCAAATCCATTTTTACTATAAACTTGAAAATCCTCATTTATATCCTTTAGCCAAATATCCTCAGCCTTTGCCGCTAACCTCTCTGCGGGTTTTACTAATTTAAACAAATTCCTTATTGTAAAACTGCCTGTCTTATTATCGTACTTCACAATAACCGTTTCATTCTCAGAATAACCATTATAAAAACGGTCCCTTATAGGCTCTCCAAAGTATATTTTATCTCTTAATTCCATGATTCCCCCTATTTCTTTGTTCTCAGGTATCTATCAATACCAATAGCAGCCCTATGACCGTTAGCTATAGCAGATATTGCATCTCCTCTCGATGTTTCAACAAGGTCTCCACCTGCGAATACTCCAGGAATGGTTGTCTCTCCGTATTCATCAATCTTAATCTTTCTTCTTGGAGTAAATTCTAATTTATCAAGCAATTCTTTTGGTACGAAGGACAAATCGTACATCTGACCCACAGCCTCAACAATGTAGTCACCCTCGAGCACTTTCTTCTGGTCTTCATAGAAAGCTGGATTAAACCTATGGTTTTCATCAAATACGTATTTAACCTTCTTTACCTCAAGTCCTCTAATTTTTCCGTTTTCATCCAGTAATACTTGATTTGGACCCCAACCTGGATTGAATATTACTCCTTCTTCGAGCGCACCATCTATCTCTTCCTTTGAAGCAGGCATTATATCCCAATCTTCCAAACTTACCATCTGTACCATCGTTCCTTCACCGCCATAAGCCATCTGCTGCAACCTAACAACAGTTCTTGCTACGTCCATAGCAACGTTACCACCACCTATGACGATAACCCTCTTCGAAATTTCTCTTCTGCCCTCAATTTTAACCTGCCTCAAGAATTTTATAGCCTGTATTACATCTTGGTGCTCTTCTCCCTTAAGATTTATGTAACGGCCGAAAGATAAACCAACGCCTATATAGACAGCATCATAATCTTCTAATAGCTCCTCAAATGAAATATCCTTGCCAGCTTCTGTATTAAGCCTTATCTCTACACCCATATCCTCTATGTGTTTAATCTCTTTATCCAACTCATAAATAGGAAGCCTGTACATTGGTATGCCGCTTGCTAAGGCACCACCTGCCCTTTGCCCCTTCTCAAATATTGTCACAGAGTGACCCATAGTGGTCAGATGGTATGCACATGACAAACCACTTGGACCTCCACCTATTATTGCAACTTTCTTACCCGTTGGCGGCATCTTTTCTATTTCAACATCCTTGTAGCTCTCTAACTGGTCAGTAGCATATCTCTTCAGCCACATAATCAAAACAGGCTCGCCTCTGTAGTTGTAAACGCAGGCATCTTGGCATCTATGAGTACAAATCCTACCACATATACCAGGTAGTACATTGTCCTCAAGCATATATTTAACGGATTTCTTGTTATCCTCATCAAATATGGCCTGTATGTACTCAGGAATTTTCATGTGGGCTGGGCATCCCTGCATACATATACCGCATCCCAAGCAACGCATAGCCTCTTTCAATGCCTGTTCCCTTGTAAAGCCCTTTACAATTTCTTCGAAAGTCTTCTTTCTGACATCGGGCTCTAACTCTTCCATCTTCTCGGGTTCAAGCATTAGAGGTGTAATCTCGTCGCTTTGCGTATATCCTATCTCCCTTTCCTGCTCTGCTAACGGAACCCAATTGAATGCATCTGCATCAGGAGAAACATAGATTAAATCCTTGGACATCTTTAAAGAGCCCGTTGGACACATTTCAACACACAAGGCGCAGAAAGAGCATCTGCCATAATCTATCTTTGGTCTAACAGGATTTGCACCAACCTTATTTTTATCGATAGGGTGTATATTTGACGGATCAACCATTGTAATGGCTGCACACGGACATATATCTCTACAGTTTCCGCAACCAATACACTTGTCAACGTCATTTATATGTAAACCTCTAAATCTATCCGGAACAGGTTTTTCCTCATACGGATACCTTAAGGTATGAGGCTTTTTAAACAGATACTTTATAGATGAAAGCGGCTTTAGAAAACTTCCATTCTCATATTCTTTTATATTCATAATATCACCCCTTACCTATCAAATTCAGGAGGACAAACGTCCAAGCTTACTAAAATGTGAGAAACATCTGCGAGCCTTTGACCTACAAGTAGCCTTTCAGCTATTGTAAACATATGCACATGAGAAGCTCCCCTAATAGTTACCCTATACGGTCTACCTGTACCATCACTCACCATATAGAATCCATGCTCACCCCTTGCAGATTCCACCTTTGCATAAGCTTCACCTGCCGGAACACGCCATTTAAGCGGGTTAGGCATTTTTTCCCATACTGGACCCTTCTTAGGCATCTTCTTTATAGCCTGCTCTATAATGTTCAAACTATTTTCAAACTCCCATCTCCTTATCATTGCCCTTGCCCATGAGTCGCCATCTGTCAATGTAGGTACTTCAAAATCTATATACTCATAAGCAGCATAAGGGTCATCCTTTCTTACATCTTGTGCAACACCTGTAGCCTTTAGAACAGGTCCTGTTGCACACCACTCAATGGCTTGCTCTTTAGAAATTACAGCAACTCCTCTTGTTCTCTGTTTGAACATTATGTTTTTGAAAAATATATTGTCGTAATCAATCAATTTATCCCTTAAATATCTAACATACGAAAGAACTTCATCTTCCCAACCAGGTGGTGTATCCCTCCTAACTCCACCGGGCCAAATGTACATGTGATAAACCCTAACTCCACAGATCTCAGCAAACAAATCCAAGGCGTAATCCCTATCACCAACACTCCATTGCGAAAGCGTGTAAAGACCTAATGTTGCAGCAAAACCACCCATCCAAAAAAGATAGGCTGCAATTCTTGCCATCTCAAGAACTATAGTTCTTAAATATTTAGCTCTCTCCGGTATCTCAACACCCATCAAATCCTCAACAGCCATAGCGTAGGCTGCTTCGTTAATATCTGGCTCAGGAACGCAGATACGAGGTATCAACGCCAAATTTTGTATGTAGTACCTATTCTCCATTGACTTTTCAAAGGCTCTATGCAAGTACCCTGGATCTCCCTTGGCTGACACAACAGTATCGCCCTCTAACTCAAGCTTAACAGAAAAGTTACCCGGAATTCCAGGGTGGTTTGGACCTATAAATAGTTCATAAGTTCTACTCATTTTCATCCTCCGAGTGTCTGAATACGTAATGTTCATTACAATACTTTACTGAATCGAAGTCTTTCCTCATCGGAGGCATATCCTTCCAGTTTTCCAAGATAAATGGCTTTCCTGCATCCTCATTGCCTTCAACCTTAATACCAAACATCTCTGCAACTTCCCTTTCCCAATTGTGTGCAGGTGGATAAATCTTATCCGCAGTATCAATTACAGGATTATCCCTATCAATCCAGACTCTAACAATTACATTGATTTTCTCTTCCCTCTCGTAGAGCACATAAAATATCTCAAACTTTCCCTCATTTATTCTATCTACAACATTCATGAAGGACAATTGCGTGATATTTAAAACATTCTTCATGTAATACAACGTATCTATAACCCTATCCTTATCAACATCCACAAATACCCTATTGTGTCTTTGAACTGTAACCTCAACTCCATCTATTCCCTTAATCCTCTCCACCAAATCCATCATCCCAGCACCTTCCTTTGATTCTCTTTATAGTAGGCAAGGTTCCTTTTGTAACGTTTATATCCATCAGCTTTTCCTTGATCTATCATATCCATCAAAGTCCTAAATGATGTAATTATGGCTTCTGGTCTCGGCATACATCCAGCTATATACAAGTCAACAGGAATGTATCTATCCAACCTCTTTATGACGGAGTAGGAGTCCCAGTAGACACCACCGTTAATTGGGCAAGAACCAAAACCTATAACATATTTCGGATCAAGCATCTGCTCATACACGGTTATAATACGCTTTAAGGTTTTTATATTAACATAACCTGTAACCAAGAGAATATCAGATTGTCTTGGAGTAACGAAAGGTGCCAAACCGAATCTCGACATATCGTACCTTGACGTCATAGTTGGAGGAAGCTCAACCGCCCCACATCCAGTACAGTAATGTATCATCCAAAGAGAACGCTTTCTCAGCATATTTGCTATGGTCTTAGCTTGTTCCTCGGTTAGTCTATCCATAAACCTGACCTCCTTACTTAACCAACACTATGATAAGACTAATTAATGCAACAACTGTAGGCCATTTCCAAAAGAAACGTACTGCGTCATCTATTTTAAACCTCGGATATACTTCGTCAAACATCATCATTATAAAAAACACCACAAACATTTTCACATAGAACCATAAGATGTTAGTTGCACCACCTAAAAACAAATCAACAAACAAGGCTATTTCAATGTAAATGTGGAAAGCATGGTTTATAACAAGAAAACCGAGGTGTTTTCCACCATATTCAACCATAGGTCCTGTTGCAACCTCATGCGGAGCTGTAACAATATCAAATGGATGTTCACCTAAAGCACCATACGACACAACGAATCCAACAATGGCAGAAAGCGGTAAAGACCATAAAGCCCAATGACCATGAGCTTGAGCAGCAACTATATCGGCCAAATTCGTTGTGTGATAGTAAAGCACTACAGATATGATTATTATTACAAATGGTAAATCGTAACCAAACATTAAAGTCAGCGCCCTTGATATACCTATGCTTGCATTGGGGTTAGCGGATTCACCAGCACCCAAAGCCATTCCCAAAGAGCCAATTACCATCATATACATAAGTGCTATTAAATCACCAGAACCAGTAAAAAGTTTCACTCCTGCAACAGGTATGAAAAGAACCGTCAAAATTGAGCCAGCCAATGCTATTACAGGCCCCAAACTATACATAACACCGTGTGTTATATTTCCTTCCTTTAAAAGTAACTTCAATATATTGTAAATAGGCTGTATGATAGGGGGACCGTACCTTCTCTCTATCCTCGCAGACACCTTAAGCTTAATCATCATAAAAGACAATCCTACTAAAAAGGCAAATATCGGCGCTATTATTGCAAAAAAGATTTTATCTACCATACCTTACCTCCCAACAGTACAAAAGCGGCAGCCAAAGTAACAATTATAACGATATAAGCGTTATACGTTTCCAAATTTCCCGTGTAAATTCTTCTCATATAGTAATCTCCAAATACCTTTACAGCCTCCACCCAGTAGTTATAAACTTTTTCTATACTCCATTTAAAGATAGGCTTTATTACCCTACCAAATGACATATAGAAGCCATAGCTGTAGTTATACTTCAAGTCCTCGGTAACAATCTGACCAGAAGCGTAGTTGTCGTATTGGGAAACCTTTCTTGATTTGGGGAACAAAAGGAACAAAATCCACATAGCAACAAATGCTATAGCAAGTATCGATACAATATTGACTGTCACCAAAGCTCCCATAGCTGTACCTTGGGGGAATCCAAACAAATTGTAGGCAATAGGTTTAAATCCAAAGAAAACCATTCCTTTAACTATCACATTCATGGCCAAACCGGGCATAACACCCAAAACAATTGTCAAGAGAGCTAAAACCCATATAGCTATCTGCATTAGAATAGGTACATCCTTAACATTCTCGTACTTCTTCGGTAACTGCCCAAGGAAAATAGAATGAACCAACCTATATACATATAAAAACGCACCTGTTGATCCAACAAAAGCCATTATCAACAGGAAAACCTCCTTCTTTTGGAGCAATGCTTCATAAATCATCCATTTTGAAACAAATCCATTCAAAGGAGGAACACCCGCCAAAGCTATGATACCCAAAAGCAATGCAACAAAACTAAACGGCATTTTTCTTATAAGCCCGCCAAGCTCACTCAAATTCCTCGTTCCCGTTCTGTATATAACGGCACCTACAACCAAGAACAAAAGACCCTTAAAAATTGCATGGTTCAATGCATGGAACAAACCACCTGCAACACCCAAAGATGTACCTGTGGCAATTCCAAGAACCACATATCCTATTTGTGATATGGAAGAGTAAGCCAAAAGTCTTTTTGCATCTTCCTGCATTATTGCCAAGAACGTTGCAAGCACAATGGATAAAGCAGCAAGCCATTGAATAATGTAAAGCAAAATAGGTGTAGAAAACACAGACGGCATCAATGAGCTTGCCAATTTAACAGACACAAGACCATATAAAACAATAAATAAACCGTATGCACCCATTTTTATGAGAACACCAGACAAAAGGGGCGATACTGGCGACGGTGCCTCGGAGTGTGCGTCAGGCAACCATGTATGTAAGGGCATAACGGCTGCTTTCACAAAGAAGCCTATAGCCAAAAGTACAACTGTCCATATAACAAATGTTGGAGATGAATGCAACAACACGTTTGCTACGTCTGCATAAACCAAGCTATGAGCCTTTGCATACAACATAGCCATTGCCAAGAACATCGCATAAGCACCTATAACACTCATGATTATGTATTTATAGCCTGCCGCCATAGACCTCTTGCCACCGTGTATAATTAGGAAATATGAAGTCCAGCTCATTATCTCCCAGAACATAAAGAACGTGATTAAATCGCCTGCTAATACAATACCTACCATTGCTCCTTCGACAAAGAGGAGATACATATAGTAGGCATCCAATTTTAGCTCATCTTCTTCTTTTCTCATGTCGTCTATAGAAAATAACACAATCAAGAATGACGCAGATGTCACAATGAATAAGAAGAGCCATGTTATTGGGTTGGTTTGGAGTATCAGATCGGAACCAAACAACTTGCCCCACACAATGCCTTTAGTTGAAACATTGTAATAACCTATAATCTCAAAAGCAGTCGCAAAAGAGAAAACTATAGCTATAAGATTTCTTATCCATCTATGGATTTTTCCTCCTATAAACGCCAGCAATCCACCTATAAAAGGTGTTGCAAGCAACAATTCAAGGGATGCATTCATTTTATAGACCTCCTAACTTTAAAGCAATGTTAATGTAACTTTTACTCATGAGGTCGTTAGCAACATGATGCGTAAGATTGATAATTGGAGTAGGGTACAAACTTATGAAAATCAATATCAACCCCAATATGGTGAACGAAATTAATATTCCTGCAGGTGCTTCTTTTACTTGTAAATCTTCAGAAGGTTTGCCAAAGTACATATTTTGCAAAAGTTTGAAGAAGTAAGCCCCCTCTACAACAGACATCAGTAGTATGATAACAACCGAAGCTATCATTAAAAAGTTTTGTTGTTGTAACGCAGCAAATATTATTTTTAATTTGCTCCAAAAGCCAAAGAAAGGAGGCAAACCCATCAAAGAAAACGCACCTATAGCCAAAAAGAACGATGAAAACTTCATCTTTCTTCCGAGGCCAGCAAAATCTTCAATCTTTCTTGACCCAATCCTTAATATCATACCGCCAGTAACCAAGAACAATAGAGCCTTAGATACAGAATGATTGATTATCTGCATAATGGAACCTTGAAAACCATTGGTAGAATCCAAAGCAAACGCAAAGAAAAACAATCCTGTCTGACCTATAGTGGAGTATGCAAGCATCCTTTTTATATCCTGCTGGAAGTAAGCAGAAACCTCTCCGAATATCAAAGTCAGCAAGCCAAAGAAAAGCATAATTGTGTATATCTCTTTATAATCAAACATCAGGTTTGTAAGCCTATACAGTGCGTATATCGCTGCTGTAGTCATAATACCTGAAAGTATAGCAGAGACAGAAGATGGGGCAGCAGGGTGCGCATCTGGCAACCATGCATTTAATGGGAATAGAGCTCCCTCTATACCTAAACCAATAAAAATCATGGAATATGCCAAAAACTTCTGTTGGAACGTTAAATAAGCACTTCTTTGGGCTAAATCCACCATATTCAATGTTCCAGTAGCAGCATACAACATTATTATCCCCACAAGCAACAAAGAACCACCAATGGAACCCATAACTAAGTATTTGAAACCAGCTTCAACAGCTCCTTGGTCTCTGTGAAACCCAACAAGACCAAATGCAGCAATAGAAGTTACCTCAAATGCAACAAAAAGGTTGAAAATGTCACCTGTGACAATCATCCATATAATTCCTGTTACAAGGAGTGTGAAGAGAGCATAATATCTCTCCTGAGGCTCCTCATCAATATAAGAAACATTATATATAGAAACCAAAAAACCTAAGACAGAACCTATACCTGCAAGAATAAGAGAAAGTCTATCAACTACAATGTCAATGGCCAACGGTGGCTTAAAACCAGCCGTTGTTGACATAACCATACCTTTCCCTAAAACCTCAGGTATCAATTGGTAAATCACAATTAGATCAATACCAAAAGCAATAATTGGAAGATACTTCACGATGCCCTTAAAAAACGAGGAAAACAAGACCGCTAGAAATACAAAAAAGAGTGGAACCGCTATCAATAATATTGGATGTGCTGCGCTTACCATTTCAAACTCCTTATCTTCTTGATATCAAGAGTTTTGTAATACCTGTATAAAAGTACTACAAAAGCCACAGCCAATGCCAATTCAGAGGCATCTATAACTATAGCCGTAAGGGTTAAAGCCTGAGGTATTGGGTCTACCATGGTATTCGGGTTCAAGCCAACTCTTGAGAATATAGGTGCTGTTCCATGGTTCATATAACCTATGCTTATAATCAGAAGATTCACACCCGAAGATAGGAAATCTAATCCAATAATTATTTTTATAAGATTACTCTTAACCAAAACAGCATATAAACCTATGGCAATCAAAAGCAAAGAGCTTACATAATATATCATTCCTCACCTCCGTGGTACATAACATCGCTCATTACATCATCTATAATTCCAGCAAATTCAGAGGCGACTTTAAAACCAATTGCGATGTAAATTATTGGAAGAATACCAGCACTTACGAGAGTATTGAAAGTACCCATTGGCAGGAAGTTGTAAAGGAAAGAAACCTTAGGTGTCAATAGTCCATACAAACCAAGACATACAAATGTAAGTCCTGCCAAGCCTTCAATAGCAGCAAGCCCTTTTCTCTTAAGCCTGTAACCAGGATAAGCAAGATACAACAATAGGAATCCGGATGCAATTATCGAACCCCCTTGGAAACCTCCACCCGGTGTCAAGTGTCCATGTACAAAGATGTAGGCGCCAAACAACAAAATAAACGGGAATACAATACGGGAACCGACACGAACAACAAAATTCGGTTTGATTTCAATTTTTTTCTTTCTTCTATTCTCTCCTATCATATACAGCAGAATGCCAACTCCGGCAGCTGCGGCAAACAAAACAGAAACCTCACCTAACGTATCAAAACCCCTGTAATCCAAAACAACAGAGGTTACTATGTTTGCTGCACCTGTTTGTTGCACACCATGATCAATATAGTACTTACCCACTGTCATTTTGTTCTTACCAAAGGGAAAAGCAGCGAAAAACAACACTAAAGAGAGAACGATAATCGCAAGGAATATCGAGTAAACTACTTTTCTAATCATTCTTCTCTCCTTTCGGTTTGTCTAATTCCTATGACGTAGATAATCATGACTAGGGCCGCCCCTATGCTTGCCTCTGCCATAGCAACATCTGGAGCCTGCAAGAGTAAAAACAACACAGAGATAATTAAACTAACAGCACCCATGGCAATGACAGCAGCTATAAGGTTTTTAAGCTCTATAGCCAAAATCGATAGTACAATCATAAATATTATCAGCACCCAGGCAACATAAATCATTTTGCTTCCTCCTTCTCATCTTCAGCAAAGAATTCCTTTGCTTCATCCACAACCGTTCTTTCATCCAGAGGAACACCCGTTTTGTATGCAGCTCTCATCAAGGCACTTGACCCAATGGGTGCTGTAAGAAGTATAAATATAGCAACAGAAATACACTTAATAAACCAATCTGGATGTAAAATACCTACCCCTATAACCGAAGAAAAGGCACCCAGGGTTGTGGATTTTGTAGAAGCTTGCATTCTCGTATAAAGGTCTGGAAACCTAACAAGACCGTAAGAACCTAAAAGCAAAAATATAGCGCCGAAATACAGGAAAAAATAACCCACTATCTCTCGTAGCATAACTACAACCCCCTCTCAATAAACCTGGCAACAATCAACACGCCAATGAATGAAAGGATAGCGTAAACCAAAGCCACATCTATATAAATGTAGCGATCAAATACCATTGCAAAGAAAACAAATAGAGCTACACTAACAGTAGTAAAAACATCCAAAGCTACAGTTCTGTTCGCAACATCAGGCCCTACTACCATTCTTACAACAGATAAAAGCAACGCTATGCCCGCTATTCCCACAAAAATCCATTCCAGCACGCTCATCCGAATATCTCCTTTAAAAATTTCTCAAATGGTGCTCCAATCTCTCTTGTTGCTCCCTCTTCACTTGCATCTTTAACATAAATCCAGTGAATCAAAAGTGTGTCGTCTTTAGCATCAATAGTGAGCGTTCCAGGTGTCATTGTTATGGAATTAGCCAAAGATAATTTTCCGGAATCTGTCTTAAGGTTTGTTTTCACCTTAACTATGCCCGGTTTAATAGGCATACTCGGGGACAACACCCTATATGCAACATCAAAATTGGCAAGGAGTATTTGCCACAAATAGTAGGGAATGTAGATAATCAAGTAGATAATACGTTTAGGTGAAAAATGGGCTAAACCATGTTCGGACAAATATTCTGAACCCAGAAGAGCTACCAAAAAAGAAACAACAAAACCAACCACAAGTTCATCTTTACGTAAAGTGACAGTCAGCATCAGCCAAGATGCAAACATAATTACAAGCGTAAAGACAAACCGACTAAGCTTCCCCGCTTTCCCCATATCATCACACCTCCTTTTTTTCCTTCAAGCGCTATTCTACTTTTCAGAAAAAATTAGTCAAGGCTTTGCTGAACATTTAACAGCTCCGTTAGTATCACACATACTATTTTACTATGAACCAACAGTTCATTTCCTTTTCAAAAGTTTATTTACCTTTACAAACATTTAAATTATAATCTTAGCGTGCAACATTACTCAACTATTATACATTTATCAACTTTTTCCTTTATCTTCTCTATATAAGGCGCAATATCTTCACTTGTTACAATTTTCTCTATAGGACCCCGTTCCTCCAATGGTATTATGAAAGTTCCTACTTTGTTATTTTCGATAAAATCAAAAATAACTTTTGACATCTTGCCTTTCAATTCAATTCTATTGACGTTTACGATACCGTTATCTTCCCTTAAGAGGTTTTCCATCTTGTCAAATATAGCCTCTCCTATGTGTTCAAGCCCCTGCTCAAGTTCTTTCTCCAAATAAGCTGTGCCTCCGCCAGCAAAAAAGTCTGTATCGTTAACAAAGAGAAGATGAACAGTGTCTATATTTTCCTCTTTTGCAATTTTACTCGCCATTTTGACAGCTCTTTTACAAGAAGGACAATCCTTAACCAAAACCACAAGCTTATATTCCATCTTTTAACCTCCTATAAACAGCCAGATCATACTAATGACTATAGAAACAAACGTTGCAGGTGCACCAACCTTTAAGAAGCGCTTGAACGTCACTGGATATCCAGCCTTCTCCATTATACCCGCTGTAACAACGTTGGCACTTGCACCGATCAAAGTACCATTTCCACCCAAGCAAGCCCCTAAAGACAAAGCCCACCACAGTGTATTGCCGGCATGTGGAATTGTCTGGCTTAAATACCCTACGACAGGCAACATCGTAGCTGTGAATGGAATATTATCAATAAACGCAGAGGCAACAGCACTGACCCACAATATCAAAATAATCGCTATTGTTAAACTGCTACCTGACAGATCCTTTACCCAAGACGCTATCATGGATATAAAACCTGTTTCTACCGAAGCGTCAATTATAATGAACAGCATCATGAAGAACACAAGCGTCGTCCATTCAACATCGTGTTCCATGACATCTGTAATATCAACACCGCTAAACAAGAGTATCAAAGCTGCACCTATCATGGCTGCAATAGAAGGCTCCATGTGCAAAGCACCGTGTGCCACAAATAGAGCTATGACAAAAGCCAGAATTGCAAGGCAATACTTCAATAGCTTTGGGTCTGTAATCTTGTATTCCTGCCTTAGTTTTTCCAAAAGCGCTTCAACATTTTCCACCTTACCCTTTTTATACTCTTTGTTGAAAAAAAACTTCATAACCAAAGCATTAACAGCCACGATTATCAAAATTACAGGGGTTAGTTCAATAACGAAGTCATTAAACGTCAAATGAGCATAGGAACCTATCATGATATTTGGCGGATCACCAATTAACGTGGCTGTTCCACCCATATTGGAGGCTAAAACTTCGGGTATTAACAAACTAAACGGATCTATATCCAACATAACGGCTATCTCAATTGAAACGGGTGCAAGTAGAAGCATTGTTGTAACATTGTCAAGAAAAGCACTCACAATAGCTGTGACAAACATTAATATAACTGAGAGCAAAAACACATTTCCCTTAGATATAGCGTAAGATTTATACGCAAGCCACTGGAAAACACCTGTTTTCTTCATAACACCTACAACTATCATCATACTCATAAGCAAAAATATAACGTTAAAATCGATTGCATGTATAGCTTGGTCAAATGAGATTATAAAGAAACTTCTATCGAAAATTCCAAGTGTGTAAGAGATAAACAACAACAATGCAGCTCCTACTATCGCTGCCACAGTCCTATGCAACACATCAAATGATATCAGAACAAATATGCCTATTAAAATTATCAATGAAATCCAAAAAGCCGGCGTTATTGTCCTGTGCATAACTTCGTTCACTTCACCAACATACAAAACGCCATTTTTTGCACTCTTGCCCTTTAGCAGATCTTTTAATTCCACATTTATCGTTTTGTAACCCGTTCTAAAAAACTCTACCTTTAGTTTCGATGCATCGACATTACTCTTTATTGGTGCTTTAACTATGTAGCTACCGTTAGATTCTGTTTTTGCGTGAGCTATAACCTTGCCGCCAGATATGAGGCTAACATCAACATCATCCACAGGCTCATGGTGAATGTTATAAACAAAACCACATACACCTAAGGTATTACCAAAACTCGAGAGAGCCATAAACAAAATAAACAAAACCGAGAGAGACCACTTTTTCATCCTACCCTCCCACAATCAAATGAATTTTGCCTTACTACCTACATGGGGTGTCTTATATATTAGCTTAAAAAATAAGTCAATTTTTTTATAGAATAAAAATTATGAAAAGTTATGATATTTACGATACAAGTTTTACTAATACTACAGTTCATAAAATTTAATTATTTCTTTTATCGTAAATTTACCCAAAGAAAACAAATATCAAAATAAACATAGTCAAAATATAAGAGAGATAAAAATAAACCTTACCATTCATAATAAGCTTACCTATCAGATATGTAACTCTATTAACTATTCCTACAAAATAATTATAAACATCATCAAATACGTCTCTGATCGAGACAAACGCTCGATTTCCATCCTTTATCTCTTTTGTCGCATAAACAAATCTCAAGATGTACTCGATTATAAAAGAGAATGCGTTGGCTGTAAAATACTCCTCTTCTTTTAAGCTTAAACCTCCATTCCAGGAGATGACCCTTTTTGTTGTTGCCCTGCTTTTTAGATAGATAGCAAACGGAACAACAAATAAAACCGCCAAAACTATAGCCAAAAATGCAGGTGATATAACTCCGAAAACAGGTTTAGCACTTGCAATGAGCCAGCCCTTAGGAACAGCTAATGCACCTATTACAAACTGAGAATACCCAAGTCCAAAAAACAACCTTACAGCAAAAAAGCTAAAGAGTGCTATTAAACCCATCAAAAAAAGTTCCGCTGAGTGCATAAAAAATCTGTTCATTGGTTTAGCTTTTTTACCGTGTGAAAAACCCAATGCAGAGTAGCCTATTAATTTTATCATAGAGAATGATGCAAAGCCCATACCCAAAGACAAAAGAACCCCTCCCGTTGAGGTTATTACCCTGTTAAACACGCTTGTGAATTGATAAGATTGGAATATCGACTCCAACATCATCCATTCAGCCACATAACCCAAAAGAAGAGGAAAAGCACTAAACGATAGGCCTGAGATCACAACACCCAAAGCTGGAATTTTTCCAACGCTCTCATGTATCCCTCTCACATTATCAATACTTTCCTCACCCAATTGCTCCTTGGCCTGTCCAATTGACAAGAAAAGAAGTGTCTTTGCAAGTGTGTGTGAGAGGGAAAGTACAATTGCCGTGAGGTAGGTAAATTCAAACAGTGTTGAACTCGTGGAATATGCATGAGCACAGGCTGCAAAACCCAACATTGCCAAAATCATTCCATTGTTTTCAACTGTTGAGTATGCAGGCAGAATCTTCAAACCCTTTGAGGCTGCAGCAGATATAGCTCCCCAGAAAGCAGATATACTTCCCAGAATAACGGCAATTATCCCCCACAAATGGTTGTATC
>JALTCA010000067.1:0-1920 GCA_027008245.1 Desulfurellales bacterium
CTTGTAACCATATCCTGCGTGAAGACCATCTTAACCCTGCTGTTTTCCATATTGAGCTCTGCCAAATGCTCCTTTATCCTCTTCTCGATCAAATCAGCAACCCTTCTCCTTTCCTTTGACAAATTAATCGCACTTTTAATCATTGCCTTTTCTTTTTCTTCCAACTCCCTTTTTAGCTCGTCTATATCGTCCAAAATCCTTTCCTTTTCGTCTATCAAGGATTTTAACTGCTCCCTTTGCCCAACTATTTCATCCAAATCCCTTCCAAACTCTCTTTTCAATTTCTCAAGCTGAAACAAACGGGCGTTTATCTTATCCACATCTATATCTGAAAGGTCTTGATTTAGCACATCGTAAAGCTCATCTTTCGCCGAACGTATAAGCTCTAACGCCTCATTTAGGGCATCCTTTGAAGAAAACTTAAAAGATTGGGTTTCAAGTCTATCCAAATTGGACACTAACCTATTCAAGAAACCCTCTATTGACCCATCCTTCTCGTAAAGCTCAAATACAGCATCCTTTGCCACATCTATCGCAAGTTTTGAACTTTTTACCCTGTTCAGCTTATCCAAGAGCTCCTCATATTCACCCTTTCTTGGGTTAACCTTCTCTATCTCCTCAAGCAGTATCTCGGGGTGCTTCTCTGTAATTTCCTTTAGCTTACCCTCAAGCTTTTCTATTCTACCTTTGAGTTTTTCATACTCCAAAAATTTAACCTTAAAATCCTCGATAATTGGTCTATCAACACGTGTGTCGATCACACCCAAAAGCTTATTACTGGAGAATATCTCAAATTTATAATCTTGGGAAACGATGCTTAAAAAAAGGCCTTTAAACGAAGAAACAATCTTGGCTGTTACAGGCTCATGGTTGATCAAAACCCTTGTTGAACCCCTTTTTATAACTTTAGTAAAGACCACCTCATCATCAAAGATGCCAAAATCGGACAAGACCTTCTTTTGCTCGTCAGATAACTGAAACAGCAGGGAAACCTTCGAAAAATCTGCAAAATTACCTACAATGCTTGTGTCAACCTTTTGAGAAAAGACGTAGTCTATTGCTTTGATTATCAACGATTTTCCACTTCCAGATTCACCAACAATGGCCGTAATTGTATTCGATGGCTCTAAAACACACTTCTCAATGGTCAAAAAATTCTCTATCTCTACCCTTTTTAACATCTCACGCTTCTAATCTTCCTCTCTTCCCAGTTGAGTTTTGTTCTTAAAACATCAAAATAGCTTTTATCTCTTTGTGTAATTAATTTAATCTTTCTTGTAGATTTTCTTATAACTATTTTTTGTTCTTCGGTAATTTTATACCCTATTTGGCCATCTAACGTAGCCATCACATCTTCAACATTCTCTACTATTCTAACAGACAGCGTTGCACTATCCGGCAATACTATGGGTCTGTTAGACAAAGTATGCGGGCATATAGGAGTCAGAATTATACAATCCATAGTTGGATATACGATTGGCCCACCAGATGCCAGATTGTAAGCAGTGGAGCCAGATGGAGTTGATACTATTAAACCATCTGCGTGATACGTAGCAACATCAAGAACTCTACCCTCAAGACTGACTCTCACATTTATGGGCACTATCCTTGCCAAAGCGCCTTTGCTTACAACAGCATCATTAAAAACGGTCTTTTTACTGAATATTTCTGAATTATTGTAAACTTCAACATCCAACATCATTCTTTCTTCCAAATAGTAATCACCTTGAATGAATATTTTATCCAAAACATTATACATTGAAGAGAGAGGAACCTCTGTTAAAAAACCCATTCTTCCCAAGTTAACTCCGAGGATAGGTATGTCTTTTTTAGATTCATTAACAGACCTTGCAGCAGAGATAAACGTTCCATCGCCACCAAGCACAATTATCATATCCACATGGGCAGCGAGCTCTTCCC
>JALTCA010000068.1:0-6404 GCA_027008245.1 Desulfurellales bacterium
GATTACTTTCCAAAGCTCTCTCAGCAATAGCCTCTCTTATGCTATCCAATCTGAGTTGCTCAAGAAGTCTAAGTTTGTGTTTTAGTTCTCTATTTATATTTTCTTTTTCTTCCTGAACAATCTCTTTCTCCCTTGGATTTATCTGGGTACCCCTTCTATGCAAAATCTGAACATCAACAACTATGCCGCTTGTATCTGATGGAACCTTCAATGATGAATCAGAAACATTGGCAGCCTTTTCTCCAAATATTGAACGGAGGAGTTTCTCTTCTGGTGAATAATGGGTCTCAGCCTTTGGAGTGACCTTACCAACTAAAATATCACCCGGTTTAACATAAGCCCCTATACGCACAATACCATTTTTATCTAAATTCTTAATCATCTCGCTGGATGCGTTTGGAACATCTGTTGTAATCTCCTCAACTCCAAACTTTGTATCTCTAACATAAACACTAAATTCCTTTATATGAATAGATGTATATAAATCCTCTTCAACCACCCTTCTTGATATTGTAATACCGTCTTCATAATTATAGCCTCTCCAAGAGACAAAGGCTACTACAAGGTTCTTACCGAGGGCAAGTTCACCCTTATCCATAGAAGGGCCATCTGCTATAATCTGCCCTTCTTTTATGTAATCTCCAACTTCTACAACTGGCGTTTGAGAAAAACAGGTATCTTGATTTGACCTTAAAAATTTTTTCAATGGATATACGTCCAACTCATAGCCACTATCTGTTTTGCAAGATACGTAAATTTTGTTATCTATTCTAACAACCTTTCCATCTCTTTTGGCAACAAGTGCATACCGTGAATATTTAGCAGCTACGGGCTCTAAACCTGTACCCACAAGTGGAGCCTCTGGCCTTAAAAGAGGCACCGCCTGTCTCTGCATGTTTGAACCCATTAAAGCTCTGTTTGCGTCATCGTGTTCTAAAAACGGAATTAAACCAGCTGCAACGGATACTATCTGATTTGTGGAAACATCCATTAAATCCACTTCGCTGTTATGAACTATAACAAATTCACCATCTTTCCTTGCTGCTACATACTCATTCTTAAAAGTACTATCCTCATTCAAAGGAGCGTTTGCCTGTGCTATAATATAGCCTTTTTCCTTTGATGCACTTAAATATATAACTTCTTTTGTGACCTTGCCATTTTTTACTACCCTATATGGAGTTTCTATAAAACCAAACTCATTTACCTTAGCATAAATAGCTAAAGAAGAAATAAGACCTATGTTCGCACCTTCGGGGGTCTCAATTGGGCAAATCCTACCATAATGGCTTGGATGGACATCTCTAACTTCAAATCCAGCCCTCTCTCTTGTCAATCCTCCACTGCCTAAAGCAGACAATCTTCTTTTATGGGATATTTCAGATAAAATATTAGTTTGATCTAAAAACTGGGATAGTTGTCCTGTGGAGAAAAAATCTTTGATTGCCACTGCCACAGGTTTTGCATTTATGACATCGTAGGGAGTAATATTGTCAATATCTCTCATAACAAGTTTGTCTTTAACTAAACGCTGCATCCTTAAAAGGCCATTTCTCACTTCTCTATAAAGCTGATCTCCAATTAAATTTACCTTTCTATTTGTCAAACTATCAACATCATCCGGAACAGCTTTATCATTTACAAGTAAAATTAGGTGATTAAGTAATCCCAGAAAATCCTCTTTTGTCAAAGTCCTAACACTTTCTGGAATATCAAGACCAAACACTTCATTTATCCTTATCCTTCCCTCTTGGGAAATATCGTATCTTTCAGGGTCAAAGAATAAATTATCAAAAAATTTCTTAGCATCCTCAACAGATGTATGTTCACCTGGCCTTAAAAGCGTATGTATAAATATTCTTGCCACATTTTCGGTTGATAGCTCATCTGGTAAGGCAACTCTTCTCTTTCTCAAAACCTCTCTGGAGGCAAGAATAGTATTCAATATAAAATAGTCGTCAAATTCAGAATAAATAACCTTAAACTCTTTATCGAATTTCTTTATAAAACTCAGTTTTTCTTTATCTAGACGAGAGCCAATATCAAGAACAACAACATCTTCACCTTCATCATTTACCTTTACAACACTTGCCGAATACTTATTAAAAAGCTCACTTTCCCTTATAGGAATCAACTCAATCCCTGATTCTTTAAGCTTTTTAAAAATCCTACGGGTAATTTTTTTACCTTCATTTATCAATACGTCACCATTTACTTCAATATCACTATCAACTTTGAAACCCACTATTGAATCTTCTAACTTCGCATAAATCCTACCGGCTTCAATCCTTACATTAACAGTGTTATAAAATCTATTTAGCATCTCTTCTTCAGTTATACCAAGTGCTTGTAAAATTATCGTAGCTGGGAATTTCTTTTTCCTATCAATTCTTGTCGTAATTATTTCTCTAGCCTCGGTTTCAAATTCTATCCAACTGCCGCGCTCAGGAATTATCTGTGCATAGTAAAGACTTCTACCAGCAAACTCAGACAATTTCTTAAATATAACACCGGGAGACCTATGAAGCTGCCCTACAATAACACGCTCTACACCATTTACAACGAAGCTACCAGATTCTGTTATTAAAGGTATTTCTCCTACATAAATATCTTGTTCTTTTATATCTTCAATATTAACTTTTTCTCCTGTTTGTTCATTTATATTCCATTGGGTAAGCCTCACCTTTATGGTTAGATTCCCCGTATAGGACAAACCCTTTGCTTTGCACTCATCAGGAGAAAATTTCGGAGGGGTAATATACCAATCCACCAATTCTAAACGCAACCTACCGTGTGTATCATCTATGGGAAAAATGGATTTTAGAGCATTATCCAAATTCTTTTCTTTTTTACTATTTTTATCTATGAATTCCTCGAAGGAATCTATGTTAAGTCTTAAAAGATCAGGTATCTCTAAAACTTCATCGGCTTTTGAAAAATTAACCCTCATTCTGTAATCTAAATTTAGAGGTTTAGCCATTATGCACCTCGTCTACTTTTATAAAAAGATTTTTCGAAAAAAAAAGGAAAGAGGCATTTGCCCCTTTCCTGACCGTATAGTAGTAAGCCCACCTTTTATCAAGATTATTTAATCTCGACTTCAGCACCAGCCTCTTCTAACTTAGCCTTAATCTGCTCAGCTTCTTCTTTGCTGACTTTCTCTTTAACAGCTTTAGGTGCAGCATCAACAAGAGCTTTAGCCTCTTTAAGACCTAATCCTGTAAGCTCTCTAACAACTTTGATAACTTGGATTTTCTTGTCGCCAGCTTTATTCAAAACTACATCAAATTCTGTTTTTTCTTGCTCTTGAGCTGCTTCTCCACCTGCAGCAGGTGCAGCAGCAACAGCAGCAACAGGAGCAGCCGCACTAACTCCAAATTTATCCTCTAATTCCTTAACAAAATCTGCAAGCTCAACAACAGTCATATTTTCAATAAATTTAATAACATCTTCCTTTGTAATTTCTGCCATTTAACCCCTCCTCTTAATTTCCTTTTTTCTTTTCTTCTATTGCTTTAAGTACATACAGAAGCTGCCTTATATTGGCCGCTAAAACATTGACAAAACCAGACACAGGAGCCTTCATAGTTCCCAAAAGCTGAGCCAACAACACTTCCCTTGGAGGTAATTTACTCAAAGCTACAACATCTTTTGCTTCGAGAATCTTACCATCCAAGCAGCCAAGCTTAACCTTTAGTTTTTTAAACTCTTTAGATTTCTCTACCAACAGCTTTGCAAGCTCAGCTGGGTCATCAAAACACAAAGCAAAAGCGTTAGGGCCACTTAATCTGTCTGTTAAAGTCTCCCATTCAGTACCTTCAATAGCTTTCTTTACAATGTTGTTTTTAATAACGTTAAACGTATAGCCCTTTTCCTTGACAGAGTTCCTTATGGACTCCATTTGATCTACAGTTAAGCCAGCGTATTCTGAAATAATAATCATCTTGGCTTCCTGTAGCCTCTCCCTTAGCTTCTCAGCTAACTCTACTTTCCGTTCTTTCTTCAATATCCCCCTCCTTTCTTGGACGGGCCAAAAACTGGTCTCCTGTAGGCCTGCTTTAAAGCCCCTGGGCTACCCACAGTCTTTGACCTCTCAATCTTTATGTTAACTTTATAGTGATTGTACATTAATCTTAACACTCGGAGAATGAGTTGTAGCTATATGGAATGACTTTATATACTTACCCTTAGCCGCAGATGGCTTAGCCTTAACAATCGCTTCATATAGTGTAATTATATTCTCCTTTAGTTTCTCGTTATCAAAAGATTTCTTGCCAACACCCACATGAATATTGGCCGTTTTATCAACCCTAAATTCCACCTCTCCAGCTTTTGCTCTCTTTACTGCATCAGCTACATCAAACGTAACAGTTCCAATCTTTGGATTTGGCATTAGTCCTCTCGGACCTAAAATCTTACCTAATCTACCTACAACACCCATCATATCTGGTGTTGCAATAACTTTATCAAACTCAAGCCAGCCCTCTTTGGCTATTTTATCAGCGTACTCCTGACCACCCACATAGTCAGCGCCAGCTTCCTCAGCCTCTTTAATCTTCTCACCCTTTGCAAAAACCAAAACTCTAACCTTTTTTCCGGTTCCATTAGGAAGTGTAACAGAGCCTCTAACGATTTGATCTGAGTGCCTTGGGTCAACGCCCAATTTCATATGCACCTCAACTGTTTCATCATAGTTAGCATAAGATATCTCTTTAAGAATCTTTACAGCCTCGTCCAAAGAATATTCCTCCAGATGATTATATTTTTTCAAGGCTTCAATATACTTCTTACCTCTCTTTGCCATAACGCTCTCCTTTTTTCTTTAGAGCTCCCACTAACAGTGGTAAAGTTAAATTTAAAACTCCTCTACCTCTACTCCCATATTTATAGCTGTGCCAGCAACTGTTTTCATTGCCTTTTCAATTTCACTTGTATTCAAATCAGGAAGCTTAATCTTTGCAATCTCCTCTACTTGTTCTTTTGTTAATTTGCCAACCTTTTGCCTTGCTGGATCGCTTGAGCCTTTCTCTATACCTAAGACTTTCTTTATCAACGAACTTGTAGGTGGCGTCTTTGTTATGAAGTCAAAAGATCTATCAGCATAAACTGTGATGACAACAGGCACTATATCGCCCATTCTATCCTTTGTAACATCGTTAAACTTTTTAACAAAATCCATTATGTTTACACCATGTTGACCTAAAGCCGGACCTACAGGAGGAGCAGGTGATGCCTTGCCTGCTTCTATTTGCAACTTAATTTGAGCAACTACCTCTTTCTTTGCCATTTTTAACTCCCTTTTATTCTACTTTCTCTACCTGATTGTAATTTAATTCAACTGGTGTTGACCTACCAAATATGCTAACCAATATTCTTAATCTACCCTTCTCAACATCAACCTCATCAACAGTTCCAGTAAAGTTGGCAAAAGGACCGTCTAGGACCCTAACAGATTCTCCAGGTTCGAAAGAAACCGACAGCCTTGGGGCCTCCTTTGAGCTTTCAACTCTATCTTTTATCTGCTTAATTTCAGATTCATCTACTGGAGCAGGCTCGTTTTTATAACCAATAAAGCCCGAAGCAAAAGACATTTTCCTCACTATATTGTAAAGTTTGTCGCTCATTTTAGCCTTAACAAAAACATAGCTCGGGTAAAGACATTTTTTTACCTTCTCTTTTTTGTTGTTTTTCTTTATAACAATGACCTCTTCAAAAGGTACAAAAATTTCTTCCACATCATCAAGTAAGCCCATCTCTTTCAACTTATTTTCAAGCATAGACTTCACTTTCTCTTCATAGCCAACCTGCGTATGGATAGTGTACCATCTAACATCACTCATTTATGTTAACCTTCTTTATTTAAATAGCGACTGCAAACCTATAGACATAAGGTAATCAAGAATACTCAAAATAAAGGCCACTACCACCGTAAAAATCAGAACGGAGATAGTGGCAGAAGTTACTTCTTTCTTACCAGGCCAAACTACCTTTTTAAACTCTAACTTTACTTCTTCTAAAAAACCTGTAATCTTCTTCATCATAACAAAAATGGCAGGCCAGGGAGGATTCGAACCCCCAACCAACGGTTTTGGAGACCGCCGCTCTACCAATTGGAGCTACTGGCCTACTTTACCTCTCTATGTATTGTATGTTTTCTACAATATGGACAGTATTTCCTTAATTCCAATTTTTCTTTAGACTTTTTCTTGTCCCTCGTGCTGGTATAATTCTTTCTTTTACACTCAGAACAAGCAAGTGTTACCATTTCACGCATTGGCTTACTCCAATATCTCCGTTATTACACCAGCACCAACTGTTCTACCACCTTCCCTGATAGCAAAGCGTGTCTCTTTCTCAAGGGCAACAGGTGCTATGAGTTCAACTGTTAACTCTACGTTATCACC